>NZ_JAMYRR010000021.1:0-100817 GCF_040321535.1 Mesorhizobium sp. M0340 | reverse complement strand
CGGTGCCGGATCCGACGCGGGTTCGGCTGAAGGCTCCCGTCGAGGGCGAGGTGCCAAGCCCGATCAATCCGCCGAGCGGATGCGCGTTTCATCCGCGCTGCCCACTCGCGGTCGAGCGTTGTCGCATCGAAGTGCCGCCATTGGTGCCAATGGCCGACGGTCGGGTCGTGGCCTGTCATGTGCGCGCCCCGGCGACAGAAGTTAACCGGCTGAGCAGGCGATCATCTGTTGCTCATGTGGTCAGCCACATGATCCAATCCTAAAGATATCAGAAAACGCAAGTACAGCGACAGTCAAATGTTGCTTGCAACAAAATAGGAAATCACATGAATTCGCCCGACGATAATACTCGCCCATCGGTCCAGCAGGACGATGGCATTGATACGGTCGGCTCAATCGAAACGAACGTTGCAGACGGCTTCACGATGGCGGCAGTCGGCGACCTTCTCTTGGCGCGGCCCGTAACAAAAGGACATCATCCAGGCTTGGCTGATGTCCTCAGGATCTTTCATGAGGCCGACGTCACTTTCGGCAACCTGGAAACCAACATCTTGGATGTTCAGTCTAAAGGATGCCCGCAGGCTGAGTGTGCTGCGTATTGCGTCAGCGCCCCGGAGCTGGGGCCGGACTTAAAAGCGATGGGCTTCAATATGGTTAGTCGCGCGAACAATCATACACTGGACTGGGGCCTTGAAGGCATGCGTGAAACAAGTCGCGCGCTTGATGAGAACGGTATTGTCCATGCAGGCGCAGGCGAAAATCTCGCACAAGCCGGCGCGGCTCGCTTCCTGGAAACTGCCCGGGGTCGGGCGGCCTTGGTATCATTCGCTGCATCGTTCAAGCCGATGGCTCGCGCCTGCAACGCCGCTGGGGAGGCGCCAGGCAGAGCAGGGCTCAACGCCCTTCGCTTGACGAAGAGCATTGTAGTCCCGCCGGCGATTTTCGAGAGCTTGAGACGGCTACGTGATATGTTGCCAGGTTTCAAGCCCAGTAAACAAGAAAGGAGCTGCGTCGTACTCGAATTTGAGATGAAATTTGAAATGGGCGAGAAAGCCGGCTACTGCTTCGACGCAGACCCGCGCGATGTTGCCGATATTCTACGAAACGTTCGTCGAGGTAAGCAGTTCTCGGACTTCTGCATCGTCACGAACCACGGGCACCAGCCCGGCGAATGGAGCCAGGAATCTCCCGACTACGAACAATCGTTTGCTCGCAAACTCATTGATAGTGGAGCGGACGCATACGTTGTACACGGACCGCATCAGTTGCGAGGCATTGAGATCTACAAGGGGCGGCCTATCTTTTATAGCTTGGGTAATTTCTTCTGTGAAGACCTCCGGACCCCCGCAGGAGCTGACTTATTCGACGCATACGGCAAAGACCCACGCGTTCACACGGACGCCGAGTTGACGGTCGACGAGGTGGCAATAGGATACCCGACGTTGGAAGGAATTGTAGCGCCACTCTCCGACGCCGTGTACTATGAGAGCGTCGTCGCCGTCAGCCGCTTCGAACAGAACCAGCTTGCCGAATTGAGGCTCTATCCAATTGAGCTCGGTCGCTTGAAGAGATTTGCCAATCGAGGAGTGCCGCGTCTCGCTGCCGCACCGCAAGCAAGAGTTATTCTGGAGCGGCTGCAAAAGCTCTCGGAGCCATTTGGAACCCAAATCGCCATCGAGAACGACGTTGGCGTGATAAGCCTGAAGCCCGACGCATCGATATGAGGCGTCTCGCAGACGGGATTGGCAGCCCGATCCAAGTCGCGATGCAATTTAGATTAGCAGGGTGCTGAAAAAGGGCTCGCGACAGCCGAGTGAATCGTGCGCGGCGGGGGCGAGCGGTCTGGCGAGTTGTTCAGATCCTAGGAGGAGGTGGATAGCGACCGGCGCGGTGGCAACGTGAGGTCGCCAAAACATCTTACGTTGGAGTTGAGCCGCTCGAAATGGCTGATCACGTCGCTGTTGCCGGGTGGCGGAGAGAGATATCGAAGCACATGGGTGACGGCGGGCGACGTCGCTATCGCAGTGACGTTTCTGTTCCTGATGATCCATGCGGTGACGGGCGAGCTCTGCTCGGCCCCCGCTCCACGCCGGAGATGAGGGCGCAGCTCTATCGGCAAATGGGCTCCACAAACCGCTTGTCATGCAGATCGCCATGTTCTTCGGTGGATTGCTCCATCGCAACCTAGGTTTCGACGTGTTCAGCCAGAGGTCTGTGGCCGACCCGTTTTTGAGCCGTTACCCTACAGCTTGAACTGATCTTCGTCTCATGGGCGGTTGCGAATGCCGTGCCCTTCGGGTGGTACTCGGCTGTACGTCGTAAATCGGCAATTGATCAGGTTGTTGGCATCGTGGCGGTGGCCACGATGCCACCCCTCATTTGTCATGGCGGTCTCTTCTGCCGTTTTTATCGAGGTCGTCTTCGAATCGGTGCGATCAAGTATGCTTCGAAATGCGAAACTATCCAGTCGTGCTGGACAGCGTGCTTGTCACTAGCGTCCTTGTTGTCGCCGCGACGACACTCTCCGATCTGGTCGCTGCAGCGCTCGATCCACGAACCCGCGAGAATTTTTAGGATGGCGAGCATCGAAGAATCCACTGCAAAGCCAATCAGGCAGCGGGCCTCAGCGCCTTCGCACCCCCGCGTTGCCCTTGCGCAAACGCCGTCTGGGCGTGCTTGGTGCGGGGCTTGTAGTGCTTTTGGTGGCCAGCGTGCTTTTTGCTCCGCCGTCATCACGCATGAGCCGACCCGCATTATGGTCGGGCGGCGTCTGGCAGGCGCTTCAATGGATCTTTTTTGGGCACGGATCAGCTCGGTCGCGACACGTTTTCGCGAGTCATCATGGGCGGTCGCATCCCGCCCCTCATCTCATTCGCCTCGCTCGAGAGTGCGCTGGCACTCGGTGCCGCATCGCAGGTTCGGGCCGCCTTGGCTGGACAATGTGCTCCTTCTTGTCTTCGACACGATTCGCTCCATTCCGAGCATCATCTTCGCGATGGCGATGATCGCGCTTCTCGGGCCCAGTCTGGCCACTTTCATTTCTATCCTCGCAATAGAGTCGGTGCCGATCTTCGCGCGTGTAGTCCGTAACCAGACACTGGCCCTGCGTAACAGTGAGTACATTGCCGCGGAGCGCAGCATGGGGCGCGAGCACGACCCATCCTCGGCGTTCACGTGGCTCCTAACGTGATCGGAGCGCCTCTAATTCTCGTCAGTATGGACATTCCGTTCGTCATCGCCGTAGCAGCAGGTCTAAGCTTTTTGGAATCGGCGTACCCCCACCCACGCCCGATTGGAGAGCGACTCTTTACGACGGCTATACGTACATCCAGCACACAGTCTGGCTGTAATCGCTGGCAGCATCCGATCGTCCTAGCCACGCTCGGCTTCACACTGCTAGGTGGGGCGCAGCGCGATATATTCGATTCAAGCTGCGGAAAGACCTATGAGACACGATGATTCGACGTCGCACGTGTCCAGCATTTCGCTTCTCGGCATCCGTGGGCTTAATCTCGATTTCGGAACTCCATACGGCCGCGTTGATGCGCTACGCAACGTTTCGCTCAACGCTCCAGCCTTACAGGTGGTTGGCACACCCGCGCGCTGCTTGAATGCAATCCAGGCGGATCAGAAAAAGGACGCCCACTTTGCCGACCACTCCCGGCGAGGTGCCCAACCTTCTAGGGGTCCAAGAAGGATGCATCTTCCGGTACTCAACCGGATTTTCTTGCATACAGCGATCGAATGCCGAAGGGCACCGCTGACGGCGTATCGGCCTCGAGCACAGCGCGATGCCATCTGCTCAGTGAAGAACAGAAGGTATCAGTATGAGCGCGCTGCGCCGCGTCCAGGATCTCTGCGTTCTTCCGCACCATGGGCCCACTGAAGGCGCTTGCCACGGGGTACGAAGCGTCCTTTCGTCGACAGCGGTATCTGCGGCGTGTCCTTCGAAATCCGCAAGGGCGAGACCCTTGGATTGTGGGCGAAAGCGCCTCGGGCAAGTCCACAGTTGCGCGCGCGATCATGGGGTTGAGAGCGGCAGCATTCGCTTCGAGGGAGAGGAACTCACTGGACTGAGCGTGGCCGAACGTAAGCCGTATCTGTGGCGCATGACAATGATGTTCCAGGATCCCATCGGCTCGCTTTCGCCACGGCTGACCGTACAATCGCTCCTGTCGGAGCCTTTCCGCATCCATGGATTAAGCGATCGCGATGCCGGAGCCGAAACGGAACGTCTTGCCGACGGATCTTGCTCGTGGCCACCCCCATCAGCTTTCCGGCGGGCAGGCCAGACGCGTGGGCGTCGCGCGTGCCATTGCGCTCAATCCGGATCTGATCATTGCCGCCGAGCCGACGGCTGGCCACCGGTTACCGTGGCGCTTCGATGGCGTGGTGGTGCCAGAAGGACGACAGCTTATTGAGCTGCAACTCCCCCCAGTTGTCGAGTGCAAGAATGTTCTATTACGATCGCTTTTTCGGTAGCGCCACCTCCGCTCGTGCGGGAAGGTGAGAGGCTTCTGACTGTCCTTGTTCGCCCAGAGTCGGAAATGGTGAGATCGACCAACTAATTAAGTCGACAGCACGCTCAAGTATCGCCTCTGTCTGAGCAAGGCTGGATGAAGCGGCAACGACATGCCCGATGCGGTCTCGGTGATCGCCTTTCCTGACGATCGGCATCTTGGGCTCAACATACAACGCGACCTCGGCGACATCTGGCACAGCAGCCGCCTGACAGTCGCCGGTGATCCAATCCAGGATGCCATCGCGATCAGGCACCAGAAACCGCGCGCCCGCGGCATGCGAATGCCTTCTGTTCAAATTCCATTTCTCGCCGATAACAAGCTCAATGTGCGCCGTGATGAGATCGACACCGTAAGCCAGCTGAACCAGCCGAGGATTGGGCCCACCCGCAAGACGCGGATTGACTTCAATGACGACTGGCCCACGCTTCGTCCACCGGAATTCAACGGACCATGGCCCCCAGCCAAGCCCGAGAGCTTGCGAACAGCTCAGCGAAACATTGGCGACACGCTCATGCTCCTCATCAGTCAGCGGGGCCGGATGGGTGTACCCACGAAAGACGAAATGCGGTGGGAGGCCGAATTCAGCGGCACAAATCCCAATGAGTTCATTTCCCATCATGTCAGCACTATAGTGTGGGCCTTGTGCGAATTCTTCGACCAGTATCCTCGGCGAAGACCGCCATATATGCTTCCCGCCCAATAGGTAGCTCGTATGTTCGGCTAACTCATCAACGCTGCGGCACAGTCGGACACCGATACTGCCGCTGCCTACGGCTGGCTTTACAATCACCGGCAGGCCGATCTCCGCGGCAGAGCTTTCCACGTCTGTTGCACTCGCCGCCACGCGATAAGCAGGTATTGGAACGTCGGCCTCTGCAAGGAGCTGACGTTGAACGAATTTGTCGCAGCATCGCTCAATCGATCCGGGGTTCGGTCCCGGTAGATCGAAATGCCGGCAGAGCTTGCCAACTGTCGTATAGATCGACTCGTCGTCGCCCGCAAAGCCAGTAATGCCCGCAATGTCATAGGTCGCACGTAGCCGGGAACATTCGCGGATCAGCGCATCGAAATTGTCTGTATCGACACGGATTGCCTCAAGCCTTTCCGCCGCAAGATAGTCGTACTGAGTTGGCTCGGCCGACAGAGTAATCGGATGAAGACCAAGACGCTGGGCCGCTTGGACGTATAGCAGACCATTAACCCTATGACCTTCAACCAGGATGAGCGCTTTTCTTGCCATTGGCGTCAACTTCCCTTGCGTGCTTTGCGGCGGTACGATCGTAAACAGGCATCAACTGCTTTAGCCGTGCCTGGCCTCAAACTTTGCGCTCAACCTACTATTCTCAGCGATTTGCGCTCGCAAAGATTCTATAAATTTGGTTGAAGGATCTGTTTCAACGCCTTGATTACCGGCCGCTGGCACGAAGTCCGGCGACCAGGGTTGCGATCTTCAAGGTACGCCAGTTTGACAGTCAATGATCCTGCTTGTTGAGATGCGCTAAAGAATCAGAGACGCTCCCCGATGGAAGCCAATTTCGGCCCGAAAAATCACCCTTTGAGACTGGCCTCCAAATGGGTCCATCATATCGACGCTGGATTTTTCCGACGGCGGAGGGCGCCAGCCATCTCCAAACGCGATGGCACCGTCCGGGACTTTATCGCGATGGCACCGTCCGGGACTTTATATAGGCGAACTCAAGGCCAAGTGGCGCATAGTTGGCGCGTAGGGGGATCGAACTGCATCCGCCGCGAACGCCATCCGGAAAGAATCGAGCGAATTGAAGTGCAGAGTCAAAGACGTCCTCCTCGCGCCTGGCAATGGCGCATTTTTCTATGACGACCAGGCTGCTATTAGGACCGGCACAATCCAGGACGGCTTAATCTAGGTCGGCGAGCCGATAACGCCCGGCTTCACGTCCATTCGCGTTCTTGATCGGAATGGAAGAAGCGCTCGCGTAACCAATCATCCAGGCGCGCCGTGTTGCGCGCGTATCCAAATCTGGAAAGCCGCTTGGCACCCACCAATCGTGCAGCCGCAACATCGCCACCACCTCGTCAGCCTGAAGCATTTCCGCGCCCTGCATCGTTCGCGACGATGCAGGTGCGCTGAGATATCGGTCGTCCATCTCTCCTCGTTGACAGAGGGGTCAGTTCTAAGCTTCGTTAGGGGGTCAGTTTCTCACTTCGCCGCCAAATTTAAAACGCGCAACGCTGTACCGGCCGTCGACACTGACGGGCACCTCGCCCTCGATGGTCGCACGGCTGGCGACGCGGCGCTGGTCGCCGTAATCCCTAGTCGCACAATGCATCGTGGCTCGGTTGTCCCAGATAGCAACATCACCCTGCTTCCACTTCCAGCGCACCGTGTTTTCCTGCGCTGTGACATGAGACTCAAATAGATCGAACAGCCTCTCGCCGTCGTATTTCGAGACGCCAACGAAATGTGCTACATAAGAGCCGAGCACCAGCGTGCGCTCGCCGGTCTCGGGGTGGACGCGTACGACGGGATGCTTGGTCTCGATCCTCGGTCCGGTAAGGGGCTCCGCATAAGGCCTCTTAGAAGCTCCGGGAAAGCTGTGAACAGCCCAGAGGTCGTCGGCAAGCCGTTGGAGGGGCAGCGGCAAGTCGAGATATGCGGCCGCAGTGTTTGACCACACCGTGTCGCCGCCGACTGGTGGGATCACAACGCCTCGCAGCATCGAAATCTTGGGATAGGCATCCATGCAGGACCAATCGATGTGCCAAATGTCAGAATGGGTTCCTCCTGCGGAATCAACCTCGAGGATCGGCATCGTTCCCTCTGGATATGGCGATAGCTTCCCGAAACGAAGAGCAAAGCGCTCCTGCTCGGCGTCGTCGAGATGACCCTGGTCGCGGAAGAAGATGACCTTGTGCTCAAGCACCAGACCGTTTATCGCAGCGATGGCCTGGTCCGGCAAATCGGCCGACAGCTTGATGTTCCTGATTTCAGCGCCGATGCGCGCTGTGCATTTAACGACATCCGTACGTGGAATGACTTTATCGATCAAGTCTATTTCACTCATGGTGGCATTCTCCAAAGTTGCGGCCTTTTTCACCGTGCAAAGCTATCCTACTGTGACAAGGTGGGTAGTGTTACCATGTCTCCATTTGCCACCGCGCCTACCTCTCCTAGTGGGTTGATCCCGAGCGAGATCGGCGCGACGTCTCTGCTGAAAGATCGCCTTGCCGCCGAACTCTAGCGTGCATTCGCGCCTGTGACAGGGGGCAAATGGAGTCGATGTTGATGGCACCGCCGCGTGACGGCAGTGATCGCCGTATGATGCAAGGCGACTTCCAGGTCGGCCCGGCGCTGGCGCTCCTCGGCGCCAGCCGTTGTCGAACCAGGCCTCCAGTTCTTCCTCGAGTGCGCGTACGGCCGCGAGAGGGCGCCGTTCCACCGGCGCTTGAGTTCGTGAGCAACCGACGATTCTCAAGTCGACCGTGTCCACACGCGCTCTGGTTGCCTCATATCGCGCCTGTTCGAGCGCCAACTCGATCTGGCGCTGTTTCTCGCCTGACTGATGCTCGCGCTGCGCGATCGCCTGGATGGCAGCTTTGCGGATTCCGACCCGAAGCCGGCCACCATTCCATCAAAAGCCGGCCGGTTTTCGGCACTGAATATTACCTCCCGGGTCAGCAAGTTTGACATCCAATGCTCCGCGATAAACGGGAAGATTTTGGTACCGGCAAAGAGAAGGCTGATCATGAGACAATTGAGACAAATGCTGCGTCTTGCTGGAAGCGGGACGAACTCGCGCGAGATTGCGGTAGTATTGGGACAGCGCGCAGTATTGTGCAGGGTAATCTGCAGCGCGCAGCGGCGGTTGGATTCAGCTGGCCCTTGCAGGGGGAGCTGGCCGACGATGCGCTTGAGCACAAGCTCTTCAGTCGCAATGGCGCCAAGGAGGGCACGGGCGACTAGGGACAAATAGAAAGCCGAGAACGCCATGCGTTTCGCCCAGTCCTGCATTCTGGGGGATACCCTCCGGCGAAGGCCGCCTTGCGAGAGGACGGCACGGTAGCGAGGCTGCGCTCTTAAGGTCGCCCTTACGAGCGAAGTTAGCAGCACAGCATGAGCCATGTGACGTTATTGACCGGGCCTGAGCGTCGTCGTCGTTGGCGTGAAGAGGATCAGTGCCGGATACTGGCCGCGGCATTCGCGCCCGGGGCCACAGTGGCGGCGGTAGCGCGTCAGTACGATGTCGCGACCAGCCTGATCTATAAGTGGCGCCGCACGGTGAGAGCCCGCGAGACGGGCTTTGCCGAAGTTGTCGTGGCTCCCGATGAGCCTGTCGCCGTTTCGCGGCCGGCGGCATCCCCAGCGGTGATCGAGCTGGAGGTCGCCGGCAAGGTGCGGCTGCGGATTCCGCTGACCACGCCGCCAACACTGGCGGCAGCGATGGTGAAGGCGCTGGGCGTTTCATGATCCCGGTTCCGAGCCAGGTGCGGATCTGGTTGGCGGCCGGCCGGACCGATATGCGTCGCGGGATGCAAGGCCTCGCTCTGCAGGTTCAGGAGACGCTGGGCCGGGACCCGCATGCCGGCGATATTTATGTCTTCCGCGGCCGCAGCGGGCAGTTCGTTTCATAATGCATCCCCTTGTCAGAGTCCGGGCAGTCGGACGACTTTATCGTATTGATATTGCTCGTAGAACTTCGGTCGACGAGCGACGATACCTTGCACCCCTATGCGCACCGCTTCTGAAGCGAGTGCTTCAACCGGGACCAGCCAGGGCGAACCGGGCAGAATCTGTTTCGCCGGCAGGATGCCCTTGAGAGCCAAGCTTTTCGCGGACCCGACGCAGATGCCAAGCCGTTCGGCGGCTTTCATCAGACTGATCATTTCGCCATCAGCCTTGGCTGGATCGTATCCGGGTATGCCGAGCCGCTCGCGCATTTCGCGCACGCGCACCGTCGTCCAGGTCTCGCCATCGCCGGTCTTGCAGCGCATCCGGTTGAGCGATACGGCAAGCTCGCGATCTGGCCAGTGTCCGGCGAGTTTGCGCAGTGCTTCGACGGCGCTCGGCGCCATATCTGGACAACGGCCGGTCTTGACGCGGGCAACACGCACCTCGGTGTGACGCCCGCCGGTCCAATGGATCAGCAGCACGGCTTCGTTGGTCGCCTCATCGAGATCACATACGATCTCCTGAACCAGGATATGGATAAGGCGCTGCTTGGTCCGAGTGTCGGTTGAGGGTGCGTTCCATACCGCCGGTAGATCATGGGCAAGCTGAAGCAAACGGGCGCGATCGACCTTTGGGCGTGTCGCCGACAGAGCCGACAGCTCCGCGATCCGGCGCTCCAGTGTGGCCACGCGGTCCAACGCATCGTTCCAGCGAGCCTCGAGTTCGCGTGCGACATGGCGCTTGGCGGGGTCGACCAGTTCGTAACGACGCCCGGCCAGCGAGGCATCGTATCGGGCTGCTTCCAGCTCCCGCTCGACGGCGGCAACGATGTCCTTTCGCGAACGCTCGGCCTGCTCCGAAGCAAAGATCGCGGCTTCCACGGCACGATCGGAGACGGCTTCTAGGATCTGCAGGGCGACGGCGCGATCAATCCGCAGACCGCCAATGCCGATGCACAGGCCAGCGCCGACATGGGCATCATCGCCGCGGCACTGGTAGCGATGGGCGTTGCCTTTCGCCATGCCATAGAAGACGCGCATCATTCGTCCGCATCGCCCACAACGCATCAATCCCGTGAGCAGGGCGCGGCCTCCACGTGCAGATTTGCGCGCGCAGTTCTTCTTCATATGCGCGTTCTCGAGCAGGAGCTTCTGATTCTCCTCGTATTCCTGCCAGCTGATGTAACCAGGATGATTGTCACGCAACAACACATGCCATTCGTCGCGAGACTTCCTGAAGCCGCTGGCCTTACGGGCGCGCCCCTCGACAATCCGTGTCCGCTGCGCCGTTCTGCCGAATGCGTAGGCGCCGCCATAAAGCGGATTGTGAAGAATCTGCATGACACTGTGGTAGGCGGGAGGCTTCCAGACGAGTTTGCAAACCTCGACATTGCGCCGGACCACGGGCATTTTAATGTCTGCCGATCGCAGCCATAAGAAGACCTGCCGCGCGCTGCCCAACTCGCGGAACTTCGCGAAGACCAGCCGGATGGTGTCGGCCACGTGCTCGTCAGGATCGATCTCGACCTTATCGGCCTCGCTCCAGCAGAAGCCTGGCGGAAGCATGAAGCGGAACTCCCCACGCTTGGCCTTGGAGTCACGGGCGGCGATGCCGCGCTGTCGCATCAGGCTCAGTTCGTATTCCGACATCGTTCCCTTCAGCCCAAGCAGCAGGCGGTCGTTGACGAGCCGCGGATCGTATGCGCCATCCGGATCGACGACCAGCGTGCCGGCCAGCGCGCACAAGTCAATCAGATGATGCCAGTCCCGTCCGTTACGCGCCAGTCGTGACGCCTCGATGCAATAGACCGCACCGACATCGCCGGAGCAGACCATGGCGACAAGCCGCTCAAAGCCGGGTCGCTGCATCAGGCCGGACCCCGAGCGGCCAAGATCGTCGTCGATCACCGTCACCGATGCAAAGCCGACCGCTTCTGCGGCTCCCGCCAGGTCATACTGCCGGCGCTGACTTTCCAGATTGCCCGTCACTTGCGACATGGTCGATTGACGAACGTAAACTACCGCCGAGCGGGCGAGGTGATCAGGCGTGATCTTCGGGTTCATCACCGCCTCCCTGATCCGCTTCGGCCGCCAGCGCTTCCAGCAGAAGGTCGGCCAATGTCTCGACCAGTCCCTTTGTGTTTTTGCCCACTGGCGGATGAGGAATTTGACGCTCCAGCTGCAGGATGAGCTGCGCGCGATTGTGATATCGGCTTCTTCGCACCGTCCCTCTCCTTCTTCCTTGAAGGGCGGGATTGTGCGCCTTGCTTGCGATTCGCGCCGAGCGCCGTCAGGACGATCGTCAACTCATTGAGACCCTCGATGCCGATTTCGGGTCGCCCGAGCGTCATGCCCGCGCAGTAGCCGGCGTCGAACATCCAATTCGGGAGTTCGCGGCAAAGGTCAGGACGCTCCTCCGTGTAGATGCACGTCAACGCCTTCCCACGACGAAATGGCGAAACCTGCAACGTGCTCCCAAACAACGGATGCCAGCGATAGGCAACCGTCGCAAAGCGAAAACCATATGCAGAATGTCGATAATTGCGCCAATCTGATCAAGATTATCTGGCATGATGGGCTCGGCATGTCGCTGTATGCAAAACGGCTCGAGAAGGGCCGGTTTCTATGGCCGTCGCCGGCGGACGGCACGGTTTCCATATCACCGGCGCAGCTCCCCTACATGCTCGACGGGATCGATTGGCGCAACCCGCTTCACACGTTCCGCCCGCAGCGCGCGGGCTGAGTTTTTCTTTGAGTTTGCGCCATTTTCCGCGAGTCAGCGGACGCGTTTTATGATTCACTCCAGGGCATGGTTGCCACCGCCCAGGATGCTGTTCCGGACGATATTGGCGCGCTGAGAGCAGCGCTGACCGCGGCGCTGGCCAGAGCCGAAGACGAGGCCGCGCGCGCTGCGCTGGTCGAGGCCGAACTGGCGGTCGCCAGGGCCAAGGCATCGGATGATGCGGCGCTGATCGCGCATCAGCATCTGACGATCCGGAAGCTGCAGCGGGCGCTGCATGGTCAGAGTTCTGAACGCTCAGCCCGCCTGCACGACCAGATGGAACTCACCTTCGAGGAACTCGAGAGCACCGCGACGGAAGACGAGATCGCCGCCGAACAGGCCGCGGCCCGGACCACCGAGGTGGCGCCTTACATGCGCAAGCGACCGGCGCGCCAGCCATTTCCCGAGCATCTGCCGCGCGAACGCGTGGTCGAGCCGGCGCCGGCCGCTTGCCATTGCTGCGGCGGTCATCGGCTGCGCAAGCTGGGTGAGGATATCACCGAGACGCTGGAGGTGGTGCCGCGGCAATGGAAGGTGATCCAGCACGTGCGGGAGAAGTTCACCTGCCGCGACTGCGAGGCGATCAGCCAGGCTCCGGCGCCGTTCCACGCCACTCCACTGGGCTGGGCCGGTCCGGGCCTGCTGGCGATGATCCTGTTCGAGAAGTTCGGCCAGCATCAGCCGCTCAACCGCGAGGCTGAACGCTATGCGCGCGAAGGCGTGCCGCTCAGCCTGTCGACGCTCGCCGACCAGGTCGGCGCCGGCGTCGCGGCGCTGATGCCGCTGTTCAAGCGGCTCGAAGCCCATGTGCTGGCCGCTTCACGTCTGCACGGCGACGACACGACGGTGCCGGTCCTGGCCAAGGGCAAGACCGATACCGGCCGATTATGGACCTATGTGCGTGATGACCGACCGTTCGGCGGCGCCGATCCGCCGGCGGTGGTGTTCTACTATTCCCGCGATCGCCGAGGCGAACATCCCGCGGCGCATCTCGCCGGCTGGAGCGGCATTCTGCAGGCCGATGCCTATGGCGGTTATGGCGATCTCTATGCGACGGGCCGTCAGCCGGCGCCTGTTCTGGAAGCCAGCTGCTGGGCCCACAGCCGGCGCAAAGTGTTCGAACTGGCCGATATCGAAGCGGCTGCGCGCAAGAAGGCGCACGGCGAGAAGCCCAACCTGGTCTATCCGCTAGCGGTTGAAGCCGTGAAGCGCATCGATGCCCTGTTCGATATCGAGCGCGAGATCAACGGCCTGTCGCCGGCCCAACGCCACGCCGTGCGCCAGGAGCGGAGCGCGCCGCTGGTCACCGAACTCGAGCGCTGGATGATCGAGACGCGCGACAAGCTCTCGCGCGGACACGATCTGACCAAGGCCTTCAACTACATGCTGCGCCGCTGGTCATCCTTCACCCGGTTCCTCGATGATGGGCGGATCTGCCTATCCAACAATGCAGCCGAGCGAGCCCTGCGCGGCATCGCTCTCGGCAGAAAGTCCTGGCTCTTCTGCGGTTCCGATCGCGGCGGACAGCGCGCGGCCGTTCTCTACAGCCTGATCGTCAGCGCCAAGATGAACGATGTCGACCCGCAGGCCTGGCTCGCCGACGTCCTCGCCCGACTGCCCGCCTATCCGGCCCATCGGATCGATGATTTGCTGCCGTGGAATTGGAGATCCGCAAAATTGCGGACCCAACCAGCGGCGGCCTGATCATGCAGCGCAATAAGGTGCATCACGTCTACACCGTCGATCGTGTCGCCAGGGACCTCGGCGTCAGCGAAGCGCTCATCCAGGACCTGACCCTCGGTCTCGAGCCCGAGGACGGCGTCATCTGGATCTACGGCGCCAACGATGACGACGGGATCTTGGCCTTCACCGATGAAGGCATCGAGGAGGTCAAACTCCTCCTCGAAGAATATCATCGCGTCTCCCCAAAGAAAGCTTGACCCCAGCACTCCGGTGCTCAGGTTCTCCTGGCTGCCGGATGCGCACGTCTGCGGTCTTCACCGGATGCGTACTTCTGGGGCGTCTGCGCAATCAGACCTTCTTCTCGCAGGCTGAGGCCAAGCCGCCATTGCCCGGCACTCGATGCATCAAAGATATGTAATGCGGCGGCTGAGCGTCAATCGCCGGCAACTATTCGAGACCGTCGAGCGCCCGGTTTTGTCCAGTCTTCCACTGGAGGACTACGAGTTTGGCCCGCGCACCATCATGCCCTTGCCATTGGCATCGTCCGCCGTCAAACCAGCTGTGATCTTCTTGTGTCCAACAGCTGGAAAAGACAGCGGCAGCAACGCATTTTCGGTCATTGCGGGTGTGGCTCGCGAGAGGCGGTGGCAGGGCTGGCTTAGACAACCGAGTCCTACGCCAAGTCAATCGCTAAGCTACATCAGCCAGCCTCTTTAAAACACGCCGTTATCATAAGACGGGCTTGGTGGCGCATGTTCAGGACCTTCGTGTGGACGACCTACCGCGCCAACATGCTGGCGATCTTGCGCAAGCGCGAACTGAACCGCGTCGCCGGTCAGCTCTCCGACGAACTCTGCTTGCCTATGGGCCTACGCCAAGGGTGTCATTCTCGACTTCCCGCGCCCAGGCTAGGGATGCAAATCTCCTTGCGTGACTTCAGCAACATCATCAGCGTGCAATGGCCGCGCCTCTCAGCGAATTTAAAGAACCTTCAGCATTCCGGAAACAGGATTATTGCGGAGATTTCTTAGAACTTTAATCCAAGGAACGCGCATTCTGTAAGATCATAGTCCCACGTTTGTTGTAGGTGCCGCTCAATTATAAGTGTCGGCTCAGAAAGGAAGCTTCTCATGCACATCCTAGAAACGCCGCGCCTGATCCTAAGGCCGCCGTCGCATAGCGACGAGCTTCTTCTACATGGAGTTCATAGCGATCCTTTCGTGGTGAACGCCATCGGGGATGGAGTCTATCCGACGATAGAGCAATCGAAAGCTGCACTGCTTCAGTTCATCAATCATTGGCAGCACAATCGTTTCGGCGTATGGATGGTGTTCGTCAAGGATGAAGGCCAAGCCAGAAAATTCGCTGGCTATTGTGGATTGATATGCAGCGGCCCGTATTTGCCCGAAGGTCCGAATAACGTGGGACTCGTAACCTGTCTCCACCTTGCGGCCTCGGGGAAAGGGATCGCGGTCGAGGCCGGCAGGGCAGTAGTCCAATTTGCTTTCGAGCGTCTAAAGCTTGAGAAAGTGACTGGATTCATTCGCCAAACAAACACGCGTTCGCTTCGAAAAAATATTAAGATCGGGTTTTGCTATGTCGGTGACAGGATGTTGTTTGAGGTTACTCCAGATAAAGCTGTAAAAATCGATAATTTACATGTTGTTGATTGCGCAGAACCCAGAAGTCCCAAATCAGTAGCGCTGCAACCAAACCGTATTGCTCGGTGCATGCTTACCCGTCGATGAACTTGCACTATGGTTGACACCGACGCGCCCGCGGGTAAGCCGTTACGCAGAACGGTTGATGCGATTGGGTGGTTCGAATGCAGCATCTGGTCTTCGACCGAAGCATGATGGGACGGCATTATCGACATGCCTCAAATTCGATGCTGGATTGAGAACGCTGACTACGGTCCCCTTGAGATATCGCGAGATCGGGAGAGTTCGCGTGCACAGGACATGAGGGGCAACTGCACTGTTTGTGATCTTACTCGGAATGTGCGGGTGTTTAAAGAGCGGCCAGCGAGGATACTACCGCCCTGGGGTAGGCGCGGACCGCGGTTGCCGCTTGAACTGCGGAGCCGCTACCAAAGTCGATAGACACTCGCTTGTAAAGACAGGACTTGGTAGATCGCAGCGACGGCGGTTTTTTCTTTGGGCAGGGGCCATCTCCAAACGCGATGGCACCGTCCGGGACATTATATTGGCGAACGGATTGCCACACGGCGCATACTTGGCACGCAACCGAACGAAACTGCATCAGGCCGCCAATGCGGTCCCATAGAGATCGAGCGAAGAAAAGTGCAGATCAAAGACGTCCTCCTTGCGCCTGGCAACGGCGCATTCTTTTATGACGATCAAGCTGCCATTAGGTCCGGGGCGACCCAGGACGGCTTCATCTATGTCGGCGAACCGACAACGCCTGGGTTCGACTCGATTCGCATTCCAGCATCTTCGCTCAGTCTGGGGCTCGTCCTTACAGACGACACCGTTGTTTGGGGTGACATGATGAGCGTCCAGTACTCTGGTGCCGGTGGACGCGACCCTCTGTTCGACACCAATCAAATCTCAGATCTAATGTCGCGCGTTGTCGCACCGCGGCTTCTTGATGTCGATGCCTCTCGGTTTCGTGATTCTTGCGCAAAGGTTTTTGAACCCTTCGAACATCGGCGGTTACCTCTGGCTGCTGAGTACGGCGTGAGCCAAGCGCTTCTTCGCGCAGCCGCCCACCTTCATCGGAAGACCATGGCGGAGATCATATGCGCCGAGTTTGATTTGCCGCTGCCGACGCGCAGGATTCCGATTTACTGCCAGAGCGGTGACGCACGCGAAATCAACGTGGATAAGATGATTCTGAAGGCCGTGGATGTCCTTCCCCACGGCCTGATCAACTCACGTCAGAAATTCGGCGTCAACGGCCAGACCTTCATGGATTTCGTCAAGTGGGTTGCAACGCGCACGCGGGAAATCGGGCGCGCGGGGTATCAGCCGGTGTTGCATTTCGATGTGTATGGCTGGATCGGTCAGGAAATCGGTCTGGAGCCGCAACGCATCGCCGACTTTATCTGCAGGGTTGCCGATACGGTTCCGGATTTCACGCTCAACATCGAGTGCCCGGCGGACTTTGGTTCCACACAGGCCCAAATTGATAACTACGCTCGAATTGTATCGATCCTGAATGACCGGGGCTCCGGAGCTCGCATTGTCGTGGACGAGAGGTGCAATACGCTTGAGGATATTCGGCTCTTTGCCGAGGCGAAGGCCGCGCATCTCGTTCAAATCAAGGCCCCGGATGTGGGCTCAATTGCCGACACGGCGCGTGCCGTTCTTCTGTGCAAGGGGAACAAGGTGGGAGCGTATGTCGGGGGAAGCTGCACTGAGACTGATTTCTCCGCCCGGGCTTCGGTCCACATATCGGTTGCAACCCAGGCGGACATGATGCTCGCAAAGCCCGGAATGGGTGTCGACGAGGCATTTTCCATCGTCGGGAACGAACAGAACCGATTGCTCGTGATGCTGAATCGTCGTCGGACTCCAAACGAAAACGCTGGGATGAAAAGCGCGGTGTCGTGATGCCGAACTCTCTTGAGGGGATCACTGTGGTAGCCGTGGAGCAGGCCGTTGCCGCGCCTTATGCATCGTCTCGTCTTGCAGACGCCGGCGCACGTGTCATCAAGATCGAGAGGCCGGAAGGGGACTTTGCCCGAAATTACGACAAGTTGGTGCGGGGACAGAGCGCTTACTTCGTCTGGCTCAACCGGGGTAAGGAGTCGGTTTGCCTCGACCTGAGGTCGGAGACGGACCGGGATGTCCTGGAATTACTCATCGGCGCTGCCGACGTCTTCATCCAAAACCTGAAGCCCGGCAGCATCGAAAAACTGGGTTTCGGGTCTGCGGATCTGCGTCGCCGATATCCGCGTCTGATCACTTGCGATATCTCGGGTTTTGGGGACAAAGGGCCGTATTCCCACTTGAAGGCTTATGATCTCATCGTCCAAGCCGAAACAGGTCTATGCGCGATCACCGGCAACCAACAAGGGCCCGCGCGTGCAGGGGTCTCGGTCTGCGACATCTCAGCGGGCATGACGGCGCATAGCGCCATTCTTCAGGCCCTCTATCATCGCGAGGTCACCGCTGAAGGGACCAGTATTCAGGTGTCACTGTTCGATGCCGTCGCCGACTGGATGAATGTTCCGGTTTTGCAAAACGACTATAGCGGCTACCACACGATACGCGCCGGCGTGAAACACCCGTCGCTTGCCCCGTATGGCGCCTACCGTTGTGCCGATGGCAAAGAGGTCATCTTTTCGGTTCAGAATGACCGCGAATGGGTAAACTTCTGCGAGAAATTCCTGAAGCAGCCCGGGCTTACACGAGCACCTGGCTTTGCTGATAATATGGAGCGTCTCAGTCACCGTGCGCAACTTGATGAGATCATTGAACGGCGGTTTTCAAAACTGTCCTGCCACAAAGCAATGCAGGAGCTTGAAGCGGCCGGTCTGGCGTATGGCCGACTGAACGAAGTGGCCGATGTTTCAAAACATCCCCACGTTCGCAGGGTTGAGGTCGGCACACCTGAAGGAGTTGTAGAGACGATTGCGCCGGCGGCGATCTTCAACTCCGAGCGCCCCTCGCTGCGCCCGGTGCCGGCTCTTGGCGCCCACACCGAGGCTGTCCGCGAAGAGGTTCTGGGGCGTTCGCGCGAAAGAGCCGCATCAGAGTGAGCGCGCATATTGTCGGTAAGATGGGCGCGCTCGCGATTTGCATAGAGCGTGCATACTTCTGGGCATCCCAGCGCATCGGCCGCCCAGCAAGGTCACTGCTAGTGTCCCAGCCAAAATCAACCGCAGAGGCGGCTGCATGATGAAGGACACCCTTCCGGCCTTTGAAGGCCCGATGTCTGTACCCCGCTGGAGATCCCTGCTCTTCGTTCCCGCGCACGTTCCGCGCTTTGTCGAGGCGGCCCATGAGCGCGGGGCAGATGGCTTCATTCTCGACCTGGAGGACTCCGTTCCCGAGGATCAGAAAGGCGAGGCACGGCGGCAGCTTCCCGAATCCGTGGCAAAGGTGGCGCGCAAGGGCGCATCTGTTTTGGTCCGCGTGAACCATGGTTTGCGCGCGTTGGCGGCCGATCTCGATGCAGCCGTGATGGCGGGTGTTGCGGCACTTGTCCTTCCGAAGACGGATTCGGCAGAGTGGGTTTTAGAGATCGCGAATGCGGTTTCAGACCTTGAACGAGAAAGAAATCTTCCACTGGGACGCATCCGGTTCCTTGCCCAGATCGAGACGCCTGGCGCCTTGCAAAGGCTCGCGGCCATTGCGTCGGCGCATTCAAGGATGGTCGCAATGGCGCTTGGTCCTGAAGACTTCAGTGCTGCTGTTGGCGGCGCCCCGGATTTTGACCTCCTCTTGGCGCCGAACCTTTCCGTTCTCTTTGCCGCCCGTGCGGCCGGGTTGCTCCCGCTGGGCTTTATTGGAAGCATCGGCGAGTTCTCGGACACTAATAAGCTTCGTGAAGCCGCAGCGCATGCGCGACGGCTTGGCTTTGCCGGAGCTTTGGCGATCCATCCGACACAGGTGGCCATATTCAATGAGGCTTTCTCGCCAAGCGCACAGGAACTCGAGTGGGCCCGTTGTGTCGTCGCGGCGGAAAACGATGCCGCCACGCGTGGACTATCTGCATTCTCATTAAATGGTAAGATGATAGATCCGCCAGTGGTTCGGCGCGCCCACGAGATACTGGCTCTCGCCAACAATAACTGAGCCTCAATCAGCTGCCGGACAGGCTGTTTCGAACTGGTGCGACAGTTTTGTGACTTGTCGACCATCTCGTTTCGAGATAGATATGAAGCACTGGGGATCATGCCCGGTTGGATGTGTTCATCGTGGACATCAGGCAGTTAAGATACTTTGTCGGCGTAGTCGAGGCAGGCAGCTTCACGAGAGCAGCCGCGATCTTGCACATTGCTCAAAGCGCTCTAAGCCTGCATGTGCGTCAACTGGAGGAAAGCTTCGGCACCCAGCTGCTGGTACGCGACAGGACTGGCGTTAGTGTCACGGCGTCCGGTGCAAAATTGCTTGAGCGCGCGCGGATCATCCTGAAGGAAATTCAGCTCACTGAGGCGGAACTCACCAACTCGGTGGCTGCTCCTTCCGGAGAGGTGACCATTGGCATTCCGTCCGGAGCCGCTCGCGTCCTTAGCGGTCCCTTGTTTGAATCGATGAGAACCGAATTGCCGAGGATCTCACTTAAGATGATCGAGGGCATGACGGGACCGCTGGAGGAGTGGATGGCTGCTGGCCGCTTCAATCTGGCAGTCCTGTACCGCACTGCGGAGAGCGTAGGGCCAATGACGGTGCTGGCCCGCGAAGAGTTTTGCCTGGCGGTGCCTCCGGGTGAACCGCCTTTCGAAGAGTCGATACCGCTCGCCGACCTGCATGCATTCCCGCTGGCGGTTCCAATGCGCAACAACAATGTCAGGCGTTCGGTGGCTGATGTCGTTGCGCAACACGGTTGTGTGCTGGACGTCAGATTCGAAGTCGACTCCCTTTCTACGATCATCAATATGGTCATGGAAGGAAAAGCCTATTCCATCCTTACCCCGTCGGCCATTCAGAAAGAGGCGTCTCAAGGCCAAGTCCGGACGGTTAAGATCATTGATCCGGTGATTACCCGTTCCGTTGTGCTTGCCGTCAACCCGAAAGATGAGCGCTCTCCAGCCGTTTCTGCGGTCCGCAAGCTGATCCCCAAGGTCGTCAGGACATTAATCGAGAGCAGGCACTGGTCGGCCACGGCTCCGGACCGGACTTAGGCACATCCTTCAAACCAAGTTCCAGGTGCTATTGCTCCTCCGCGACTGCCTGAGCCGTATCAATCTGTATTCGAGATGGTTTTGGTCGATATTCCATATTTGACCGGGCGTGACCATCGCGATGAAACTGCAGAGAAGCGAGCCTAGGCTGGATATCGGCTGGTCTCGCACTGGCAGGAATTCAGTCAAGCGGAGCATGCGATGTCCAACGCCACGAGCTATCAGCTTTTCATCAATGGCAGGTGGCGAGCCGGAAGTGACGGAACTACTCTGCCGGTGATCAACCCGGCGACAGAGAAGGTATTTGGCTCGGTGGCCGCGGCTTCAGCGCCGGACCTGGATGAGGCCCTTGCTTCGGCAGAGCGGACCCGCAAGGTTTGGTCCGCACGGCCTGCAAAAGATCGTGGCGAGATCCTCGTAGCAGCCGCCAGGATCTTGGCAGCGAAGCTTGGAGCGGCAGCCAGGGACCTGTCGGCCGAACAGGGAAAGACAATTGCCGAAGCGACAGGTGAATATGCGCGCGCTGTCGAAACACTGGAGTGGAACGGCACCCACGCCGACGAGCTGTCGGCCCCTATTCCGATGGGCCCGAACAGGATGATCGTCCCGGAGCCCCTTGGAGTCGTTGCTGCCTTTACGCCTTGGAACTATCCCGCCGTTCTCATCGCCCGCAAGCTCGCCCCTGCTTTGGCGGCAGGCTGTCCGGTGATCCTAAAAGCGGCTGAAGAGACACCAAGCGCGGCTGTCCATTTCGTCGAAGCCTTGCGACAAGCGGGTATCCCGGACGGCGTGGTCAATCTCGTCTTTGGCGTGCCTGTCCAAATATCCCGGCATCTCCTCAGCTCGCCGATCGTGAAGGTCCTAACTTTCACGGGGTCTACCGAGGTTGGAAGACAGCTCGCCAAGCTTGCCGCGAATAACTTGCAGCGGTGCATTCTTGAACTCGGTGGGCACTCCCCGGTCGTTGTATGCGAGGATGCCGACCTGGCAAACGCCGTACCTGCAATTTCGGAATATAAGTTCGAGTGCGCGGGCCAGAGCTGCAATGCGCCGAGCAGGATCCTTGTCGCGCGGACCCTCTATGAGGAATTCCTATCCCGGATGACGGAAGCCGCCCGCAAGATCAAGATCGGCCCGCCGGACGACCCGGCGACGGAGATGGGACCAATGGCAAACGCGCGACGAATCGAGGCCATGCAGCGTCTGGTCAAGGATGCGGTCGATCGCGGCGCCCGCATCGAAACTGGCGGCATCCGCCCCGACCAGCCCGGTTTTTACTGGCCACCAACCATCCTGACAGGGGTGCCAAAGGATGCGAAAATGCTTCATGACGAGCCGTTCGGGCCGATCCTCACCGTAGCGCCATTCGACACGATCGAGGAGGCGATCGAAGAAGCCAACGCCACCGAGTATGGCTTGGCCGCCTACTTCTTCACCGGCGCCGCCGACGCGAAACGGGCGCTGATCAGCGGTCTTTCGGCAGGCGCTCTCAGTGTAAATTATCTAAAAGGCGTTTCCGCAGATGCGCCATATGGGGGCGTCAAACAGAGCGGCTATGGATACGAAGGCGGTGAGCACGGTTTTCGGAGCTTCCAAAACCTGAAACTGGTCAACGGGTTCCGGTCATTAGGATGAGATTTCGTGAATAATAAGACACGGACCATTGCCGGCAAGGATATCACAAAGAGCGTCGCCGACGCCCTTCAGTACATCTCGTACTACCATCCCCCCGACTACATCCGATACCTTTCGCAGGCATACGCGCGCGAACAGAGCCCGTCTGCGAAGAACGCCATCGGGCAGATACTGCTGAACTCTCGCATGGCCGCCTTCGGACGGCGCCCGATCTGCCAAGACACCGGTCTCGTGGTGGTTTTCGCCAAGGTCGGCATGGGCGTCCGCATCAAATCAACGGCCAGTTTCGCAGACCTGGTGAATGAGGGCGTCCGTCGGGCATATCTCGACCCGGATAATCCTCTCCGGGCATCGATCGTTGCCGATCCGCTCGCCGGGCGGGTCAACACCCGCGACAACACGCCGGCGGTCATCCACGTCGACCTCGTGCCCGGCAACCAGATTGAGATGACCATCGCCGCTAAAGGCGGCGGGTCGGAAAACAAGGCGCGTTTTACCACCCTGAACCCCAGCGCGTCCGTTGCCGACTGGGTGGTCGACACCGTTTCGACGCTCGGCAGCGGATGGTGCCCGCCCGGCCTGATCTCGGTCGGCATCGGTGGCAGCGCGGAAAAGGCGATGCTGCTGGCTAAGGAGGCCATGAACGAGCCCATCGATATGTCGGAACTGATCGCCAGGGCCCCGTCAAGTGCGGAGGAGGCACTGCGGGTTGAGCTTTATGAACGAATTAATGCGCTAGGCATCGGCGCTCAGGGCCTAGGCGGCCTGACGACAGTCGTGGACGTCAAGGTTGCCACCTATCCTACACATGCGGCGTCCAAGCCTGTGGCGCTCATTCCGCAATGCGCCGCCAACCGGCACTTGAAGTTTATCTTGGACGGCGCAGGACCGGTACAGCTCCAACCGCCCGATCTTTCCGAATGGCCCCAGATCGGTCATGAGGACTTGCACACGACCGGCGTCCGTCGGGTCAATGTCGATGCGCTCACCAAGGAAGAGACGGCATGGTGGCGCTGCGGGGAAACCCTTCTTTTGTCCGGAAAGATGCTGACCGGCCGTGACGCCGCCCACGAGCGCATCGTCGACCTAATCGATGCCGGCAAGCCGCTCCCGGTCGATCTGCGCGGACGCGTGATCTACTACGTCGGACCAGTCCGCGCGGTGAGGGATGAGGTCGTCGGACCGGCTGGCCCGACAACCTCCAGCCGCATGGACGGTTTTACTGACAAGATCCTCGCCGAGACTGGGCTATACGCGATGGTCGGCAAAGCGGAGAGGGGCCCGGCGGCCATCGAGTCGATTGTCAGACACAGAACGCCCTATCTCATCGCAGTGGGTGGCGCTGCATACCTGATTTCAAAATCGATCAAGGCGGCGCGGATCGTTGCCTTTGAAGACCTGGGCATGGAAGCCATTTATGAATTCGAGGTGCAGGACATGCCGGTGATCATGGCTGTCGATGTTGAGGGAAACTCCATTCACAATTCCGGACCGCTTGAGTGGCGTAAGCGCATGGCGGCCGACAGCATCGCACGCAACATCGGCGTTTGAGTCTTCGGCTGGGCGATCCGGCCAGGCTCAATGTCGCGACATCGGGCCGGGCCGGACTCTGGGCCGTAGCGGCAACACGAGCGGCATTTGCGGTACCCAGGCTCCTCGGCGACCCAAAGAAGAAAGGCCTTCAATTCATCTCGAAGCCAAATGCGCAGATGTAAACACTGCATCGACCATGCCGTCCACGCGATCGATGCTCGGGAACTGTCGAGGGTGCCAATCAGGTAAAGTAGCGGAGATTCAAGAAATGCGCTGTCTATTTCGACGAGGTCTCTGCCGGGCGACTAACCTCTCCAGTGCGTCATCGCCCCGTTAGGCGGCGGGGCGATAGCGGCTTCTACAGGCTTTCCATGGTTCGAACTCCCTCACCTGACTTTCGACAACCCCACTCTGGCGCATTGCGGCCCGGGAATGGATGCCGTCCACTACATTAGGTCGCTTCAATTAATGATAGAATTGGTTGGCACTGATTGCGCTGTCGACCACGGCTTGAGAGCAAAAGGTCATGAAGTCGAAACTCGACCCTGTGCGACTAGACGCTTGGGACGTCCGGATTCTCTCAGAGATTCAGTCAGACGGTCGGATTTCGAAAAGCGAGCTCGCAAAGCGTGTTCACCTATCGGCTTCGGCCTGTTCGGAGCGGCTCCGTTTACTCCAAGCCGCAGGGATCATTGAGGGGTTCTACGCGCGACTCAGTCCAGCCCTCATCGGGGGTATTGTTTTTGTGATGGTTGAGGTGGTGCTGGATCGACACCGTCTCGAGGACCAACGACACTTCGAGGCTGCGATCCAAGACCTCCCGGAAATCCTTGACTGCTGGGCTATAGGGGGGCGGATCGATTATCTGATGCGCGTTTCATCTCCTTCTATGGCTGCGTATCAGGATTTTATGGAGCGACTGCTGCAGGCAGGCTTGGGGATCGATCAATACTACAGCCTAGTCGTGACGAAACCAGTGAAATCCAATTCACCAATTGCGTTGTCCTCCTTCAAGCGGAGATGAACTCTGAAGCGTTGATTTCGTCGGTAATTAGTCCCGATTCCGCGAATTCATCAGTCAAATACGCACATTTCCGCGAAATGCGAGAGGCCGTTGCGCATATAACGAGCCAGTCGACCGAGTGTTCCGCGTCAATTTTTCGGGCGAGAGCAACCAAGCTTTTGAGCAATTTAGTCGGAGATCCGAAAAGTTCTACGCCCAGGATATAAGCTCAGAAGCACATTAATGCCAACAACCGATAACTGCCGGCCCTACGACAAGCTCACAAAGTATGTGGATATGGAGGCCAAATATGGCTGGAAGACCCGACAACCCCGGAAAGGGACCACCAGATAATCCCGGAAAAGGACCGCCTCACGGAGTGCCTTCCGGGCCGCCTCACGGTGTTCCGCCGGGGCCGCCTGATCCGCCCATACCCCCGCCGCGCAAGGTGGGATGAGAGGATGGTTGATCCCGATTCATCCATGACGACCCCGGCGCAGCCAGTTCCCCGCTGGGAGAAGCGTTATCCGGGGCGGCTTAAATACGAACTCGACGCGCTGCACACCGCCGGGATAACGCCTGAGATTGACGAGCCGGCCCTCGCTGCCGGGCGATTGTCGCTCACATTCGACTGGCCGCTCGATACGGCGACGCCCCTTCGGTTGCAGGCTGTCTTTCCCGACGCCTACCCGCACTTTCGGCCTCAGGTCTTTCTGCTCGCCGGCCTTGACCCCCCGCCTGCGCGCCACCGCAGTCCTATCGACGGCAATCTCTGCCTGCTCGGCCGCGACACCCGGCAGTGGACACCGGGCTGGTCGCTTTGCACGTTGCTGGAAAAACAGCTCGCCGACTCCGTGCGTGGCACCGGTGAGGAAGACCAGCAGGGCGAGCCTGCCGAATACTGGTGGAATAACCTTGGTCGCAATTCGGGATCTTATTGTCTGATCGACAGCGACTGGAATCTCGGCGACACCTCGCAGGGCACCTTGCAGCTGCGTTATATCCAAGATCAAACGGTCAAAGTGGAGACCGAGAACGGTCCAATCCGTAGTCCGGCGGTCAGGGCCTATGTCGAAGAGGTTCGCGCTGAGGATGGCCAAGTACTTCACCAATGGGCGGGTCCGCTCCCGATTGACCTCGCCGACGCGAAGAATCAGCTGGAGGTTCCGTGGGTGAGATCAAAAGACACGATCCTGCCCGAACCTCAGCTCGACGCACAGCTGAAAAAGCTCCGCCAAGATTACTCATGGCTCCAGCGGGCCCGGCCGCGAAACTACGGTTCAGGTCTGAAGTTTGACCTCTGCGCACTCGTCTATCCGAGCGAGCTTGCCTTTGGTGAAACGGGCCTCGGCTGGTGCTTCGTCATGGTCTTCGGTCATGCCCACGGCTTTGAGCCGAAGAAGAACAAAGCCCCCAAACCGCGGCGTATCACCGCGTTGCCCGTTTTTCGCGCCGGGCCGGGCGACATTGGCTGGCGTGTTCCGGCCGTTGCATCCCTCAAAGACAAGCGGATCCTTGTCGTCGGTGTTGGCGCCGTCGGCGCACCGGTAGCGATCGAACTTGCTCGCAACGGATGCCGCACCCTCGATCTCGTCGAACATGACATTCTTGAGCCCGGAAACACGATCCGTTGGCCGCTGGGCGCAGCCGTCTGGGGTCAGCGCAAGACAGACGCGTTGCAGGCTTTTCTCGCTCGCCAGTATCCGGCAACCGAAGTCCGTAGCCATTCGCATTTTATAGGTATTGCGGCGCAGGCTCTGAGCGATCCGGGTGACGACGATATTCTCGACTCGCTCATCAGGGACGCCGATCTCGTTATCGATGGCAGCGCTTCGCACGGCGTTACAACGCTGCTGGATGACCGCTGCCGAAGCGCAGCCGTTCCCCTCATAAGCATGTCCGCGACGCCGACGCTGGAGGGCGGCACCGTTGTCCGGCACGTCCGCGAAAGCGGCTGCCCGAATTGCCTTTTGCACGCATGGCACAAGCACGAGATCGAACCCCCGCCAGGACAGGATGCCGGTGACGAGGCCCTGACCCAGCCGGCGGGGTGCAGCGAGCGCACATTCACCGGTGCCGACCATGATCTGCAGGAACTTTCGCTGCAGGCGGTGAGGCTGGCCATCGATACCCTCTCGGGTAAGGCGGACGAGGATTCGGTCGTGCAGACACTCAGCTTTGTTGATGATGAACGAGGGCGCTGTCCGCCGCGCTGGCGTGTCGATCCGCTGCCAAAACATCCGGACTGCCGGGGCGGGCATTGATGTTGCCGGATGTCGATGTCTGGCTGCCTAACACCGTGACTCAGGAATGCGCGGTTGAAGCCGACACCAAACTCCCATTAGAGACCGGCGGCACTTTCATGGGCTGGTGGTTGAATCCTGATACCGCCGTCGTAACCGACATGATTGGCCCCGGACCCGGCGCCCTTCACGAGCGCTTCCGGTTCCAGCCGGATCAGCAATGGCAGGCTGAGCAGATTGCCGCCCACTATGAGCGTTCGGGTCGCCGCGAGACTTACCTCGGCGACTGGCATAGCCACCCCGGCGCTTCGAGCGGCGCGCTGAGTTGGACCGACCGCGGCGTCCTTCGCCGCGTTATCGCCACACCAGAAGCCCGCTGCGCATTGCCGCTGATGATGGTTCTATGGGGTTCTTCCGGCACATGGCAGCTGACGGCGTGGCGAGCACAAACGGTGCCGCGGGTGGTGCTCTGGGACAAGCTGCATCTCGATCCGGTGCAGATAAGGGCCTTTTGAAATCTCCGCACACGCAGATCCCAGCGGCTTGATGAAAGGCATGACCTGGCATCCGCTTCGGTCAGGCGATGATCCGGCAAACCTGAGCGAGGAACGGCCTGCCCGACAGCGCGGGCAGCAGCGGGTGAAGTCGCAAACGGCCGCGCCCACCGGCGGGGACCCGCTGCATTGGCTGCTCCTGACCACCCATGCGGCAACCTGCTCCGCCGGGGCCTGGCAGATTGTCGCTTGTACACGCAGCGCTGGCTCATCGAGCAGTTCTTCCGAGTGATGAAGACCCAGGGCTTGAAGATCGAGACAGCCAATTGCAATCGGGACAGATGGAAGCGTCTACTGCTGTGTGGACACCGGTGTCGAGCCTTGGCGAGCCCGTCCAAATCTATGCGAAAGAAGAATCTAGAGCACGTCCTGGGATCGTAAGTCGATCGTGATGTGAAGAGGGGACCTTTGCTGTTCGATGAGGAGACTGAAGACGGTCTTCCCGAGCATGCTTCCCTGCCGCGCGACTCAGCGATCCCAACGCCTTCATAACGCTGCGAATCTGCTTAGAGAGGGTGGCAATCCTGAATAGCCCAAGGCGTGCCGCCACGAGCGTGCGCATCACCATATGCCCGAACATATCCCGGCGACACGAGGTTCTGTTGGGCTGCTGGATGGGGGCCTTCGGACAGCGCATCTCATAATACCAGTCCAGGGGGGTTATGCGGTACCTTCGCAGACATCCGCCGACGAACAGAACACGGCAGCGGCCGCACTGATCCCCTTATGCCTCAAGGAGAAGGTAAACTCCAGAAACCTTGGTTTTCACTGCGTTCGAGGCCGATTTTCGCGAATTCGTCGGCTAAAGACGTGCATTCCCGCGAAACTCGAGGGTGTTTGCGAGTATGCTTGTTTTCAATAGGCGGCTGGTTGAGTGTCTTCTGCCTACTACTCCCGAGGAGGAACTATGAGCTTGAGCAATTTGGGGACTGAGCAGCTGCGGGAGAAGGACCGAAGCTTCGTCTTTCATCCGTCTACACACTTGGCCAAGCACAGCCGCGGCGAGACGCCAAACCGGATCATGGCCGGCGCAGAAGGCGTCTACATCTGGGATACGGAGGGTCGGAAAAGTCTCGACGGTTTCGGCGGGCTCTATTGCGTCAATATGGGATATGGATGCACGGAGATTGCCGAGGCTATCGCCCGGCAAGCGCACGAGTTGCCGTTTGCCCATGTCTATGCGAGCCAAGGCACCGAGCCAGTCGCCCTCTTGGCAGAGGCCGTGGTCGAATATTTCGGACAGAACATGCGACGGGTCTACTTCGGCCTCTCCGGCTCCGACGCCAACGAAACCAACATCAAGCTGGTCTGGTATTACAATAACATCCTCGGGCGCCCCGAAAAGAAGAAGATCATCTCGCGGCATCGCGGATATCACGGGTCAGGGCTGGTTACAGGTAGCCTGACAGGCCTCGCTTTCTTTCATGATTTCTTCGACCTACCTTTGAATTTGGTGCGCCATACGACGACGCCACACTACTATCGCCAGGCGCGCGACGGCGAACATGAGGAGGCGTTCTCCAGGCGCTGTGCCAACGAACTTGAAGCCCTTATTCTCGCTGAAGGCCCAGAGACCGTTGCGGCCTTCATTGGAGAGCCGGTACTTGGGACCGGTGGCATCGTTCCGCCTCCGAAGGGATACTGGGCTGCGATTCAGGGGGTGCTTGACAAGTACGACATCCTTCTTATTGCCGATGAGGTGGTCTGCGGCTTCGCGCGAACCGGTGAGAAATTCGGTTCCCACCTCTATGGCATGCGCCCGGATTTCGTAACCATCGCCAAGGGCTTGAGTTCCGCCTATCTGCCTATCTCCGGTTCGATTATCGGTGACCGGGTCTGGTCGGTCTTGGAACAAGGGACGGAAAAGCACGGGCCACTCGGCCATGGCTGGACATATTCTGGTCACACGCTTTGCGCGGCGGCCGCGCTTGCCAACATTAAATTGCTAAAGGAAAGAAACATCCTGGAACATGTTCGGGACGTCGGACCCTATTGGCAAGCCCGCATGAAAGCCGAACTGGAGCGACATCCCATTGTCGGCGAGGTTCGTGGCGTCGGCATTTTATCCGCCGTGGAGCTGATGCGGGATCCGAAGGGCCGGGTGCCATTTGAACCCGGACTTCAAGTCGGCGTGCGCGCCGCCGCTGCTCTGTTTGAAAATGGCGTCATAGGCCGCGCTATGCCGCATGGCGATATCCTCGGCTTTGCCCCACCTCTGATCATTACCCGAAAAGAGATCGACATCATCGTCGATGCGACTGCGAAATCAGTCGATACGACCTATCGTGCGCTGAAGGCGGAAGGCGCGATATGATCTGGCGTGAGATGACGCCTTCAACTCGGATCGCCGGGATATTCACGTGCGGCAGCCCTGTGGCATCATGAGCAGGGGGCGCAACAATCCGCTCCGTTTTTAAGGCAACTTGCATGGAGGGTGTGCGAGCCGATGCCGAAATGCGACGCCAATCTCGAAAAACACAGTGCCGCCTTCGCGTCCGAAGACGCTCACGTGAGCTGCTGCAAGAATGTAGAGGCGACGCTCTGACAGACGACAGACCGCAATGTACCGTGAGGCTGAGCTCCTCCATGGAAAACAGTCCCAACAGCCCGCAAACAGACACCCCGACCGTAAGGTAGTGCAACCAAGAGGAAAACTGTCACCTGCTAACATATGACGCTGGAATGAGGTCTCGACGTCGATAACAGCGCCGTCGAAGCACGTATCGCCCTCCCAAGGCGCACGGCCCGGCACGGAGCTCAGTCTCCGGCCGGGCCTTCAACCCAGAATGGCTGCGCATTGGCCCCGCCCGTCTTGGCTCCTGGAGGGGGCCAGAACTCACTGCAGTTTAGCTATGCAAGACGCTTTTCATAGATTTGTAGAGCAGATAGCAGACAGCGCTGACGCGACGGACCTGCGCAACGCTCTGGGCGAGATTGCCTCTTCGCTCGATTTGCCGTCTTTTGCCTATCTTTTCCCTTCGCCTGGCAAGGGCCGCAAGGTGCGCCTGATTTCCACCTACCCTCAATCCTGGACATCTCACTACCTTCACAGTCGGTATGAAAAGATTGACCCCGTTATCCATCAGGCGCGTGGTGGTCAGGAACCGTTCAACTGGGATGCGCACGGTCCTGATCTCGAACTATCGACGCAGCAGCGACAATTGATGGATGAGGCGACGCAATTTGGCATTCACTGCGGCTTCACGATCCCGATCCATGACAGCACCGGTACTTTTGCAGCACTGACCTTCGCCTCCGATGAAAGGCGACCACCGTTCTTTCGCCTGATTGATCGATATGATCGCGTGCTGCAGCTCATCGCGGTCTTCTTCCATCTTCATGCCTGTCGCAAGCTGGCCGACGGCAGGACCGTGGCTGGCGTTGCCCTATCGCGAAGGGAAATGGAATGTCTGAAGTGGGCGGCTCGCGGCAAGACGGCGTGGGAGATCGGCCGCATCCTTGGGATCAGTCGGCGCACCGCGGCCTTTCATCGGGATAACGCCAGGGATAAGCTTGGAGTGAAGACGGCTATTCAGGCAGCTGTTCGGCTTGCACTGTCCCGGCCATCTCTCTTCACCTGATCTCCGAAACCTGGGCACATACACAGGTTGTATCAACTCCGGCCTTTGCCTTCAATCGCAGGTGTTATCCATGCGAGGGAGAAGGCCATCATGATGCAGTTGATCACGCCGGATTGTTACGCTGAGTTCAGCGACGAGCTCGAGCAGATGCATCGCTTGCGGTATCGCGTTTTCAGGGATCGACTTGATTGGGACGTTTCGTTCAGCGGTGGCTTTGAGGTCGATCCGTTCGACGCGCTTCGTCCCCATTACCTATTGCTGCGTGCGCCCGCCGGACGCATCGACGGCTGCGTGCGCCTGTTGCCGACTACAGGACCGACGATGCTGCGCGATAGCTTCTTCGCTCTCCTTGCCGACCGTCCAGCGCCGGAAGATCCGCGTGTTTGGGAAAGCAGCCGTTTTGCGCTTGATCTGCCGCCTTCCGCGCCCAAACAGGCGGGCATCGCAATTGGCACCTACGAGCTGTTTGCCGGAATGGTTGAGTTTGGTTTGTCACGCGGTCTGCGCAGCATAGTCACCGTAACCGATCTGCGCATAGAGCGCATCTTGCGTCGCGCCGGCTGGCCACTCGAACGGCTGTCCGATCCGCAAACAATTGGCAACACACGCGCCGTTGCCGGATATCTCGACGTCTCGAGAGAGAGCTTGGAAGCCCTCCGTCGCAATGGCGGGCTCAACGGCCCGGTCCTGTGGACCCCGGTCATTAAGATCGCCTGAGCCTGCAATCCAACCCTTTCTGGAAATAATGCAATGGACGAAACAAGACCTGGCCCTGCGTGGCCGGACTGGCAAGATGATGATGCCTATGGCTATGTCGAGCGGCTGACCAGCCGAGGCTGGGCCTGGGAATTCCTCAGGCGCAATCCGGACTTCCAGAACGATCTGGCGTACGCGCTGCGCCGTGCCGAGCGTACGAACGCCGGGGCCGTGGACATAATCAGCCTGCCGTCGAACACTGCCGATCTTTCGCGGTGGGGCCTTCTGTTTTGCAAGCTCGAAAGCAAATGATGCGAGTGTCTTCTGGTGCCCCCGCCAATGTCCGCATGTTTTGCCCCTTGCTGCCGAAAGAGCGGCGCGGCCTGGCGGGATCGACGTGCTCGATCTCGCCGCGCGCTCCTGCCGCATCTCCATACTCGTTACGGGAGACGGGCATCAGCACGTCCTTGTCGAGGACAATGGCAGGAGCTTGCAGGTGGCTGCTTCAGGCGTCAGCCTCCTCGAACCTGTGCGATTGACTTCCTCCGTCTTCTGGCCGCCTGAGGAACTCAAGCAACGCCTGAACGGGATGGAATGTCTGAACGGCCTCCGTTCGACCGGAAGGCTGAAATCGGGATTCTTTCCAACCGAACCCCGTCGCACGCGGTTGCGCCGAGTCTTGCGTGCGCTCGATGGCTCCATCGCTGGCGCGCCACACCGCGAGATCGGCCTCGCCCTCTTCGGTAGAACCCGCGTCGAGCAGGACTGGGCCGACCCCGGTGACCATCTTCGCGACAGCGTCCGCCGTGCAGTCAGACGCGGGCGCTCGCTTATGAACGGTGGGTATAAGCGGTTTCTTCTATAGTGATCGTCACTATCAGGCCTCTTGGCCAGAGAACAGCTCTTTGTACCCCGCGATCACCAGCCAGTGGGCGCGCGCGAGATGGCTGCGAACCGCCTTTTGGGCGCGAGCCGGCTCTTGCACTGGATCGATGCCCAATATCGCCTGCGCCATCTCTTCTTCGCTGGCATTCCCGGCGCATGCGTCTATGAGTCTCAGATAGATCCTGAAGTGCTCATTGTCATAAGCGGTCAGGCTCTCCGCCCAGGGGACCTCGTCGGCAACGGCAGGTTGGAGCAATCTGTCTTCCATCTCATATCTCGCTATGAATTCTCCCGCGTCCGCCTTTGACTGGACATATCCTAAAATGGGATAATCCGAAACTGGGATTAGTCGGTGAGCCAGTTCTTTCTGGCCGGTTCGTCTGATGCCGAAATCCCTTCGATCACCTCGCCAGCGCTGGCTGCTGAAAAGGTTGATAGCGGCGCGCAAAAATATCGGATTCACCCAGAGCCAGGTTGCTGAAATGCTAAGCCGCCCGCAGTCGTTCGTCGCCAAGTATGAGGGTGGTGAACGTGGGCTGGACGTAATTGAGTTTCTCGACGTAACCGAGGCTCTCAAAATCGATCCTTGCGAGCTTCTGGCACAAATGCGCCGCTGTCGTGACCTATAGGGGGCGTCGCACTTTGTTTGGGTGTCAAACTTCACGATTTACGTCCTTGAGTTCTCGGATCAGCGGGATTTGCCCTCGCTAAAGTGATGCCGTGCAGCCGCTCCTCTTTGTTGTCTCTGATTTTCGTAGAGAATCCTCCGTGGTGAAATCCTCGACGAGAGGGTCGCTTCTCGTGCATGGAAATCCGAGAGGTCTTTGCCCGCAATCTGCGTAGGCATCGCCAAAAAAGAAATTGTCGTAAGAAGCGCTGGCCCATGAGGCTGGCGTCGACCGAACATATGTCAGCGCACTTGAGCGCTCGGTCTATGCCGCCAGCATTGATACGGTGGCAAAACTCGCCATAGTGCTCGGAATCGAGCCGGCCGATTTACTCGACCCTCATTCTGAATAAATCTGGAAGCAGCGACGAAACCGCGGTTGATGAGACTCGACCAGAAGGTTTTCCAGGCATTTCATGCCGCTGACAGGAGCACCCGCGCGCGTGGCGACGCGCACCGGGTGCTCGTGAACCGAGCCCGCTTTTCTTCGGCAAGCTCAGGCGGTCTCGGCCATTCGGCTTCGCCCCTTGGCGTGGGCAGCCCTTCGGGCTGTGACGGCCGTCGCCCTTGCGGGCGGCGCGGTTTGTCTGTTGGCCTTTCCCGGTGGCGCGGGGTGGGCGGCACTCCCTTCTAGGCCCGCCGCGGCAGCCCGCAACCCTTCGCTGCCGCTCAGGGTCCTCCTCTTCGTTCCGGTCCTTCGGATGCGGTCCGCCTACCACGGCGGGCCTTTCCGGTCGCGACTCGCCGCCCACCCCCGCTCACATGGGGATTTTGTCGTCAAGACTGTCTTCGCATATCCACCTCAATGCGTTGTGATCCAAGGTCCGAGCCTGTCATCTTGGCGCGGTGACAACACCGGTCCAAACTCACGTACGGTCGCTGCTCTGCGGCAGCTGCACCAACATCCCGCTTTCGTCGGTAAGGCTCAGGGGAACGCGACCAATCTTCCGGACGGCATTTTGGGCCAAGTGGGGTGGAAGGTTCGTTCGCCCAGGATCAGCCGGGAGCGATCAATCCCGGCGGATGGAGAAGAGTGCGTTGATCATGCCGGCTTCATAACAGCGCCCTCAATGACAGCACCATGATGAACGTACTTCCACAGCGCGATCAGAAGTTTTCTCGCGAGCGCAATGATGGCCGGCTTGCGGCGCCTGCCGCCGTCGATCGCGACTCGCTCCTGGAACCATTGTGCCAAAGCCGATCGAGGTTGATGCAAAAGCCAGAACCACGACAATTGCACCATCACGGTCCTCAGCCTCGGATTGCCCGCCTTCGATACGCCCTGTTCCCGGCTGATCGATCCGCTTTCCGTGGGAGCGGACTTTGCCGAGGTGCTTTGGTCCGAGGGTCTTTATCGCGAATTTGCGAATCGACACGACACTCGGCGCTATCTTCCTGTCCCTGGAACTCAGTCGCTCGACCTGGTTGGTGACAAGTTTGTTGCCGTGCAACGGAGAGAAGATGTCAAAGCGCATCGCCCCTTGATCCGGTTCACAATCTTGATCCGCTCCGCGATGAGAGCGCGTCGCTCACGGCTGTTGCGCGACTGAGATTGAAACCGATGCCGTCCATACGAACAGCAGCTGTCGCAGCATGGCTGAACAAGGCATCTTGTCGGCGTCGAGGGAGCTCCGTGCTCGCCTTACGCAGGCGCATAGCTCTGACATGACGTCCGGGAGACTGATGCTGGGCAAAGACCGTAACTTTGGCATTCCATCAACAATACGCAATAGCCATCCTGGTCCGAAGCGCATCTAAGCACCTCCATTTCAGGCGTTCGTCGAGCCCGCATTGACCACGGGCTACCCTTCTTGGTTCGCTGGAGGAGGGCGGCCGCCCCTCGACAACCGCTTCTTCAGTTGTCGCCCGTTCAGGGCCGACGGAAAAAGGGCGCACAAGGCGCCCTTCATTTCGATCGGCTATCAGCAGGTGCCTTCGCTTTCGTTATCAGAAGCGGTAGGTGACACCTGCGCCTATCAACCAGGGATCGAGCTCCGCCTTCCCCGTCAGCTTCGCGCCGTCGACCGTGACGTCGAAGTCTGGCTTGAGGAAAACCTTCTTCACGTCGAGGTTGACGCCCCAGTGCTGATCCACCATGTAGTCGAACCCGACCTGCAGCGCGGTGCCGAACGTGTTCTTAACATGGAGAGCATCTGCACTGCCGACGTCCTGGTTATAAAAGATCGTGTAGTTCACGCCGGCGCCGACATACGGCTTGAATGCGCCGAAATCGGTAAAATGATACTGCAATGTGAGCGTGGGTGGCAGCAGCCAAACCTTGCCGACATTGCCCAGCGCGCCGATCGCTCCTTGGCCCTCGATATTCGCATAGGTGGTGCCGAGTATGAGCTCGGCGGCGATGTTGTCCGTGAAGAAATAGGAGATATCGAGTTCCGGCGTCACGGTGTTCGAATACGAAAGATCGGAGCCGGGCAGTGCATTGACGTAGCCCGAATCCTCAGTGACGACCCCCAACGCACGCAGGCGGATCTGCCAAGGGCTTGGCGCTTCCGTGACCGAGGCTCCCGCCTGCGGGACGCTCGCCGCTTGAGCAAGGTCCGCCGCGACGGCCTGCTCTCCCATCACAATGAGGACAACGGCCGCTGTTACTCCCCGCGCCGCGCGCATTTGGTTTCTCGCCATGATATTCTCTCCTTGCTCTTCAGAAATGTGGACTGAATTACGAAAAATCTTGCTCGAATTGCTTGATATTGGCGGAGCGCTCATCCCCAGTTTGCTTCGCGGCTGCGACCGCGTTCGGCGCGCATGATCATGGGAATGATTTCTCCTCTTTCCGTGCCGCAGCGCGTTTTGCGGACTGCGCTGCAGGTGTCGTGCCAAATGAGAAAATCATTTCATAACAATGCGATCACCCTGATGGCGCTATGTCTCATGTCCGACATCGTCGAAGATCCGACAACGAACGCAGCCGCGACCGCCTGATAGAACCTCCAGTGCCACTCGGTGGGCACTGCGGAATAAGCAGTGAAGCTCACCGCGAAACTGCCCGAGCTTCGGATCGACATCGGCGACGGGGCGATCGACGACCACTACGTCGCCGGTGTCGGGGCGCGACACAGCCTGAGAACTCCGCGGCGGCGATCATCGAATAATTGCGTTTACGATGGCTCCATCCTGGCCCACCGGTGGGCGCGCAAAAGACTGCTTTGCGGCCTCATCCCTTCGCCAGGATTGAGTCGCAGGGACCGAATGGCGCACGGGCTTTTGGAACCGACAGAGTGGCCATGACGCAATTGTCTTCCGGCTATCTTTACAGAGATTCGACAATCCAGTTGGTGAAGGTCCCATATCGCGCAAAGCATTGATGCGCTTAGGTCTGGGCATGCGCCCATCCGCAACCATCTCATCAAGAGCATCGATCCGACACCAACATAGAGAATTGCTTCCCCCTGAGAGAGGCCTCGCGGCGGACATGAGATTGCGTCACTCTTCATGATCGCGGCCTCCGAGGATGTCGGGATCGAGCCAGTGCAACGGCACGATAAGGGCGAAGGATCTGCAGCTCTTGCAACTGCCGGCCTCGATGGGAGAGGCACATCGCGATCTGTCCGGCAGAGACACAAAGTTCTGCACTGTCCGTTCATGAAGACGTCGTGCTGGTCTCCATAAGAGAAGTATTCTGGTGCAGAAAGTGCCCGATTAGCTATTCGGAAAAAGGTGACATCGACGTGCAAATCGAGCGCCGCCGTGAGGCGTCCCTCAATGTCGGATTTCCGACAGGATCGCAAATCCGCCAACCCATTGTTAATAAAGTTTTCCTGCTCTGGCACGGCCCATGCATGGGGTTCTGCGAACGCATCAGCGAGACCTCCTCCACGATCATGCGCACCGAAAATGCCGTCGCCGCAGTGAAAACCGCGCTCTCGCCTGCCATCAAGCCGCCGAAAGGCCGGCGCGCAATTGTTGAGGCGGGCGATTGCGCCGGCTTCAAACACCTGAATCGGCCTGGAAAGCGTCTCGCGTGATGGCGACGCGGGCATCCAGACGGGCGGAAAGGACATACGTCGTTGCCCCAGTCGCCGGCATGACCCGTCGATTGTCACCGCGCTGGAATGCTCGGGTCTACATTCGACGACCCGAACGCGCAGCACAATTCTCGCAAATCCGGTCGGCACCGGGGCTCGAGAACGCCCGCGAGGGGGAGCCCAATCGCTGCGGCCGATATTCGCCGCGAACAACCCGCCGAGTGGGAAGAGTCTATAGGAGGAAGCAGTGGAGTTATCTTGCGTTGGGGTCGGTGCTGGGCCGTCTAATTTGAGCCTTGCGTGTCAGATACACGAGCAAGTTGGGCAAGGTGCACTGTTCCTGGATCGGCAGGTCGACTTCCGCTGGCATCCAGGCATCGCATTCGATTCCTCGGAGCTCCAGGTCAGCCACTTCAAGGATCTGGTCACACTGGTGAATCCGCGATCAGCCTACACTTTCGTAAACTTCCTGCACGAGAACCGGCGTTTGTACCACTTCCTGAACGCACAGTTCGAGGCTGTGTTCAGAGCTGAGTTTGAGCAGTACCTGAACTGGGCCTTCCACAGGAACCCACTTGTCCATGGCGGCGAGACCGTGCACGAAATCCGCTTTGACGGCGCGTTTCGGGTGCGGACCGATAACGCGGTTCTCGGCGCCAGAAACGTCGTGGTTGGCATTGGCAAGCAGGCGCAAATCCCGCCTCAGTTTCAGGGCTGGATTGGACGCAACCTGTTCCACTCATCTGTTTTACTGCACATCCACCCTGAGGTGCGGAGAAAGCATGTCTGCGTGGTCGGCGGAGGCCAGTCGGGAGCCGAGGTGATGTTGCATCTTGTCGGCCTGCCGAAAGAACGGCGGCCTGCCTCGATCACTTGGGTCTCGCAGCGCGAAAACTATCTGCCTCTGGACAACAGCCCGTTCACAAACGAGTTGTTCATGCCCTGCTTTTCGGAACGTTTCGCGGCGATGAGCGAGTCGCAGCGTAAGCTGCTCCTGCGGCGTTTCGTGCTTGCCTCGGACGGCATTTCGGAAAGCACGTTGCGCGCGATCTATCAGGCGCTGTACCGCCACGCATTTTTCGAGCCAAACCGATCCGACATCACACTGCGGCCGGGCTGCACCGTCTCGCACTGCATCAACGCCGGCGCGGGTCACAGGCTGACCCTGCAGCACGGCATGGTCGAGGTTGAAGAAGTCACGGCTGACATCGTCATCCTGGCCACTGGTTACGAGAACGCGGTGCCAGACTTCTTGGAACCCATCGCGCACCGGCTGGAGCAGATCGACAATGAATTAGCTATTCGCGAGGATTTTTCGGTGAGCTGGGACGGACCGCGTGACAGACGCATCTTCGTACAAAACGCGAGCCCCGGGCAGCGCGGCCTGGCCGATCCGAACCTAAGCCTGCTGGCCTGGCGCGCGCGCCGCATCCTCGATAGCCTTCTTGGGCGCGCGCCATGCGCGAACCCCGAGCATCCTGGCTTCATCAGCCATACCTCGATCGAGAGCTGGCCCGCCCCCCCAGCCGAAGAAATGGGCAGCGGGATATGACTCGTAGACTTTTGATCATCGGCGGTGGCATCCTAGGAATGATGTCCGCCTCCGCTGCGGCGAAGGCCGGAGGCTTCTCCGAAATCATCGTGACCGAACAAGCCCTTGGACCAAGCGGCGCATCGCATTATTGTGGGGGCGTGCATTTCCCATACGGTTGTCAAGACCGTACCAGGTCGCTCACTCGAAAGAGCGCCGTGGTCTTGGCGGCCATGGCTGGTTCGGCGGTCAGCGGATGGGGCCGGCCTTTAGCGATGCGTGTCGTGGCTGGACCGGGTGAAGCGATTGATCCGGCCCAGTTTACGGAACCCCTGGACCCGGCTGAGCCTGACATAGGCAGTCTCGCGCCGAGCGTCTGCGGACAATATCCGCCGGAGCGGAACGCACTTAGCATCGCCGTCCCACATGACGTGAGTCCGTCTCCGTGGACCCGCAACTTGACCAGCGCCCGACTGCCCTAATTGGGATGTCCGACCAACCAGTCTTTCCAACAGGAGGCTTTTCGCATGTTGACTGATGCACAAAGAGAAAAGTGGCAGAAAGACGGATACGTCAGGCTCGAAAGGTTCTTCGCTCCAGCGGCTCAGGAAGATATCTCTACTTTTGTCGAAGATATGTCACGCTTGGATGTCAGCGATGATAAATGGCTCATGTGGTTCGAGAAGACGACGGACAATCGAAAGATCATCTCCAAGATCGAGAATTTTCTCGACTTCCATGATCCATTGCGTCGTTTGCTCTTAGAAGATCAGCGCATAAAGTCAGCGGTCGAGGATTTGCTTGGCGAAGATTCGCGCAGGCTCAAGGAGTTGCTGATTTTCCACTACCCCGACAGCGGCGGCTATCTCCCGCATCAGGACATTTATCACATTCCACACAAACTCCCCGACCGGATGGTCCATGCGGTGGTTGCCATAGGCATCGACGACTCTGACCCGGAAAACGGCGGGCTTTTCTTCAGCCCCGGCAACCACAAGAAGGGGGTGTTTCCCATGGATGCCGGTGGGGTGATCGATCCTCAAGTCGCCGAAATGTTCTCCTGGGAACCCGTAGTATGGAAGGCTGGCGACATCTTCATCTTCGACGATTACGCACCGCACTACTCACGACCGAACAAAAGCAATCGTTCGCGGCGGACACTCTACTTGGTGTTCCAGCGTGCTTCAACCGGTGGACCGACCCGCGCTGAATATAACGTGCTTAAGCGCGCCCTTAACCCGCCCGAGGGCAAAGTGGCCGATCTCGACAAACTCAAGCCCCCAAATGGCATTTTCTATCGCGATTGAGCTCACGCAGCCAGGCGGAGGCATGCACACGAAACTGATCGACCGCTCAAAAATGCGCGGAGAGTATGGCGTTCTGATTTGCGGGCTCGCGGAGCATCGACCGCAGCCCGTTACGACGCTTCGGCACGTGGATTGTGGAGGTGGTCGCAGGGCGTCTTCTATGACGCCTACAGCCCGACTGGCGCCCCCCTCGTCGCCCGCCTGGCGGCCCAGAGCCGCATTATTCTGGCCGGGGCCGCCAACGGGTTGGGCTGCCGCTTCTCTGCGCAACTTGCACAAGAGGCTGTTGCGTTGGCAGCCGAAGGTCCCACTGCTTGAACAGCTTAGGTTCATTGTCATGCGCAAATACACGTTTTCTCGAACGGAGCTGTCGCGGGCGTTCGGTATCGACACGGCCACGCTTGGAACGGGCAGCGCTCGCACGGGGTTTTCATTCGGAAAGGTTGGACCCGGCGTCACATCCGAGCCCCATCGGCACGACGAAATCGAGGCCTTCGTGGTTCTGTCTGGCGCGGGCAAGGTCACGACCGACCGTGGGGAAATCTCGGTCGAGGCGGGGGATGTCGTTCTGTTCCACCCTTTTGAAGCGCATGTGCTGCGCAACGATGGGGACGAAGACCTAGATTTCGTCGGTGTCTACTGGCGAGACGGCGAGGCCGCCCTTGATGCCGCTGCAAAGACCACGGCTCCACGCGGGCCGATCTTCGTCTTCTCCACGCCGCCAACGCCAAATGGCGATCTGCATCTGGGACATCTTTCTGGCCCCTATTTCGGCGCCGACGTCTATACTCGTTTCCTGCGCATGAAAGGAGTCGAAGCATATCATCTCACTGGAAGCGATGACAACCAGAGCTACGTCACGACACGCGCCGATGCCGATCAATCGACGCCTGCAAACGTGGCGCACTACTACGCCGACGAGATTCGCGCCACGCTTGCACTTTTCGATTGTGAGGTCCACAGCTTCCAACTCACGACGGGCGATGACGGTTATTGCGAGTTTCAAGCCGCGTGTTTCCGCAGTCTTCTGAGCAGCACGGCGGTAGATCTGCGCCAGAGCCCTGCGCTTTTCGATGCTGTGACAGGCCACTATCTTTACGAGCCGGATGTTAGCGGCCTCTGCCCCGATTGCGGCGGCTCCGCCGGTGGCAACATCTGCGAGGAATGCGGCGCCCCAAACCTTTGCCACGACTTGGGTGCAGCCCGGTCACGGCAGTCTGCCGAGGCGCCGCTGGTCGGCTCCGTCCGCCGCCCGGAACTTGCCTTGGACCGATGCTACGACAATATCGACCGGCATCTAAGGGCGTCGGGCGTCCCGCTACGGATCTTAGATCTCTTCGCGCGCCTACGCCGACGCGGCAACTTTTCAGTGCCCATTACCCACCCCTCGGACTATGGCCTGCCGGCCGAAGGGTTCCCGGGGCAAGTGATCTGGGTCTGGCCCGAAATGGCCTTCGGTTTTCTTTACAACATCCAGGCGCTCGGCCGCTTGCTGGGTCGCGACTGGAAGGCGGAGATGCCCGGCAACGACTGGCAGATTGTCCACTTCTTCGGCTTCGACAATTCGTTCTACCACGCGCTACTCTACCCCGCTCTTTACGCCGAGGTCTTCTCCCACTGGACGCCACGCATCCACTATCACGTCAACGAGTTCTACCTGCTCGACGGCAAAAAGTTCTCAACCAGCTGCCGCCATGCGATCTGGGGCAAGGAGGTTCTGAGCCCAAAGACAGTCGACGTCGTGCGCCTCCATTTGGGCCTGACACGCCCGGAAGGTGAGCGGACGGATTTCACGCTGGACGCGCTGCGCCGCACCGAGAACGAGGTGTTCCAAGGGGTTTGGCTGAACTGGCTTGATGCGTTGAACCAGGAAATCAGGCAGGACTTTGGCGGCCGTGTGCCCGACGCAGGCGACTGGGCTCCGGCCGACCGCGCCTTCTTTGCTCGGATAGAGATCTATCGCGCGGCGATGGAGTGCGCCTATTCGGACGAAGGCTTCTCGGTCCGGCGCGCGGCCGCGCAGGCCTGTGATTTCGTGCGCGATTGCGTGATCTACCGTCGGGCGCAAGACTATGCGGCGGCGCGACGTTTCTATCCCGCCCGCAATCGGACTTCGCTAGCCCTTCAGACGACGGCCGCTGCGATCCTGGCGCCGACACTCGCTCCGCTGATGCCCCGATTCGCCAGAACGCTGGCGCGAGGCATCGATGGCGTCTCAACCGAAACATGGCCCCGGTCCGTCCAGCGCCTTGCGCCCGGGACACGCTTTGATCTCGGACCCGTGTTGGTGTTCTACGCCAAATCCGGCAATCCTCATCTCGATGAGGGGGAAGCACTATGAGCCCAAAGGTGCACCAGTGAGCTATCCCAATCTCGACTAGATCTGCGCGGCAATCAAAGCCGATGATGCCAAATATCTTTACTCGCTGTCACTGGCGACCGAAGCCGCTATCAGACGGTAGAGACCAGATTGGCGGACCTGAACCGACGCATCGTCGACACCCTGGCCCGCGCCTTCGAGGACCGCTCGGCCGATCGCTTCCCAGCCCTTGCTGTTTCGTGCCGCAAATGCCGTGTGGGCTCGACTGCGCTGACCAACCTCTTCGGCATCGCGGGATTTCCGTCCTCCAGCCGGTCAAGACTATCATGCGGTTCGAGGCGCTTGGTCAACATGGCGCGCCCTGGATCGTGCGCCGATCACCGGAATGTCGAATGCGAATCCTGCCTGATGGTATCTTCGATTCTGGCCGAGCCTGTACCGGCGCGGCAGTCGGCCGAAGAACAACTGAGCTACTGACAATCGGAAGGTAGCAGGTTCAAAATTCTGCCCCAGAAACCGGATATTGCGCACAGCCAGCGTTCACGATCGCGATGGTGAACAAGCTTCCAACCAGACCCGCGCAACGACAGCGCCTGAAGATAGTCGGCGAGGGCCGCCAAATCCCTCGCAAGCGTATCCTCCGTCACATGCACGCCGTCTTCGCCGACAAAGCAGACGCTTGTCTCGTCGAGAGATAAGTCCAGCCAGGGTGCTCCTTCAGGAGCGTGTTTGCTCGGGTACGGAGCCGCCCCTCAGTTCCCAATCGAGGAGCGATCCTACAATTCACATATTTGGAGATCGCTCGCTAGGTTACCCGGCTGTGAACCCTGCAAGCCGAAAATTCAGATGCCGCCCATGCAGAGATATTTCATTTCTAGGTAGTCCTCGAGGCCATGGCGGGATCCCTCCCGCCCGATGCCGGACTGTTTTATCCCACCGAACGGCGCCGCTTCTGAAGACATCCGGCCGGTATTTACCCCGACCATTCCATATTCCAAGGCCTCGGCCACACGCCAGACACGCTTCAGGTTGGAGGCATAAAAGTAGGCCGCGAGGCCGTAGATCGTGTCGTTGGCCTCACGCACGACCTGATCCGCATCTTTGAAGCGAATAATTGGTGCCAGCGGCCCGAATGTCTCTTCTTGCGCGACGGTCATCTCGCTGGAGACACCGGTCAGGACTGTCGGTTGGAAAAACGTGCCATTCGTGCCGATGCGTTTGCCCCCGCATCGAATTGCGCCGCCTTTGGCGACGGCATCGGCAATATGGGATTCGATCTTGGCCAATGCGTGGTTGTCGATGAGCGGTCCGATGTCCACTCCGGGAGCGAAACCATCACCAACTTGAAGTTGGCGAGCCCGTTGCACGAATTTCTCGACGAACTCGTCGTGAACGCCCGACTGGACGTAAAGGCGGTTCGCCGAAACGCAGGTCTGGCCGGCATTGCGGAACTTCGCCTGGATCGCACCGTCAACCGCGGCATCGATATCGGCATCATCGAAGACGATGAAAGGTGCATTGCCGCCGAGCTCAAGGCTGACTTTTTTGATCTGGTCCGAGCACTGGCGCATGAGCAGGCGCCCGATCTCAGTCGACCCGGTGAAGCTGATCTTGCGGACCTTGGGATTGGTACAAAGTTCGCGGCCGACCGCGTCACCTTCGGACGCATAGATCAGGTTGACGACGCCTTCGGGAAAGCCAGCCTGATGGGCGAGGGCGAACATTGCTCCCGCCACGAGCGGCGTCTGTTCAGCGGGCTTGAGGACGATCGTGCAGCCCGCCGCCAAGGCTGGCGAGATTTTGCGCGCCACCATCGAGGCCGGGAAATTCCATGGCGTTATCGTGCCAACAACTCCGATGGGCTGCTTGATTACCAGCATTCGGCGGTCCATCGATGGTGCGGAGATCGTCTCGCCATAGACGCGATTGGCCTCCTCGGCGTACCATTGCAGATACGCCGCAGCATGCGATATCTCCGACTTGGCTTCGGCAAGCGGCTTGCCCATCTCCGCGGTGAGAATCGCGGCGAGATCGTCGGCGTGGTCGATGATCAACTGATGCCATCGCCATAGAACGTCGCTGCGCTCACGTGCAGTCAGCCCTGCCCATCCAGGCTGCGCGACATAGGCCTTGTCGGTCGCAGCGCATGTCTCCTCGACCCCCATGTCGGGTAGTTCTGCCAGCACTTCGCCAGTCGACGGGTTGAGGACCTCGAATGTCCGCTCGCTAGTCCGCGTGCCAAGTGCCGGCAGGCGATCAATGGGTCCAAACAGGTCGGGGGATCTCAGGTGACGGATCATCGGCAGGCACAGGGGCAATACCGGATTCCTCCTCAACGCAGCAGGTATATATAGCAGGTGCGGTGTGTACTCCGCGACGTCCGGGTTCCTTATAGGGCCTCGGCCAGACAGCTGGTAGACCACGGTACCCGACTGCAAGGGAGAATACCTGAATACGCTAGAAGATGCCTCGCGGTTCTACTAGTCGAACGATTGAACAACGGACATCGGCTTCGCCAGCCGCGCGGAGTGGATGCTGGTGGCCTGCGCCTACAATCTGCGGACCACGAATCGGCGACTCTATCCACTCGAAGAGAGGCTGGCCTGAGGAGGAGCGCACCCCAATAATGACGCCTGAACCGGCAAATGCCTGGCAAGGCCCGCGAAAACCGCTCCTCGCGGCTTTAAAATCCCATTTACCGGGCGAGCGCCCGGAAGATGAGAAAGAGGATGGAGAGGAACAGGGTGGCGAAGGCGCGCCGAGGGAAGACCGGCCGGCGCATTTGCATGGGGATGGAGCTCATGATCAATTCCCCGCCTGTTGCTGCGGCAAAAGATAGCCTGTCGTCGAATGGTCGAGCACCAGATAACGCGCGGCGACCGCCTTGACCTCGTCGGTGGTGACCTTGCGGACGCGGTCCGGCCTCTCGAGCACGTCCTTCACATTGCCACCGGTGGTGAGCGTCTTGCCATAAATGTTGGCGATGTGGTCCAGCTCGTCGTGCGCAAAAATCACCGAGCGGATATAGCGGTCTTTGGCCTTGTCCAGCTCGTCGCTGGTGACGCCATCCTTGGCGATCCGGGCGACTTCGGCAACGGCCGCCGCTTCGAGATCGACGAGCTTTGCATCGCCGCGCGGCGAGCCGGAGATGGTGAAATTGGTGTCGTCTAGCATGGTGCCCTGGAAGGAGGCGCCGGCCGCCGAAGCTATGCCTTGCTTGGCGACAAGCTCCTGATATAGCCGGCTGCGGTTACCGCCGCCGAGGATCTCGGCCAGCAGGTCGAGCGCCTCGGCCTCGCCGGGCTCTGCCGTATGATAGGACGGCACCACCCATTGAGTGGAAAAGCTCGGCACCGAAACGCGCGCATCGGTCAGCGTCACTGTGCGCCTGGTGTTCTGCTCCGGCTCGACCGGGCGGTTGCGCGGGGGCAGGTCCGGCCCGCGCACAACCTTGCCATAGGTCGTCTCGGCCAGCGCCTTCACCGTCTTCGGCTCTACGTCGCCGGCCACCACCAGCACGGCGTTGTTCGGTCGGTAGTATTTGTTGTAGATGGTGAATGCGTCGGTTTTCAGCTTCTCCATCTCCTCCATCCAGCCGATGACCGGAATGCGGTAGGGCTGGTTCTGCCGCAACGTCGCGTTGACCTCCTCGTCCAGCAGGGCCTGCGGGTTCGTCTCTCTGCGCCAACGGCGCTCCTCCAGGATCACGTCGCGCTCGGTCTTGATATCATCGTCGTTGAGGATGAGGTTGAACATGCGATCGGCCTCGAAGCCCATCATCTCACCCAACGCCGAGGGCGCCACCGTCTCGACGAAGGTGGTGTAGTCATAGGCGGTGAAGGCGTTGTTGTAGCCGCCGATGGCTGAGACGGCTCGGTCGAACTCGCCGGCGGCGTGGTTGGTCGTTGCCTTGAACATCAGATGCTTGAGGATATGGGCAAGGCCTGATTTGCCGGGTGGCTCGTCGGCGCTGCCGATCTTGTACCAGACCATATGAGTGACGATCGGCGCGCGGTGATCGGGGATGACGACCACTTCCATGCCGTTGTCGAGCAGGAAATCCGCCACCTTGCCGCCGGCGGCGGCGGCCAGAGCCGGAGCGGTCGTCACCAGGGCCAGGGCGGTGGCAATGAACGCCTTGCGCAGCCAGGCGGACGATCGATGGCTCCGATTGTGGTGGCTGGTCGAAAGGCAAGGTTCGAGGCAAAGTGATTTGTTCCTCATTTTGATGAAGGCGCTGCGTCCCAGTCTCCCCCCGTGGGAGGATCGGCGGGCAGCGCCGAGGCAGTTGAATAAGCTCTTCATGGTGCCAGGCCTTACTCGAGCCTCATCTTTGGATGCACCCAGGAGACCTGCGGCGGTATTTCTTGGTGAGGTGATCATGGGACGGATTCTCCTTGGTCGGCGACGCCTTGCGGATGACCAAGCATGCACCGTGCCAGATCAGAAATCGTTCGAGGCATGTGGACAAATCCGGCTGTGCCATGCTGCGCATCCGACATTGTCGGACATCGGACAGGGCCGAACGCGACGCGCGCGCGGCTGAGGATATCGTCTTCGTTCGGAAGACGATTTGGGCGCGCTGCCGGGGGAGGGGTACAGGATGCGCTTCGAATGGCCGCTGCACTGACGGTGAGAATGGAGATGTTGGTCGCCCCAGCGGAACCCTATTCTCGACAGCCAGACCGGGTCGATGCTGAACGGCAGAGGCGTGAGCAGCGTAGCGAACTCGAGCGCGGGGCCTGCTCGCGCGCGAAGACGGATCTGATCAAAGATCGGCGAGGTGGGCGATATCCGCGAGGCGCTGGAAAACGAACATCGTAGGACTCGGGCCGGAAAAAACGATGCGGTTGCGCGATTCTGGCGTAATGCGCCTGCCGCGAGGCCGTTGAGCCTGATGAGTTGCTGCGGGAAAGGGGAGTGTTTCGCGGGACCTTGGTCAAACGTAAGAAACAACCGTCGAGCTCGCCGTGGATGGGGCATGCAGGCACGTTTGTCGCTGGAGGACAGCAGCACGGAAGCTGTCCGCGCTTGCCGTCGTCGCTGGGTACCAAACAGGAGAATTTGACGGTCGCGATCGAATTCATCTGCGTAAATACCGCCTGGCTGTGCTCGGTTTGCCGGCGAACAGATTTTGCCTTCTTTGCGGCTGCAAACGCATCGCTGGCGGCGTGGTCCCTTAGGTCAAGAGCATCGGGTGAGTAACAGCCTGATCCTGCTCAATCTGATACGCGCCAACCGCCTCGCCGGATTGTGGAACCGCTCGCGGGTAGCTTCTACCACAAACAGCAAGGTCATGAAATCAAGTAGGAAGTCATCGATCGCTTGGGCGATTGTTTCTGACTTGCCCTTGAACTGGTCCAGCAAAACGCGCGCGTTGTCGATCGCTTCCACGCTGGTGGCATCGATTAACTCCTCGACCCTCTTGAAACAATCCAATTCGAAACTCCTTCAAGCGCTTGCCAAGCCGTTATGCACGAAGGTAGCTCCGTGAACCACCCGGCCTTTGACCTGGCGGCACGAGCAGCGGTCGGCCTTACGTCCCGTGCCTCCAAGCACCAGCCATAGACGTGGCGCTGAGGAGCGTTGGAAGGATCGGGCGCTTCCGGCCATGCTCGAGCGGTAGTGTAGGACACTGCTTGCTGGCGACTACGGCCAAAATGGAGTGCGCCAGCTGATCGGGGCTTAACAATTTTTCGCTTTTTGCTGCGCCCAAGTCTCGGCTATGAGTCGGGCAGGCCTAATGGCCTGCCCACGTTGCAATTGTTAAGGAGGAACACGTATATGCCTACTGGAACGGTAAAGTGGTTCAACAGCACCAAGGGGTTTGGATTTATCCAGCCCGACAATGGCGGTCCGGATGTTTTCGTCCACATTTCCGCTGTCGAACGCGCGGGCCTATCGACCCTCGCTGACGGCCAGAAGATCAACTATGAGATCGAGCAGGATCGCCGCACCGGCAAATCCTCCGCTGGCAGCCTCAGCAAAGCTGGTTGAAATTTTCTCCTGCGTCTTGGCAAGAGTGGGCGCGTAGGTCCGGAGGTCCTCACGGCCGCTCGATAGGAGCGAGCAAAAACTGAGGGCAGCAGATTGCTGCTGGCGTCGCGAATTCCTCATGAAACAAAGTTGTTTGAAAGGAAGGCGGGGTTGGCCCCGCCTTTTTATATGACGCGCAGATTAAGCCGATGGCTGCAACGCTCCAGAACGAATCTCGATTGCCGAAATCAAGCCGCGACCTTCTTGCGGGTTCGCTTCGTCGGCGCCGGCTCCGGCGCTTCCGGCGCTTTCGGTTTGCGGCCGAGCCCCATTGTCTTGGCCAATGACGAGCGCGCCGCGGCGTAGTTCGGCGCGACCATGGGATAATCCGCCGGCAGGCCCCATTTGGCCCGATATCCATCCGGCGTCAGCCCATAGTGGGTCGACAGATGGCGCTTTAGCGATTTGAATTTCTTCCCGTCCTCAAGGGAGATGATGTAGTCCGGTGTCACCGACTTCCTGATCGGGACTGCAGGCGTAAGGGCAACCGGCTCTTTTGCAGAGACACCTCCGGCCGTCCCTTTCAGAGCCGCGTGCACTTGGCCGATGAGGGCAGGGAGATCCCCCACCGGGATCGGATTGTTGGAGACATAGGCTGAGACGACATCGGCCGTGAGCTCGATGAGGGTGTCGATGTTTTTTTCGGCTTCTTCTGTCATGAAACTCTCCAGGCGGCGTGAAACACAGTCGGCGAAGCGTCGCTTCATAGTGGCGGTCTCCGCTGAAAGCAACCAAGGTCTCGACAGGATTATTGCCATGCTCGTCCAGCAGCGAGATCTATAGCGCAGTATCGCGCCGTCATGACCGTTGATGTCCGTTGTTGGCGACCTGCCGCGGTGCTTGCGCATTTTCAGGCGCGTCTCGGCCGTAAGCTTTGCGCCAAAATGACCAGTAATCTCGAAACGAAGCGGGCTATTCCTGTTTCGCCATCCTCTCTTTGGCTGTGAAATCGGTGGCAGAGCAGTGGCCGCTTCCTGGTGGCGCGTGGAGGAACTATCAAGCGTTGATTCGCAATTGGTCGAAACGATGTAGATTCATCCGGTGAGCCGCTCTCGCAGCAGGATGTTAGGGATTGGACCGCGGGTAAACCGAGGACATCACGCCGCTGCTTGCTATTGAACCGCTATCGCTGTGACAACACATTCCGCAATGGTGGGCGGGTGTAGAGGAGGCGCCTTACGCAAACTAGCGGTTCAGCAGGTCGGGAGGAACGAATGAGCTCAGGGACTTTCAGCAGCCCACTTTTCGTAAGACGTCCAGCGCACATCGTGCAAGAGATTGCCAGTCCTGCGGATGCTATCGATTTTCCTCAACGAAGGGCCAGAAGATCGCAGAGACCGGATCTACGAAGCCGCCCTCAGGGCGTGCTTTGATGCATACAACGGACGAATACCTGCGAGCGCAGCGCGCAAGACTTTTTTCCGCTTTGGGGAACAGGTCGCCATATTGGAAGATGCAACCTCCGCGATGCAATGGCTCGCTGCCTGCATGTCGGGCAGTGGAAAAGCGCAAGTATAGGCGTCGCAGCCGTATGTGAGGCTGGAGCGGGTACGCCGACGAGGTTATTGTATCGAGATTTCGCCGGCACCTGGAGCGTACTATAGCGAACAAACAATATTTTGGGCCCCTATGGCGATGTTAATCATCTTGTTGTATTTTTAAATCAACTTCTCGCGACAGGACTGCAACGCTTCCGATGTGAAAATCACTGCATGGGACTTGGTTCTCTCAAATTTATGATGGTAAATTGCCGTGTAGTTATTGCAAAGCAGTTGTCCCATTGAAGCAAGATGATAACGGAGCCAAAATTGTGCTCCATCGTCTGCCAATATTCGCTCGATGGAGGCTATAGGCCTCACAAGGTAATCAAAACAGCTACTTGGGCGCCCTTTGAAATTCGTTTAATTTCGCTCACCCCAAACGGCCCTCCACAGTCGAAAATAAGATTGTCCCGCAAAGGGTGCTACAAGACGCGATCGCGGATCGTTTGGGCCAACGTCGATCTGGCGAAGGCCCGGAAATCGAGCAGGACCTGCAGCGGAACAGATAACCGGCCCCCAACCGAAATCTGACACGGCGGCGGACCCGATTTCTTCATAGTTGAAGGCGCAGAGAACCGGAGCACGGCTCCGGCGCCGAAGGTTGCCGAGCAGGGATCCTCCTCCTCCTCCCTGAAGTCCAATCGAGAAGAGCGATCACTTCCAAGAGGGTCCCAGCTCTGCCGCGAAAACAGGTGTCAGACCCCGGTCCTCTCCCGCAGCTGATCTAGCGCAGGGCGTTCATGGGCTGCGTATCCCAGAGTGGCTGCGTGCACGACGCAGAGAGATCATTTATGAAAATCCTACTCAGTACGATGGCTGTTCCGTTGCTGGCAGCCACCGCTTTTGCTGCGGATTCGATCCCCGCAGACCTCAGAGAAACGGCACTGGCCACCTTCAGGGCTTTGCCATCCACCACGCCGGCAGTCGCCAACAACCCGATCACCCCGGAAAAGATCGCTCTCGGCAAGGCACTGTTCTTCGATCCACGCGTTTCTGCGTCAGGCGTCTTGTCGTGCAACTCGTGCCACAACTTGGCCACCGGCGGCGACGACAATCATGAAACCTCGATCGGCCATTGTTGGCAGAAGGGACAGCGCAACGCGCCGACTGTACTGAACGCTGTCTTCAACATCGCCCAGTTCTGGGATGGTCGTGCCGCAGACCTGAAGGCTCAGGCGAAGGGACCGGTCCAAGCCGGCATCGAAATGGCCAATACACCGGGCCAAGTCATCGCCACGCTCAAGTCCATGCCGCAATATGTCGAGTGGTTCGATGCAGCTTTTCCGGCTGAAGCCGATCGGGTCACCTTCGACAACTTCGCCAAGGCAATCGAAGCCTTCGAGGCGACACTGGTCACGCCGGCCCCCTTCGACAGCTTCCTGAATGGTGATGAGCTTGCCATGACTTCCGAACAGAAACAGGGCCTGGCGCTTTTCATGGACAAAGGCTGCTCGTCCTGCCATGCCGGCATCAACGTTGGTGGGGAAGCCTATTACCCATTCGGCCTCGTGGAACAGCCCAGCGCCGAGGTCCTGCCGGAAAAAGACAAGGGCCGATTTGCGGTCACCAATGCAGCCGACGATTCCTATGTTTTCCGCGTGGCGCCGCTGCGCAACGTTGCACTCACCGCGCCATACTTTCATTCGGGCAAGGTTTGGGATGTGAAACAGGCCGTTGCCATCATGGGAACCACCCAGCTTGGCGTGGTACTGGCGGACGAAGAAGTCGACCTGCTTGTTGCCTTCCTCAACTCGCTGACCGGAAAGGCATCCGAGGTCGCCTATCCCATCTTACCCGCCGAAACGGCGACAACACCCCGGCCTATAACGCAGATCTTAGGAAAATAAACGGCCAGCTGACTGCGGAACATCGCAATTGACAATGATTGCGACTTTTACTGGACGAGACGAGTCGCGACGTCCATGAGAACGCAAATGGCTCGTTTCCAAAGTGCAGACACTGCTTCCGTCACCAGCTCGTTGCGATGGAATCATGTTTGGGATCTGGCGTGCGACATGCCAAGGAAGGCGTCTGACGCATGAGGCTCGCGCGCTGTCGATACCGCGCGGCGGCCGGTCATCGCGCTGGCGGCCGAATTGCCGCGCGCCGAAGTGATCGGCCCCCTTAGGGCGAAGGGGCAGCCACTCCGTCCTCCATGTCCAGCGATTCTTCGACTGCTTCCGGATTCCGGGCGATGGTCCAAAGGAGAGTATTCGCCGCTGCATCCGGTTTCGAGCGACCTTGCTCCCAGTTTCGAAGCGTTGCCAGATCGAGGCCATACCTCACGGAGAATGCCTCCTGAGAGAGCTTCGTGCGATCCCGGACTTCGCGAACACTTATCGGCCGCGGCGCATGAACCTTCGCGATCACGCCTGCGGACGACAGTTCATTCTTCAGTGCCAATAGGTCGTCGACGCAAGGAACCGTCACGAACGCCTTGCCGTGATCGACCATCTCCGTGAGTATCGCGTGGGCCGTCCTGAGCGGCAGCTGTCTCTTAACGAGAATCCGGGCGGCCTCAGGAGTATTCGCGCCGTGAAGAAAACTGAGGCTCAGTCGGACGGGAGAGCCTGACGACACCGGGGCGACGTCCCGGGTTCGCACCCGTTGTCCGTACCGCTCCATGAATTTCGATTTAGTCGACATTAAGCTTCTCCGCGATCACTCGACCGAGCTTGCGCAATTTGGACCATCCCCACTGGAAGCATCGCGATAAAAGTACGCCAAACAACGCTAAGGGAGAACAAGCAGTGATCTGATTTCGTTCGACGCTCGTTTTCGAGAGCCGTTCTGGGTCGTTCGCAATCAACTGTGTAGGCCAGCGGAGCGAGCAAGGAGCGCCAGATCCGGACAGGGCTGAGTGGGGTGTTTCTCCGAAAGCTGGGCCATGCCCTAAGGGACACGAGATGTAGTGGACTCGTCGATCCGCGCGGTTTCGATTCGCGCACCCGGGCACAACGCTTGGATAAGTCCCATCAAATGCTCTCCGGTGCCCGTCATCTGTATAGCTGACATTGGGCCGAGGGCTTCCAGCACGAGCCACATGGCGCGGGTATCGACCGTGACCATGGTGCGCCGCCCCTGCCGCCAGTTCCAGCGGCGGCACGTGGCACCGGAATCATCGCACCAGATGACTTCGCCCGGTTCGGGATGCTCGGTTACCATTTCACCTTGCTCGATCGTGTCGAATGGCTCCGCTCCCTTCGCAATTAAAAGTCTCGGGACCCCTGGTAGAGATCGAGATCTTCCCCGCCAATCGGAACGCCATACAGCACGCTGACGGCATTGTAGGCATCAACCAGTGGGGACATCCGCGGGAGAGAGCCATCTTTCCGCACCCGCTTGAGAAGCGCGGCGGCCGAGCACGGCGTTCGATTGGCCTTTGTGCCGAAAGCCTCGTAGGCAACGGCCCACGCCGCAAGATGCGCGTCCCTTTGGGCGTCATCGCGAAGCGCCGCCTGTTCCGCCGCCGCAATCGTGTCGTTCAACGCCTGTGCATCCGGCACGTCGATTTCAGCGTTCCGCACCACACTGCTGATCAGATGAAAATCCCGGTAGCGGGCCTTGATCTCGGGGTCAATCAATGGCGTGAAAGACATGGGATGCTCTTTTCTCATGGGGAGGCTTTGCGCTGCGGGTCGTTCGGGAAATGTTTGAAGAAAGGTGCTTGTCGAGCGTCCAGATCTTCTGGCATCGGCATGGTGCATGCCGCACCATGCTCCAGTTGGCTTTGCAACGAAATGCGGTTCAGCCCAAGCGTCGGTTTCCTCGCCAGCACGCCACGTCCCGCCGTTTTAGCCACCGTGTCCCGGCAACGCGTCTTGCACCTGCTTGACAACCGCTCGCAGGATCTCAACGCCCTTCTCGATTTGCCGAATGCTCAAGGCGGCATAGCCCATGACAAGCCCCACGCGATCGATGTGGCCTTCGTCCGATTGCCGCTCGTAAAGGGGCGAGATCAGGTGCAGCCCCAGGCCCGCGTCTCGGGCGGCTTCGACCAGGGTCGTTTCCCGCGATCGCGGCAGTTCGTCGAACCAAACGACGACGTGCAGACCGGCCTCTGCTCCCTGGACAGCGATGCGATCTCCGAAGCTGCGCCGCAAGGCGCCCAACAACGTCTCCCGCCGCTCGCCGTTCAGCCTGCGCACACGCCGCACATGGCTTTCGTAGCCGCCACTCTCGAACAAACAGGCCAGAGCCTCCTGTTCAGCCACCGGCGAATGCCGGTCCGCGAATTGTTTGGCGGTAGCGAAGACCTCCTGCAATTCCGTCGGGACGACGAGGTAGCCTATGCGCAGCATCGGCGAGAGCGTTTTGGAGATCGTGCCGAGGTAGATGACAGCCCCGTGGTCCTCGAGACTGTGCAGCGGAGGGACCGGATTGATGTCGTAGCGATATTCGCTGTCGTAGTCGTCCTCGATCACATAGGCGTTGTTGTGCCGCGCCCATTCCAGAAGCTGATGGCGGCGCGCGATCGGCATGACGCCGCCCAGCGGAAACTGATGCGATGGCGTGACATAGGCCAGTCGCGCCCCGATCCCCGCCAGCAACTCCGTCTTCATCCCGTCCTCGTCGACGGTGACGGGGATGGGCAAGGCACCCGTACTGGCAAAGACCTGACGCGCCATCCTGTAGCACGGGTCCTCGATGACGAAGCGGTCGGCACGATCGAGAAGCAGGCGAGCGCACAGATCGAGGCCCTGCTGCGAACCGTTGATGATGATGATCTGCTCGAGGTCGCAGCTCAGCGTTCGGGCGCGCCAGAGATAGCCCTGGAGCGCCTGGCGCAGCCGGCGCGAGCCGCGAGGGTCGTCATAGGCAAGACGCAACGGGCGCTGCCCCATCGCCTCGTTCATCGCACGTTTCCAGACCAATGCGGGGAAGTCTGACGGCGCCAGGTCGCCATAGCGGAAATCGACCTTCAGTCCAGTCGGCAGATAATCCGGCCAGGGCGGCGTGACGCGCAGTCGTTCGCCATAGGCGGACAGATGAACCGGGCCGACTCGTTTCGCGACAGTGCGGCTCGTCTCAGGACCGATCAGCGAGGATGCAACGCGGGGTCGTGCGCCTTGACGGACGTCGATGAAACCATCCGCAGCCAGTTGCTCATAGGCGACCGTCACCGTCGTTCGCGAAACCCCAAGGTCATTTGCGAGGCCTCGGGAGGACGGCAGCTGACTGCCGGTTTCGTAGACACTTCCGAGGATCTGCTCGCGAAGAGCCTCGTAGATCTGGCGTGCACCCATCGCGTGCGTGCGACCTGCAGAACCGGCACTTGAAGACTGGACCATTTCATTCATCGCCAACTGGATATTTCACATTGGCCAGTTTGCCGTCAATCTTTCGGAAACCCAAGAAAGATCTAGAGGCCGAATGACCCGTTCCTATCAATCCGAAACCGATGCTCTCACGCGGTCGCTCAACGACACCGGTCCCGGATTCGCCACTCGGGCGATCCATCATGGCTACGATCCGGCCGGCTTTTCCTATGCCGTTCAGCCGCCAGTCTTCTTGACCTCGACCTATGGATTCGAAAGCGTGGCAGCGAACGAGGCCGCCGCCGCGCTTGGCGGAAGGCTCTATGCGCGCGAATACAATCCGACGACGGAGATCCTCGAGCAACGGCTCGCCAATCTGGAAGGAGCCGAGGCAGGTCTGGTCGTTGCCTCGGGGATGGCGGCTTTCGGGACGCTGATCCTGTCGCTCCTGTCCCAAGGCGATGAACTCATCGTCCACAGGACGCTTTATGCGAACACGCTTGCCATGGTCGAACAGGCGGTCCCCCGCTTCGGCATCAAGGTCGTCGCGGTCGACCTGTCCGATCCTCACAATCTCGATGCCGCGATCACCGAGCGGACCCGGCTTGTTTTCTTCGAGACGCCGGTGAATCCGCTGAGCCGCATCCTCGACATCGCTGCCATTGCCGAGCGCGCCCACGCGCGCGGTGTAAAGGTTGCAGTCGACAGCACCTTCGCCTCCCCCGCGCTCCAGCGGCCGCTCGAACATGGGGCAGACCTCGTGCTCCACTCGCTGACCAAATACATCAATGGGCACGGCGATGCCCTTGGCGGGGCGATTCTCGGCGACGCGCAAACGCTCCGCACGCTGCACGAAACGGGCCTGCGCTACATCACCGGCGCAGCGCTCTCGCCCATGTCAGCCTTCCTGATCCTGCGCGGTCTGAAGACGCTCACGCTGCGCATGGAACGGCACAGCGCCACTGCCCTTGCGGTGGCTCAGGCGCTCGAGGCGCACCCGGCGGTGGCATGGGTGAGTTATCCCTTCCTCGACTCGCACCCTGATCAGGTGACGGCGCGAAAGCAGATGTCCCAAGGCTCGGGCATGTTGGCCTTTGGCCTCCACGCTGGGTTCGAGGGCGCGCGCCGGATGATGGACCGGCTCAACTTGATCACCCGGGCTGTCAGCCTCGGCGATGCCGACAGCCTCATCTATCATCCGGCAAGCCTGACCCGTGCTCGTCAGCCGATCCGCAAGGATGCGCATCTGGCCGATGGAGTCGGCGAGGACCTCATGCGTCTCTCGGTGGGTCTTGAAGACGCCGAGGACCTGATCGCCGACCTGCGGCGGGCTCTGGACGCCTTGTGATGACCTGTGGTCCGGCCAGTCCCGCGCTCGCGTACAAACCCGGAGCCTTGCCATGGCATTCCTGAGCGGCCTTTCCGCGTTTCCCATCACGCCCGCCGATCGTGACGGCCGCGTCGATACCGTTGCTCTGCGCAGGCTGATTGCCAGGCTTTGCGCCGCTCAGGTCGACTCCATCGGTCTTCTCGGCAGCACCGGCACCTACATGTATCTGTCGCGCGAGGAACGGCGACGGACGCTCGCCGAGACCTTGGACGAAATCGCCGGGCGAACGCCGGTCGTGGTGGGTGTGGGCGCGTTGCGCACCGATGAAGCAGTGAGGTTCGCGCAGGACGCCAAGGCCCTTGGAGTTGCCGCGGGGCTGCTTGCGGCCGCCTCCTACACCCCGCTCACTGAGGACGAGGTGTTCGAACATTTCTCGACGGTGGCGTGCGAGAGCGGCCTGCCGATCGTCGTCTACGACAATCCAGGAACGACGCATTTCCATTTCACCCCAGCACTCGTCAGCCGCCTGGCAAAGGTGCGTGGGATTGTCGCTATCAAGAATCCGACAGACAAGGGCGATGCGATCAAGAGCCATCTGGCCGACCAGAGGCGCACTGTGCCGGAAGGGTTCTCGATCGGCTACAGCGGCGACTGGAACGCTGCAGAGGCCATAATCGCCGGCGCCGACACATGGTACAGCGTCCTCGCCGGCATCCTGCCCGAGGTCTGCGTGAAGATCGTCACGGCGGCGCAACAGGGCGATGCGGCCGAAGCGCGACGGATCGATGCCACGCTTGCGCCGCTCTGGAGCCTCTTCAAGGAGTTCTCGAGCCTTCGCGTCGTCTATGCACTTGCCGAATTGCTCGACATTTGCCGTGCCGACCCCCCGCGTCCCATCCTGCCTCTGCCCTCAGCAGCGAAGCGCCAGATCGCCGCCGCGTTGGAACGCTTGCCATCGGATACCAGCCGGTGAACAGCGAACCCGGCGGCCAGTGAAAGGAACTGTCATGTATTTACCCGCGCATTTCGATGAACCGAGCCGAGAAGTCCTTTACGAACTGATCGAGAACAGCGCACTTGGCATGCTGATAACCCATGGCCGGAGCGGTCTCGACGCCAATCACATCCCCTTCGAACTCGACACGTCACAGGGAGAAAACGGTTCCCTTTATTCCTGCGCGATTAGTACACGTGCCGAAGGAAAGGGCACTTTCTCGCTCGAGTGACTTATTTCAAAGGATGTGATCGCGTTTTGGCACATTCACGGCCCACATGCGGCAGCCGGTAACTCACCACATGGTGAGCAACCAGGAAACCTTCCGGCCTACACTTTCTCCCGGAGCGCGCGTGCTGCAGCAACCATGTTCATGAGGGCAGGGCGGACCTCCTCCCACTTGCGGGTTTTGAGGCCACAGTCCGGGTTTACCCACAGTTGGCCGTCGGACAGTCGCTCGCGGGCAAGCATGATTAGGTCCGAAATCTCGCCGACTTCCGGGACCCGTGGTGAGTGAATGTCGTAGACTCCGGGCCCGATTTCATTCGGATATTTGGAGCTCGTGAAGGCGTCCAGCAGTTCCATCTTCGAGCGCGACGTCTCAATCGAAATGACATCCGCATCCATTTCAGCGATCGCGTCGATGATCTCGTTGAACTCCGAATAGCACATGTGGGTATGGATTTGAGTCGCGTCCTTTACACCCGTTGAAGCGATCCGGAAGCATTCGACAGCCCAGTCGAGATAGTCGTTCCAATCAGACTGGCGCAGTGGCAATCCTTCGCGAAACGCGGCCTCATCGATCTGGATCATCCTTGCGCCGGACCATTCGAGATCCGTCACTTCGTCGCGGATGGCGAGCGCGATCTGGCGGCATGCTTCGGAGCGGGGTACGTCGTCGCGAACAAATGACCAGTTGAGAATGGTCACTGGGCCTGTGAGCATTCCCTTCACAGGGTTTTCCGTAAGCGACTGGGCGAACTGCCACCAGCGCAGCGTCATCGGATTGGGTCTCGATACGTCGCCGAAGATGATGGGGGGGCGCACGTAACGCGACCCATAGCTCTGCACCCAGGCATGCTGGGTGAAGGCGAAGCCGGACAGCTGCTCGCCGAAATGCTGTACCATGTCGTTTCGTTCGAACTCACCGTGCACCAGCACGTCCAGCCCGATCTCTTCCTGCCAGCGAATTGCAGCCTCGATCTCCTTCTTCAGGAAGGTCTCGTAGTCGACATAGCTCAGCTGGCCCTTCGCATGAGCGGCCCGCGCCCTGCGTACCTGCGGCGTCTGTGGGAAGGACCCGATGGTCGTCGTCGGGAACGGCGGCAGCCCGAGCGTGCCGGCCTGGACTCTGGAGCGCTCGGCAAAAGCGCTCTCTCGTCGCTTCATGCTGTCGTCAATGCTGGCGATCCGCCCCTCAACCAGCGGGTCATGGATCTTCGTGGATGTCACGCGAGTGGCGGCAGCCTCGGCAGACGCTTTCAACGCGCCTGCCACCGCATCCCTGCCTTGGGACAGGGCCCGGGCAAGCAACACCAACTCGTCGGTCTTCTGGGCCGCGAAGGCGAGCCACGACCTGATGTCCGCGTCGAGTTCCGTCTCCATGCGGAGGTCGATCGGCACATGCAGCATCGAGCAAGAAGGCGCGATCTCGACGCGGTCCAAGGGCCAGCCGGCGACGATCGGTTTGATGCGGTCGAGAATGGCGGGCAGGTTCGCACGCCAGACGTTGCGGCCATCGATCAAGCCAAGCGAGAGCACCAGATCCTTCGGTGCGAGCCGACCCACCGTTTCCAGCTGCTCGGGAGCGCGCACGAGATCAATATGCAGCCCGGCCAGGGGCAGAGAAACCGCGGTTTCGAGATTGTCTCCCAGCGGCCCGAAATAGGCAGCCAGCATGATCTTCAACTCGGGCGCGGCTTTTGACAGCTGGCCATAGGCGAATTCGAACGCAGCTCGTTCGTTCGGGTTCAGATCGAGGACAAGCGCTGGCTCATCGATCTGCACCCAATCGGCACCCGACAGCTTCAAGCTCCGCAGGAGTTGCTCGTAGACGGGCAGAAGCCGTGGTAGGAGCGCGATGGGATCGAAGCCTTCGGCAGGCGATTTAGCCAGCTTGAGGAAGGTGACCAGTCCAAGGATGACTGGGCGTGTGTGAATGCCGAGGGCTTTAGCCTCGAGGAAGTAATCAACCGGCTTCGTCGACGAAAGAGCGAACGTCTGATCATCGTCTAGTTCCGGCACAATGTAGTGATAGTTGGTGTCAAACCACTTGGTCATTTCCATCGCGGTTACGCCAGGCCGATGAGCCGCATGCTGGTGATCACCGTGCCCACAATCCTCCGTCTGACCTTGGTTGCCGCGCGCCATAGCGAAGTAGATGTCGAGTGGGACCTCGCCGCCATTCCAGCCGTAACGGGACGGAAGGGCGCCGACCATGGCTGCGGTGTCGAGCACATGGTCGTAAAGCGAGAAGTCGTTCGACGGGATTTTCGACACGCCGCGATCGCGTTGCTCCTCCCAGCTAGCGGCACGGAGCGCCTTCGCCGTCGTGAGAAGGTCGGCAGCGGACGATTTTCCGGACCAGTAGCTTTCAAGCGCGAATTTCAGTTCTCGCCGACGACCGAAGCGGGGCACGCCGAGCGTTGCTACAGGAATTTGCTGAGAGACAGTCATGCATACCCCGATGGTTGGGGCGTCGGTGACAAGGAAGACGCTAGCAGGCCGGCACGAACGCCAGGCTGCAGCGGCCATCGAGACACCCCGCCCGTGGACGTAATTCGCCGTGGCAGGTCTCCTGGCTCGCGGGGTCATAGCCTCTACCCGTCTTCCCAAGGCTATTCGCCTCAGTGACATGAGTGGGGTTGGCTCGCCGCTAACAGTTGCGGGGGCAGCGCCGGCATCGCACCGGCTTCCCTCTTAGCTCCGCTGCGGCAGCGCCGTACGGAGAACCACGACACGGGAGACAATTACCGCAGTTCCCTTCTTTGTCAACGCCGCATAAAGAAATGTTTATGTCGTTATGTTAAATTTCCGTTGGCATGTTCCAAAGGTCGCCTCGAAAGCGAAAACTGTGGAAGCCTTGAGCGGCCGGTAAATCAAAGCAATGACGCACGGCGCCCTTGTCCAGGAGGATAGGAGTTCGTCGGCTGCCGGCAGCAAACATACCGGCAAGCGCCGTGGTGCTGCTTAGCGCATCATGCGAACCACCTCGGCGTCGAACTTCGGCTCCGAGGTTCCGACCGCTTCGTTGGTGATCTGCTCGCGACCATATTCGGCTCAATGGCGAGGCTGTTGCCCATGTGGAAGCTGTTGGCCGTGATGCCCTCGGTGATATGACACAACGATTTCGGGAGGAGCACACCGAGGCCAGGCGCAGCGGCGTGTTGCGAAGTGATCGAGGCCAATGTCTCGAACTGCTTGTTCGCAGCCCACCGGCTCAAGGTAACCCGGCTCAAACCACCGGGCCAGCTCAAGTCCTGTCCAAATGAGGCCTGAGCGGCAAATCGTCGTGCACGCGCACGGTTTGGCGTTCGATTTTGTGATGCGTCTTGGGCGGACAATCGCCACGGTGCAGCGCGCAGAAGCGGTCCCCAATTGGGAAGCCGCGGGCGGTGAGGGCAAGCCAGCGCCACAGGCGGAAGGGGACTTGGACCTGTTTGCCCTGCTGGACCACAAGTTCGCGACACAGGGCCTCAAGGAGAAGACCAAGAGTGATTATGCGCGGGACCTCGCCAAATTCATCAAAAGCAGCGGGCAGTCAAAGTTCGGCGCCGATTGACATGGAGATAGCCATCGCGGCGGACCGCCCAGGCGGACCGCAAGCCGGAATACAACCGGGTGCAGGCGGCCAAGCTCGTCCACAAGATGGCGTCGGGCACACACCGGCGATGGGAGAGCGGACCGTGGAGTGCAGGAACTTCACGCTTATCCACGCTCCCGTGGACGTGTCCTGCGGCACATCGGCAGCGATATTGAGGAGGCAGTTGAGCTTCTGGTCGAGCACTCTTACCTGCCACTACCTACGCTTAACGTCATCTCGTACTTAAAACGCACCACGCAAGGTCGAGATGTAACATGCGCCCTTCGTGGATGGTTCTAAGCTTCCTCGGGCGCGGTCAATCTGTGATAACGGTCGCTTGGAACCTCCATCACCGCGACGCGATCAAGGTTGGCGTATCGCGCTCGGTAGTAACCTTCTTCCTCCACTTCGGCGAAACTACACTGGGGAACGTCAAAGGTCGCAGCTTCCAATCCGAAGAAAGTCGTAGCGGTTTCTTCATCCAAGAAGTTCCACTCATCTTCTGCGTCGTCATATGTGACGCGAACATAGGAGGCCATGCGCACGGCTTCCTGATCACCCATCTCTGCGATGATGGCATCGCATTCTTTCTTCAGCTTTCCTGAAACCTCACCCTTATCCCAGTCATCCAAAGCCCGATAGATTTCTGGATGATAATACTCTGGCATCTCCTCTACATCGTCACCGATAAGCTCAATGGTGCGGACATATTGCGGATTTATCAAGAGTATTTTGTTGTCAAGGCTCCAACAATACAGCCATGGCCTGCTTGTGTTATTTCTACGCAGATTATGAAGTTCCTTCAACTGACGTAAAATCGATTCACGCGCCTTTTCATCGATAGGATATTGGCGGCTGCCAACAGTCGTCTTGATTCTGAGCGTGCCGTATCGCGTTTCGGCATCGGCAATTGCAAACGGGCTCGTGCGCCACTCCTCGACATCAATCTTCCAGCCCAGCAGCTCCTCGACCGTGCATTTCAACGTGAGACAAAGGTCCTTGATCTGCTCGACGTTCAACTGCGTTTTGCCTGTTTCCCAACGGGCCACAGTCTGTTGCGTCGTTGCCATCTGCTCTGCCAAATCTTTTTGAGTCATGCCCAGTCGAACCCTAAGCTCTTTCATGTTCATAACTCACCTCGCGTGTTCAACACACGCATTGTGGATGAATTAATCTAACACATCAAGCGTGTTCAAAAATCGCAGCATGTGTTTTTAGGGCGTCTTCGAGGCTCCGGCAGCCGTTCGTGACCACTTGCGCAAGACACAGGGCTGGTACACAGCACGAATGGGCGATCAAAAATTACTGCTGCGATGCTCGTCATCAGCCAAGCTGCCGCCGCACCTTCCACTAGGGTGCCAAGGTTCGAAATGAGTGCAGCCGACCATAGCGAACGGAAGGTCTTGTGCTCAAAAGGAACGAGTGAAGATGTTCTCTTCGCCATTGTGGGAAGCCTCGGGATTGACCGCGGGGCTGGATTTATTTCGCCTCACTCAACCATGGCCTCGCCGTACAAGCCAAGCTGCCACAGTGCGCGCCTGCTAACCCAGAAAACTTGGCGGCCTTACAGGCATGCGCAGGACGCGCGAAGCCGCTCAAATCCCCCAGATGGGTCAGCCATCGAAGACCGGCATCACTTGCCCGTTGAGCGGCTATACGATAATGCTCCGCGCTAAGCAGGAAGCGCCAAAAATTCGAGCGGCGACTTCATTCTCCTATTCAGGAAGGAACTATGAGGCGGCAGACGCGACCATTCACCGTGGAAGTCAAACAAAAGCGCAATTATCAAAAATCCGCACGTTCCATCTGGGGCAATTTCGACATCGCCGCGGCGATGGCCGAGACAACAAAGGAAGTCGAGCCGTTAAATCGTCAGCTTGTTGACTCTACTATAGTGGTCCTTGATGCTGAACCTTTGCACGAACCGCGAGTGGAGCATTTCATGGCCAATCCTCTGGAAACCGAGTCAGCAGTAGTTAGCGAACCGGCAGACAAAACGGAAACGCCAAAACCGAAGGCGAGAGCGCGGCGGTCGAGGAAGCCAGAAGCTGAGGCGAGCTCGCCTGCCCGCAAGAACGGCGCCAAGCCGATATCCGCGGCCACTGAAGCACCACCGTCAGCGCGAACAGGCCGAAAGAGCTACTCCGCGAAGGATCGTGCCCAGAAGCTGGCGCAGATCGAGACCTCGATCGGCGGCGGCGCTACTCTCAAGAGCGCGGTGAAGCAAGCCGGCATCTCGGAACAGACATATTATCTTTGGAAGAAGGCGGCGGCGCCAGCGGCGGACAGTGACGGGCTGAAGGATCTCGTCGCGCTCGAGGAAGAAAACAAGCGGCTAAAGAGCCTGCTTGCCGATCGTCTCCGCAAGGAGAATGCGGAACTGAAGAAAAGGCTCGGGCTGGATTAAGGAGGCTGGGCAGCTGGTTCTTGGCTCGCCACCTACAGCAATCCCACCTGCTCCGCCTCTCGGCGCAGATTTTGCCGTGGCCTTGGGCCGATTTGCTGGATGACCAGCCCGGCTGCCAGCGAGCCGAGATCGCCACAATCCTTGAGGCTGCGGCGTTGCGTGTAGCCGTAGAGGAACCCGGCGGCATAGAGGTCGCCGGCGCCGGTGGTGTCGACCAGCTCGCGGATCCTGGTCGCATTGATGGTCACGGTCTCGTCGCCGCGCACGATGACCGAGCCCTTTTCCGAGCGGGTGACGGCGGCGATCTTGCAATCCTTGCGGATCTGGGCCAGCGCCTCGTCGAAGGACGCGGTCTGGTAGAGCGACTTGATCTCGTGGCTGTTGGCAAAGACGATGTCGACGGTGCCGGAGCGCATCAGGTCGAGGAACTCGTCGCGGTAGCGGTCGACGCAGAACGAATCCGACAATGTCATCGATACTTCGCGCCCCGCCGCATGGGCGAGCTTCGCCGTCTGCCGGATCGCCTCCTTGGCGCGCGGCGGGTCCCACAGATAGCCCTCGAAATAGGTGACCGCGGCGCCCGAGGCCTTGTCGGCCTCGACGTCCTCCGGGCCGAGCTCGACGCAGGCGCCGAGATAGGTGTTCATCGAGCGCTCGCCGTCCGGCGTGACGAAGATCATCGAGCGCGCCGTCGGCGTTTCGCCGTTAAGCGGCCTGGTGTCGAAGGCGACGCCCTGGGCATGGATGTCATGCGCGTAGATTTCGCCGAGTGCGTCGTTGGAGACCTTGCCGAAGAAGGCGGCGCGGCCGCCGAAGCTGGCGACGCCCGCCGCCGTGTTGCCGGCGCTGCCGCCCGAGGCTTCGATGGCCGGGCCCATGCGGCTGTAGAGCAGTTCGGCGCGCCTCGTGTCGATCAAATTCATCGCGCCTTTGATGATGCCGTTGGTCTCCAGGAACGCCTCGTCACACTGGGCGATGATGTCGACGATAGCATTTCCGATACAAAGCACGTCATAGTCCGGCATCAATTCATGTCTCCGCCAAAAACCCACCGGCTTTCTGCCACGCCGGGCGCGGGCGGGTCTGGCCAGTGGGAATGGGCTTTGCGCTTGCCAATCCGTTCGGCGCCAGCCCTCACGGGGCGGCAAGTCCTGCCTCGCGACGCAATTCGTCGGCCCTGTCTGTCTTCTCCCAGGTGAAATCAGGCTCTTCACGGCCGAAATGGCCATAGGTCGCGGTCTTGCGGTATATAGGGCGTAAGAGATCAAGCATCTTGATAATGCCCTTCGGTCTGAGATCGAACAACTCAAGAATGAGGCGCTCGATCCTTCTTTCCTCAACCCTCGCTGTTCCGAACGTGTTGACCATGACAGAAACCGGACTGGCCACGCCGATTGCGTAAGCAAGCTGCACCTCGCAGACGTCCGCAAGTCCGCTAGCGACGATATTCTTTGCGACATACCGGGCCGCATAGGCAGCTGAGCGGTCAACCTTGGACGGGTCCTTGCCCGAAAAGGCGCCGCCGCCGTGACGACCCATCCCACCATAGGAATCGACGATGATCTTGCGTCCAGTGAGACCGCAGTCGCCGCGCGGCCCGCCGACTACGAACCTCCCCGTCGGGTTGACCAGAATTCTGATGCCTTCCGTCTCCAGGTGGGTCGGCAGGACAGGCTTTATGATTTCCTCAATGACGCCCTCGCGGACCGTCTCTTGCGAGACCTGCTCGTCATGTTGGGTCGATACGACGATGGTATCCAGGGCGACCGGGCGCAACCCGTCATAGCGCACTGAGACTTGGGATTTCATGTCAGGACGCAACCAGCCAAGCTGTCGTGCTTTCCGGACATCTGCCTGTCGTTTCGTCAAGCGATGAGCGAGCTGGATCGGCAAAGGCATCAGAGTATCGGTTTCGCGGCATGCGTAGCCGAACATGAGGCCCTGATCTCCCGCTCCCTGTTGGAGGTCCTGCCCTCGTCCCTCGTCAACGCCCTGGCTGATGTCGGGCGATTGCTCGGTGAGTGCATGAACGACGGAGCAACGCCGGCCGTCAAAGCCGACGGCCTCATCGTCGTATCCAATATCCAGAATCGTATCGCGCGCAACTTGGCTATAATCCACCCGCGCATCGCTGGTAATCTCGCCAGCCAGAACGACCATCCCTGATTTTACCAACGCTTCACAGGCGACGCGCGCCTTGGGATCGGTGCGGAGGATGGCATCGAGGATGGCATCCGAGATGTTGTCGGCCAACTTATCCGGGTGTCCCGCGCCAACCGATTCGGAAGAGAACACGAACTGCCTAGCCATGAAATGCCTCGCTTCGGGTGTTGGAGTTGTATGGGGCATGTTGCTTAGCCCACCTTACCTGTCGGTGATGCCCGGGACCTCGAACGCAGCGCACAAGTCGGCAACGTCTCATCGCACGCAGGCATGGAGATCTTCGTCGTCTGGCTCGCCGGAGGACGGAGTCAATGAAGCCAGCAATTTGCACCGTTTCCACATCGCGCATGCCCATTGACATCACTGCTGGCGCCCCCAGGCGAATTCCGCTTGTGACCGCAGGATGGCGCGGGTCGCCCGGCACCATATTAAAGCTCGTAATGATGCCTGCCTTCGCTAACCGCTTGGCATAGGCCTTGCCTGATAGTGGTCGATCGCGAAGATCAAGGATCAGCATGTGATTGTCAGTGCCCCCGATGACCAGGTCATAACCTCGGTCCAGAAGCGCCTGGGCCAGAGCCTTGGCATTTTTGACAATCTGTTGGCCGTAACTGCGGAAGGACGGGTCCGCGGCTTCCCGCAAAGCGACAGCTAGCGCCGCGATAACATTCATATGGGGGCCGCCTTGCAGTTGAGGGAAGACAGCGCGATCTATTCGTCTGGCGAGATTGTATTTGCCCTTCGAATGATACAGCGCTTGATAGCGATCTTCATTCCTTGACAAAATGAAGCCACCGCGGGGACCGCGGATCGACTTGCGAGACGTGCTGCTGACGACGTCGCAATGGGGTACGGGATTCGGATGCGCTCCAGCGACAATCAGGCCACTGATGTGCGCGATGTCGGCCACGAGGTAGGAGTTCGCCTCCAGAGCGATTTCTGCCATTGCCACGTAGTCAAAGATACGGGGATAAGCAGTACCGCCAGCCCAAATGAGCCGAGGCCATTCGCGTTTTGCTGTTTCGCGCAAACGGTCATAGTCAATTTGCTGCGTCTTTTCGTGCAGCCCATAGGGGACGCGCTTATAGTCTGTTCCGGAAAAATTGATGACCCAACCATGAGTCAGATGGCCCCCTTCCGGGAGGGGCAAGCCCATGACTTTGTCACCGGGGCTCAAAAGCGCACGATAGACAGCCTGGTTGGCCGGCGAGCCGGAATAAGGCTGGACGTTGGCATGCTCGCTGCCAAATAGTGTTTTCAAGCGCTCAATGGCTAGATTCTCAAGCTCATCAACGATCTTATTTCCAGCGTAGTAGCGCGCACCGGGGTACCCCTCGGCGTACTTGTTCGTGAAAATCGAGCCGTTCGCTTCCAGCACGGCCGAGGACGCAAAGTTCTCTGACGCGATGAGCTTAAGGGTCGTCCGCTCCTGCCGCTCCTGTCTCAGAAGCAGTTCGTGAACGCGGCAATCAACCGCGGCCAATCGAGACCGTCCGTAAGTGTCGCGCGGCGCGATGGCGCCGTCGGCGGAGTTGTCCATGGTGGTTTCGCGCTCCAATTGGACTGATCTATTTCACGGTCAAGCATGCGATCCCCTTCGACGGCGCGTCTTGTGTGGCTTCGAGCCGTTGAAGGTCTCGTTTGTGATAGCCATCGCCGTGGGGCAGGAGATCAACCAACAATTGAACCAGCCCGCCGTCCTTACCTCCTGTTTTGAGATTGTACGAGCACCACGGACGTTGTTCGTTGCAGTAAAGAAAGTCGGCTCTGGCCAGCAGCCGGACGTGTCGTACAACGTGCTCACGACGCAGACCTAGAATCTCCGCTAGCTGGCAGACAGTTAGGTCCGCGTGCGCGCAAAGGCCTAGAATTCGAAGGCGATCTAGATGCGCTGCCGTCCGTAGGCGACTGACCAGTGTCAGCATTGGTCAGGACCAAGCCACTTGGAAAGCCTGGGCACTCGTCCTACTGAATTTGTCATTTCGCGTTCTCCACAGATGTTGCAGCTTTCGAACGAAATAATATGGTTGCTTGTCCACCGACCGGACAATCTCGGTGGCCGTGAAGATACTGTTTTGAGCCAATATGGCTGTGTCGAACAAACAAGATGGGCGCTGTTCTTGCCATTGCCTTTAGCCGAAATTGCACGCAGTTCGGCGGGTCGGAGAATAAGCCACGGTTCGGACCCCACTGACTCAAACGTTGCAATAAGCCTACCATTCACAGCGAACCGGAGTTGCTAAGAGTCTATGAATTTCCTTGAAGGATCTGTTGCAACGTTTGCGCAGCCCGGTCTTGCTCCCGGCTTGCAGCGGTCAATCTCGTGCAGACTGACCGTGATGCAAAGATGACAAGGAAGGTTCGCTTTCAATCCGATCTTCTTCCTGGCCAAGTAGTTCGTAGTCTCATAACTGTGGCCTAGACAAAAGGAGGGCTAATCAGCGAGGTATGATGTCGTTAGCGTGGTTGGGCCACCAGCAGGTCGACGCCAAGATCGACACGCGCAATTTCCCGCGCTACGAGAATGTCAGTGACTGCGCGCTCTTCCTCGGGCGGTCTGGCTGCGCCGTCTAGAATCTGAATGCGTCTCGCGCCGACCCGTTCAGCAATGAGCTGTTCGGCTTGCCGCATTGACGGCGAAGCAAGCTCAAGTACGTTTTCGCGCATCTCACGCGCCGCCTCGCCGACTTCCGCAAAACGCTTCTCGGCGAACTGCTCCTTAAAGAGCGCAGCGAGATCATCAAATGTTTGAACTTTGGTGGGCTTGGGTTTCGAGCAAAAATATCCAGTTGCCAGTCCAGGTTTATAGGCAAGGCTGTGCGCTTTGTCGTCTGGCAAGGGCCCAATATCCCCTGGTGAGACGAAAATGGACTGCCGTGCTACGGTTGCTCCATTATAAGAGCGGTCGAAATCGCTGATGTTTACAATACAAGGAGCCGCATAGAAGACGTTTGACGGATAGCGCGCCTCAAGCCGAAGAAGCAGTTCATGCTGACGCGACACATCCCTGCGCATCATCGCAATCCGAAAAAATGGTATCGACAAACCGGGACAATGTCCGCTCGCAATCTCAAAGGCAGTTCCTCGCTTCATCAGCTCCGGAAGCTTGTACTGGAAAAACAGCGGAACCCCTGGGAAATTGATGCGGATGTCAAAGCCAGAATGCCCTTCCTGTATGAGGTTTGGAAAGACCGGCGCGCCTACAGGTGCGGCTGACGATGACCGGATAAGGTTTTCGGTGAAGGCATACCCAAATGAGAACTCCGTGTAGCCCACCTTCATTCAATTCTGCTTTCGTGCTGAAGTTTATCCGGGGCTCTTTGTCTGCAGCCGAGCAGACCCTATAACAGAAAAAACTATGTATACTTGCGATAGTCTGAGCTTATCGATTCCTCGGATAGATGTTTCAAAAGCTCACCCACTCTTCTGGCTGCTAGAATGGGAATGGGAAGCTTCTGGTTGATCTGGGTCGAGTTCCAGTTGATTTTGGTAAGCGACAAAACCTCCTTCGCTATCTCAGCGATTCCCGGCGCAGATCGCCGATAAGTTTCGGGCTTCGCGAACAGCGCCAGAGTGCGTAGCCGATATCTTCAACCGGGGCGGCGGCTTCTCCCTCGCCAGTGCCGAGCGCGATCACATGCGTTGCGCATTCGGCCAGCGCGCCGTCAAGGCGCCCCGCTTCCGTCGCGCTGCCGTAAAGGTCCAGGAACCACGCCAGCGAATAAGACCAGTCGGCAGGCAAGTCCTGCCCATTGTGACCCCTTGCGACGACGGCCACGACGGCGTTGCGGCCTTCGGGCGTGCCGGGCTCTATCCCAAGGATCGGGTATAATTCGGGTGTCGGCTGCTGAAGGATACGCGCCGGCACGAGCGACAGTGCTTTCTCCAGCGAGGGGAGGAAAATCCTCCAGTTCTTCGGCCAGTTCGGCAGCTTCTCTCCTTCGTCCCTCGCGGCGCGCTTCTAACATATTCTGCCGCAACCACGGCAACGGTGCGCTGCGCCCGTTCAGCGGTGCCGGTGGCAATCAGCTCGGCCGGAATGTCACCATCCTTGATCGCCCAGTGCGTACGGTGCTGTTCGAACTGTTGAATGCCCAGCCGGTCCGCAATTCTCAACACCGCTGACCGGTCGAGAAAGGCATGTTTCGGATCGGGCTCGAAGGTGAAGGCCAGTTCGTGTCCGCGCCGAACGATATTGCGTATGCGGCTGTGCCGGACCACGCGCGCGTGCGGGCCTCCCGCCCCGACTTCGTACATCAAAAGCGCCGGGATTTCCTCCAGCCGGCGCAATGTTTCAGGGCGCGAGGTCGATAGCCTCGGCCTCGGCGCCGCTAGATTCCTTGAACCGGTCAATGTTGACGTGAACGGCGGCGTTTCCCACCACTCGCCGTGGCCCGAGACAAGCAAGTTAAACATGGCACACCACCGATCTCACGCCGCCTTCTCCATAGACCACTTCACCCGTTCGGCGAGAAAGGCGGCGAACGTTTTCACATTCATATTGCCGCTCGCCTCCTCCAGCCCTGCGAGGTAGGCCTTCCGGTCATCGACTCTGACGACTGTCCAGGGGTAACCGCCTGAAGCCAGCATCGCGTTCATGAGGAACCGCGCCATTCGTCCGTTGCCGTCCGGATAGGGGTGCACATAGCCCACAAGCCAATGCCCCAGCACGGCACGCACGGAGGCCTCCTTCTCCGCCTCCAGCAGGTCGAACAGCTCATTCATACCATCGGCCACCGCTTCGGTACGCGGCGGCACGTGCTGCGAGCCGCGCAGGTACACAGGGTGAGTGCGATATCCCGCAAGCGCGCTGGCTTTGAGGATGCCGGCGGTCACTGACGGCGCGAACAGCTCCCGGTACCACTCCCGGTGAGTGTCCCGCGTCAACGCGCCGGCTGGCTTGCCGTTGATGATCGCGGCAACAGAGTCTTTGACCTTCTGGAATGCGAGGTAGTAGCCACGCGCGGCAAGCGCATCTCGGTTCTTGCGGTCCTCTTCATCAATCTCCGGATTCCAGCTCCCCTCGCGCACCCGGTCGATGAGTTCCGGGGTGACGCTGTACCCTTCTATCGACAGCGAATGGTAGGCGTCGCTTTCGTAGATATCCTCGACGAACTTCATATAGGCGTCTTTGTCGGACGGCAGTCCGGGTGCCTTCGGGAATATCTCGATGATGGCTTCGCGCTGCGATTGCCAGATCGCGCGCAGGCGGGCGACCAACGGCGGTACGCCCGCCGCAATAGTTGTCACTCCAATTTGTCCCGCGAACGGATCGGATTCGCGCACGTCATAGCCGGCGGCTTTGAAGGCGGCCACGATTTCATCGGCAAAGGAGTCGCGTCCTACGCGACGGAAGGCCCCCGCAAGCCGTCCCGCCACGGCGGAATGGCCGCCATCAAGCAGCAGGGCCAGAACGGTTGATACGTCGCGCACCGACGCCATGGCGATCTGCATCTCGATAGGGGCGCGCTGGAAGAACGCTTCCGGCACCCGGGTAAGGGCGGCCTCGACAGTGAACACGCGCTGGCCGTTTTTCTCTGTCAGTTCGGCCGGCATCTCCTTGACCTTGAGGTCATAGAGCGAAGTGCCGCACAGCAGGTCGATTTTGTTATTCGTGCCTTTGGGGGTGTTCACCACCACCTGAGGCGGAATAGTGGGCGCTTCCGCGTGCAGAAGCAGCGACTGCTCCGGTGAGAGGAACCAGTCCTTGCCGAACCGGTCATTGCAGTAAAGGGAGCAGAACTCCCAGAAGCTCGCGTACCAAGGGGTGGTGTCTTGCTGCCGTGCCTGCGGGCCGGTCGACATGAGCCAGCCTTTGATAACATCGCGCAGGAACCCGTTCTGCAGCAGCCGCTCCCGGTGGACGCGGGTCAGCTTATCTGATTTGAATATGCGCCGCCCACCCTCCTGCAGCTCTTTGAGGACGGCCAGTGATACAGCGAGTTTTTCATGGGGCTTGGCCATGGCCGTGCCTTTGCAAGTTTTTAGAGCTGTGCGATTACAAGTATATAGTGCTGATAGGGGACAAGTCAATGATGCTGTGGAGTTGCAAGTTTTTTTAGTCGTGCGATAACAAGTTTTTTATGCGATAATCGGCAAATGCGATCGTTTCCATAGCCGCGCGAAGGATCGTTACCCGGATGGGCCGAGACCCAGCTCCCCCGCAGGCTACGCAGGGGCTCGGGGCGAGCCTAGAGCCTGGCCCTCCGAAGCGCTTCGAAGGAGGACGCGCCTCTTTGAAAAACTCGCCCGTTGTGCATCGTGGGTACCCGTAAACGCGAATTCTCAAAGGAAAGACGCTCCTTACCTCTCCCTCCCGCTACGATCATCACGGCCGCGCCCGCGCTCACTACGCCGCGACGCCCGCGAGATCGCTGCACGCATCTGATCGGCCACCAGACCGGGTTGCAGATGAAGGATGTCCGTGACGCTGTCGTGTGTTTGCACCGTCACCGCAGTGACGGCAAGGCAGCTGCGCACGCCCATGGAGGAGAGCGTCTCGATATCGCGCGCGATTCCGGCACCCCCACTGGAGTCCGATCCGCCGACGACAAGTACATGCGATGCCTGCCTCAGCGCCCTTTCATCCGTTAGAATGAGCGTTCGAAACGCAGGATTCCGCCGACACTGCTCTTCTTGTTCGCGTTGGTCCAATTCATGTTGGAAGCGCCGTCCACCTTGCCGACGGCGAAGTTACCGTATCGGCCATAGTCGAGTTCCGCCGTAACTGTGAAATCTGGAAGAAACGCATAGGCGACGTTTGCAGCGACACCATGGTTCTTGAGCTGATCACCGGAGAGCTGAAGGTTGAACGAAGTTGTCTCGTTGAGCTTGTAAGTGGCGCCAGCCCAGAAAGCCCAGTTCCCGCCCCAACTCTTATAGAAGCCGCGACCATGAGCGTCGATCGCGTTGATGGAGTCGTCGTTGAGCTTGCCATTGGAACCGTAGCCGAACATTCCGAACAGCAACAGTTCGTCGGTGACATTGATGTCGACACGGACCTTAGCGGCCACCGATTCGTAGTTGCTATCATAAGCGGCAACGCCGGTGATCGCGCCCCAGCCATGTGTGTATTTCAAGCCGCCGACTACGTGCGGTGCGTAGCTGTCGATTGTGCCGACCACGCCCGAGCCTTCTTCGAGCGAAACCACGGCCGAAAAGCCGTTCCCGACGTCGAAGTAGTACTGAACCACATTGGTATCGAAAGGGCCGTACGGAACCGGCGTCTGGTTGAGTACGTCACCCGCGCCGCCAATAAACATGTCGAAGGCCGACCAGTCCTTACCAACTCGGAGGCCACCAAGCTGAATCCAGGCGAAAGTCAAAGTGCTGTCTCCGTTGAAGGCATAGGGCCGAGAACTGTCCGAAACCGAAGTGTGGCGGTTGCCGAAGTTCATGCGGGTTTCGGTGTAGGTCTTCAACGTGCCGAGTTCGGTCTCCTGGCCGGTCCAAGTTTTCAATGTGAAGCGCGTGTTGTTTTGCCATGTGCCCTGATGCTCACCAGTCCTCACATCCGAGGTTCTGGCGTGATCAACCAATCCGACATGGCCCAAGCCGACGTCGTAACGGACATAGCCGCCGATGCGCACGCAGGTCTCAGTGCCTGAAATGTAGACGTAGCCCGAGCCGTAGACGTCGCAGACTTTAACGTACTCAGTCGGGTCAGGCTCGGCAACGGCGGTCACGGCGCGAGCGTCGGAAACGGCAATCAGTGCCGCAGTTGAGCCGAGGAGGAGGCTCCTAATGTTCATTGTTGATCTCCGTTCAAAGAGTAAAAGGAATGGACGTCAGTGATGAACTCTTGCTAAGGAAACAGTCGATAACGATGCGCATTGAGTTGAATTTGAGCAGTTTTGATGCGCTCGTCACGCCAGATATTCATCAGAAATTGAGAATATGATTGGGTGTTATTGTTACAAATATGCGATTGTTATTACAAATATAATAATCGCCGAAACGACGCCATCCAACATTTCTGTACAAATCATCCCCGTCATCTCCGCTAGTTGTTGGCGGGCCGTCACAAAGGCTTCTACTGCAAATGACGTGCCATCCTGACGACGCAGCTGCGGCTTGAAGCTCAAGTGTGCCGGCGGACCTTGGTTCGCTCTTCCTTCCTTTTTGCCTGCGGATCAACCCAAGCACGAACGGCAAACGTTTCGGCTACGGTTCGTCTGTTCGCTTCGCGACAGTTTCGTTCAATGGCGACAGCTTTGTTTGCTGTGAGCCCCGACGTTGAGACATCATGCGGCGGCACCGCTCGGTACGACGCCGTCATTTTGGCGAGCGCGATGATCGGTAATCACGCGCTGAACGCGCAGCCTTGCCTCCACCACGGAGTCAGTAGACGCGCCGGCCTTGGCATGGCGGCCGACCTGACGGTCGCGTCGAGCAGCCTCTCGTCCTGATAGACGGCGCGCCACAGCTAATGCTTCTTGCCAGCAATTCACACAACGAGCTCATCGAGATGCCAGAGATCACTATGGGGCTGCGCTAGCTGGCGAGCAAAGTGTGGTCCCAACGCCGTGTTATCTCGTTGGATGCGGCAGCCGCGCTCAGCAGAATCTACTCGACCAGGCGCAGGCTGAAGGGAAGGGATGGTGGAACCAAACGGTGCGCGTGAGGGTCGCGGCGGGAACAGCCATGGCCAGTCGCTGACCGTCCAGCCAAGACTGAACGGCCGCTATTGCTGAGAAATACAAGTTTCGAGACCAAAGCGGAACGGACTGACATAGCGCAAAGACACAGGCGAGCGCAGCGGTAAGGTTGGTGGTTATCAGCATGGGACAGTAACTGTTGCAGACCACAAAATATCGCGAGGCCGGCCTGCCTTGGTACACTATCTATCCGGCTGTGTCGGAGTTCTCTGGGGCGGTCGGCGCCGAGGCTTATGAGGAATGGCTCAGGAACCTGCCGGCTGATGATCCGGTGTCACTCTATCTGCACGTTCCGTTCTGCCGATCAGCCTGCTGGTATTGCGGCTTCCCAACCACCATCACCCGCCGTGATGCGCCCATCCTCAACTATCTGGCGGCGCTGCGTGACGAGATCCGTCTGGTTTCGGAGCGAGTGCCGAAGACGTTGCCCGTGAGCGACATACATTTCGGCGGCGGAACGCCGTCTCTCATTGGACCAGCCGAGTTCCTCGCTCTGATGGAGTTCCTGCGATGCCGCTTCGCCATCTCGAAAACAGCTACGGTCGCCATCGAGATCGATCCACGCACGCTCACGCCCGAGATGGCGGAAGGCTTGGGAGCGGCCGGCGTGAACCGCGCGAGCCTGGGCGTACAGAGCTTCGATCCCATTGTTCAAAAAGCGATCAACCGAATCCAGAGCGAGGCCCAGACGTCGGCTGCCGTGGAAGTGCTGCGCCGGCATAGAGTAAGCCGCATCAACTTCGACCTCATCTACGGCCTGCCGCGTCAAACGGTGGAGTCGTGCGTCGAAACAGTGAGGGCGGCGGTCGCCATGCGCCCCGACCGGCTTGCCTTGTTCGGCTACTCGCACATCCCATCCCAAGTAAAGAATCAGCGCCTCATCGAGGCGGAATTTCTTCCCGACAGCGCTGCCCGCGCTGAACAGTATGCGGCTGTCGCCGTGACGCTGATTGCCGCCGGCTACCGACAGATCGGGCTCGACCATTTCGCCTTGCCGGACGACGAGCTCGCGCTGGCACAGGAAACAGGTCGCCTGCGACGTAACTCGTTGGGCTACTCGGCTGACACCTGCAGAACCCTGATCGGTTTCGGCGCGTCGGCTATCGGCCGCATCGGCCAGGGATACGTTCAAAACGAAGTTACACGGGATTCCTACATCCAGCACATCGCAGCTGGCCGACTGGCTACATCGAAGGGCCATCGCCTCACAGACGACGACCGCGTGCGAGCCGCAATTATCGAGCGATTAATGTGCGATTTCGAGGCTGACGTGCCGGCAATCTGTGTCGCCCACGGATCTGATCCGATCCGTCTTCGCGATTCGGCTGAGCGCTTGGCCATGCTGGCCAAGGACGGGATAGTGGACTTCGAAAACGGCTTTGTCCGCGTACGGCGGGAGCATCGCTTTGGGATTCGCGCTGTCGCTGCCGCATTCGATGTTTTTAGGGATGGCGTTACGTATATCCCGCAGCAGCTTAATGCGATGCAAAGCACGACATAGTCCGGCATCAATGTCTCCGCTTGGAACCGCCGGCCTACTTGCCACGCCGGCCGGGCGCTGGTCTGGCAAGTGGGCTTTCCGTTTGCCAATGCGTTCGTTCCCGGCCCTCCGGGGCGGCGAGTCCCTGCCGTGAGCGCCTCACCCGCGAGGCTACATGGCGGCCGTGGAGATTACCTCAGCAGCGGCGCCCGATCGGAAACCTTAGCACCTCAGCGCTTTGGCGTGGCTGCTTGAACTCTTCGACGGCAACCGCCTCAATTAGCAGGTCCAAGGCTTCGCGGCCCCTTTGACTCATCGGGTCATCCCCACAAAGGTAGTCATACGCTCGATCTAAATGCACTCGGGCGCCGGAAAAATCGCTTGTCATATCATAGAACCCTCTCTACCCGCCCGCATTGCCGTCTACGAGGTGAAGGTAGTGCAATCGTCAATATATACAGACAAATTTGAATTAAATCGGAGATGATCATGGAGGCCGAGTTCCCTGACCTGATGCCGCCATCGAGCCCGCCGACGACCACTCGCTGGCGCTCGGTCGGTTCATAAGTGCCGAGCACCCCGTCCCGAGACCACCTCTGACCTCCCTCCTTCGATGCTAGACGCGTGGAAGACATGGCTGCGCCGCCGCTGCGAGAAAGGCGTGTCCCATCGCGCGGCGTGCATAGTGGGCAGCCAGCGCCGGGAGCTAATCGGCAAAGCCGCGTGTGGCGATTTTGCATAGCGGGCGCAGGCGAATCGCCACGCCCGTCCAGCATGTCCGATGCCGCGTAGGCCGCCAGGATCCCTGAGCGGAGTGCATGCACGATCCCGCGTGATGACAGTGGATCGGCACAGAACAGGCAGTCGCCCGCCGCGACCCAGCGGTCACCGGCGGCGGGATCGATCGTTGCGGTTCCCGCCGCCTTGATCATGCTGGCGGTCTCGATTGCGTTGGGCGGCACGAGCGGCGCGATGGACTGCGTTGCGGCTAAAGCGCGGTACCAATGTCCGGCTTTGCGCAGTTCGCTGCCCAGATCCGGATCGGTGAGGCACGCGCAAGTCGGCGCTGTACCACCAGCCTTCGGGACGCGCCTCGACAACCATGCTGCAATCGCCCGGTGCGCGGTCGAAAAAGCGTGTGTAGGCGGCAAGATGTCCGTGCATGGTGAGCTTGGCGCCGAAACATCGCGCCAGCCTCCAACTGCGACCGGTCGTCCAAACCACGGCGCGGGCAACGATAGCTTCATCGGCCAGCTTGAGCAGCCAGCCTTGATCGTCGCGCACTGCCGAACCCACGGCCGAGCCAAACCGCGTGTCCACACCTGCCGCCTTGGCCGCCTGCACATCAGCCGGTCGAATCGCGTCCGGTCGAGCTGCCAGCCGGCACCTTGAGCGGAAAACATGCCGTGCCGCTCGCTGGGAACTTCATTGGCCCACACCGAAACAAGCGCACGATTTTCAACGAAGCCGGCCTCGGCGAACGGCGTCCAGACACCAAGCTGACGCAGCAGCCCATTCGCTACTGCCGGCAGCACCTCTCCCGGCTTTGGCCGATCATGCCTTCCTGCTTCCAGCAACAGCACGCTCCGCGCGGGTGCATCGTTGCCAACGCCAGTCCGGATGTGGTCGCCGCCGAACGTGATCGTCTCAGCGAGCTGGCGGGACAAAATGCCAACCTCAAGATAGCATTGGCCCGGATCAGCGAGGCGGACTAGGAAGACTTTAAATTCAAAAGGTGACACGCGGCAATAGTCGCGTGCCGCTGTAGCCCCAGGCTCCGCTTCACCGTGGGGACCGATCGGTCGCACTCTCAGCCTGGGGTTCTTCTCTGCCACCCATCATCGAATTTTGGTGGATTGTCCGTCTCCCGCACCGGTTTGAGCGCGATAGACAAGAATCGCGTTTTCTGTGCCGGCCGGGCTTCAATGACGGGGATGGCGAAAAGCTGAGTGCTCGGGCTTGCGGGCCGAGCTTGTCGGTCGCTCGATGGAAAGTGTCATCTGAGGCGCTTCCTCTCCCGCGTGCAACTGGAAGACACGCTCGTCCAGTTCCTTGTCCACTTCCGTCAGACGATGATTGAGGCGAAGGTAGTCCGTCCAGGTCGGCGTGCGGAACGTTTCCGTCCAATGCATAGGCTTCTGCAAGTTCCGCTGGAGCGTCCAATTCCGAGCACCGACCCGGCTGTGTACATGACGCCGCTGCCGCATGAGGTCGAGGAAAGCCTCGAGATTTCTCTCGGCTATCAGATATTCGACCTTGACCACGATCGGGCCGCTTCTCGGCTTCAGATTGAGAGCGACAGCCGGGGCATCGAATTCCTCCAGAGGATCGGGCTCTGAGTCGCGGCGCTCGCGAAGAGGAAACAGAACGCCGGCTGCAGCGACGAACATCAGGGAGGCAGCGGAACCCTCCAGCGCCAGGGCCAGCGAATGGTTTTCGGCCACCGTGCCCCACACCCAGCTGCCGAGCGCGATGCCACCATCTATCAAAGCATAGTAGATCGAGATGGTGCGCCCCACGACCCAGCGCGGGCTTGCCAGCTGCACGCTCACACCGACCCCTGACCAGGCGGTGACCCAACCCGCGCCGCCCAAAGCGAGTGCAATTGCCGCCACCCCGATCGAAGTTGTCAGTGCCAGGGAAAGTGAGCACGCCGCGCAGGCGACGCAGGAGAGCCTCATCAGCCGCTCCTGCGACAAGCTCCGTCTGAACAGGCTGTTGGAGAGGCCAGCGAAGACGGCTCCGGTCCCGAAGCCGGCCATGAGCGCGCCATAGGCGAGCGGGCCTCCTCCCAGCTGATCGCGGACAACCACCGGCAGCAGCGCGAGTATGGCGATGCTCGCCAAGCCAAAGAGGGTTCCGCGCGCGATCGCGGCCTTGATTTCCGATGACATCGCCGTGAAGCGCAGCCCGTCATAGATCGCCGTCCTCATCGACTCGCGTGGAAGAGGGGAAGAACGAACCTTCCACTTGCAGCGCCAAATAGTGGCCAAGGGTACGAAATAGGTGAGCGTGGTCACCGCGAATGCCGCCATAAGGCCAAACGAGGCAACTACAATGCCGCCGAGCGCCGGGCCCACAGTCCGGACGGTATTGAATCCGACAGAAAGCAGGGTGACGGCAGCGGGAACATCTCGTCGATCCACAATATCGCCAACCGACGCTTGCCAGGCCGGATCATTGAGAGCACCGCCGCTTGCGATCAAGAAGCTGAAGCCGAGGATCATCCACGGACTGACAAAGCCCAGCGCCACCGATGCGGTCAGCATCGCGGAGGCAGTCACCATAAGGCACCGACCGGCGAACATCACCCTGCGCCGGCTGAAATTGTCGGCGAGAGCTCCGGCAAAAACGGACAAGACGAAAGCGGGCAGGTTCGATGAAGCCTGAACCAACGCAACCATCAGATCGGAAGTCGAGATCGTTGCCATCAGCCAGCTGATGGCGACAGTCTGCATCAACCAGCCGAGGCTTGAAACCTGCGTGGCGAGCCAGATCGAGCGAAAGGTGGGCTGCAGAAGTGGCCCAAAGGTCGTTGGTGCAGCCAAATCTTCGTTTGATCCAGCCACCCTACTCATTTTGCGAACCTTTTCTTTCCGTTATTGTCGCTTCCCATGTAATCTAGGCTGAACCGTGGCGGCTTAAGAATAGATGGCCCATTTGCCTACGACGAATGTGGCCACAGTTCCTCCTGACCAGTTGTCAGGCGGCCGGGACGCAGAAATGGGCCGGCTCACTCGCCTTCGACGACATGTTGGTGAGCCGGAATTCACATGTCATTTGAGGCATCATGCTCGTTCGACGCGCTGCCGAGCGATTTTTCGCGAAACGTTACCCTGTTCTTTTGTTGGAAACTCACTCATCAGCGGCGTTCGATGCTGAGTGTGGCTTCCGAAAAGTGAGGACGCTTGCAGATCTTTGACAGGATCAGTTCCCTGATAGATGCACACGATTGCCAGGCCGCGATCGAAGACGCGCGCGCCCTGCTCCTTCAGTTCGGACAAAAGTCTGATGCGCTCACACATGCGATCGACGAGTTTCTGCTCGACCTGATGACATTGGCTTTCATCGTCGAATGTTACGGACGCTGTTTGATCCCGGGCTTTGATGGGGCATCCTTATCCTCCGAATCAAAGGATGCGCTATGGGCCAAATTCTGCATGGGAGCGCCACAACGACAGAGGCGGTCCGTCGAGCGATACAGCATAGTCAAGAGAGCCTGAGGACGCTGGCCAAGCGCTACGGGATCAACCAGAAGACGGTCGCGAAGTGGAAGACGCGAACTTCAGTCGCCGATCTGCCGACTGGTCCGAAGGAACCAAGATCGACAGTGCTCTCGATCGAGGAGGAGGCGGTCATCGTCGCCTTCCGGCGCTACACGCTGCTGCCGCTCGATGACTGCCTCTATGCATTGCAGCCGACAATCCCGCATCTGACGCGATCTTCATTGCATCGCTGCCTTCAACGCCATGGCATCGGCCGCCTGACGGATGTCGAGGGTGACAAGCCGGCGAAGAGGAAGTTCAAGAGCTACCCGATCGGCTACTTCCACATCGACATTGCCGAGGTGCGGACCGAGCAGGGCAAGCTGCACATGTTCGTTGCTATCGACCGCACCTCGAAGTTCGCCTTCGTCGAGTTGCACGAGAAGGCCCCCACCGCCGTATCGAGAGACTTTCTACTGCGCCTGATCGCGGCCGTCCCCTACAAGATCCATACCGTCCTCACCGACAACGGCATCCAGTTTACCACGCCCGGTGCAGGAGGGTCGGCCGTTCCACTCATCAAGGAGGCCATCGCCAACGGCGAGCGCTTCTGGGCGCATGCCTTTGAATATGCCTGCGCCACAAACGACATCGAACACCGGGCCACCAAGGCCAGGCACCCTTGGACCAACGGCCAGGTCGAAAGAATGAACCGGACCATCAAGGATGCCACCGTCAAGCGCTTCTACTACGAGAGCCACGACCAACTCCGCAGCCATCTCGCCGACTTCGTTGCCGCCTACAACTTCGCTCGCAGGCTCAAGACCCTCAAGGGCCTCACGCCCTACGAGTTCATCTGCAAGGCGTGGGTCTCACAACCGGAACGCTTCAGGCTAAATCCGCTCCAGCAAATGCCGGGACCAAACATCTAGGTGCAGACCGGGGAGACCCCTCCGCCCCCGGGACTTGCCCCCCCTCGCTCCCCGCTAGTCGCCGCGAGGCAGGGGTTCAGGGGACCTGAACCCATCAGGTCAATCCCTGAAATCAACACGAGCAAGTCCATGAATCCCGCTGTTATCACTATCCCGCCCGCAGGTAGGGCCGAACTGGCCGCCAGCATCGAGGCCCATGGCCTCATCCATAACCTTTTGACCCGCAAGGCCCCGAAGGGAGCCAAGTTCGAAGTCGTCGCCGGAGGGCGGCGACTGGGGGCGTTGCGGTTGCTGCTGGACGAGGGCCGCACCGTACAGGGCGTGGCTGTGACCAAGGATTATCCGGTCAACCGCTGGCTTGAAGACATTACGGCAGTTGCCGGCCATTATGCGTTTCTCCCTGAAGTCGACCTGCCAGATTTACTCAACGGCTTAGGCTACCGAAGCCTGGGGATGAGGATCTGGAGGGCATTGCCCAAACAGCGCGAGAGCACTGGGGAATCGGATTGCGACCGACCCCAACGTAGTTGCTCTGCTGGAGCAGATCGGCGTCGTCGTGGCGAGCGAACCAATGGAAACCACACAGTTGGATGGGCTAAGCAGGTGGGGATCTGATCGTCGCCCACACGTACTTCTAGCCACCGACAAGCAGTCATTCGCGCGAAGACAATTTGATGCCGCGCACGAGTTGGCCCACCTCTTGCTGCACCGTGCAGTGTCCGAGGATGAGCTTGTCGAGAACTTCAAGCTGATCCAAGACCAAGCTCATCGGTTCGCTTCAGCGTTGCTTCTGCCGGCGAGTCAGTTCTCGGCTGAGGTCACTAGTGCCTCGCTTTGGGAGCTGGAGCGTCTGAAGGTTCGCTGGCGCGTGTCCATCAAGGCTCAGATCATGCGTCTCCAACGCCTCTGCATTGTCGATGCCGAGGGAGCGACCCGCCTTTATCGTAGCTACAGCGCCAAGGGCTACTCAGTATCCGAGCCCTACGATGACGTTTGGCCGCTGCAGCAACCTACGTTACTGGCTGATGTATTTCGGACCGTGGTGGATGACGGGGGCTGTCCAAGGAAGAGCTTCGGCACGATCTGCCGTTGTTCGCTCATGATGTTGAGAGCTTGGCTGCACTTCCTCCGGGCTGGCTCTCGCAAGAGCCTGCTCGCGTCGTGAAGCTGAAGCTCGTGGCGCCGACCCGCGGTGAGGGGCCGTCCGGCCAGCTCGGCGAGGTCATACCAATGTCGCGCCGACAATAAGCGACGTCCGCCAACAAATATGCCGCAAGCGAAACAGCGGTGGTGTGCTTACATATGGGCAAGCTGCCGTTGAGATAACCGTCTGCCTGTGCCTAGGCTGCCCTATAGCCGACAGGGAAAATGCGCTGGTGTTTCTTCTTGTAGATGCAGTAAGTGAGCAGATCGTAGGTGTTTGAGAAGCTGTGCAACCAGAATACATGGGGTTCGCCGTTCGCATCATAAAAGATGCTTTCGCCTTCGCCTACTGGACCCCGTTTGCGGTTCGTTGCGTGATCGCAGATCGCGGAATAGGCAACTGTGGTGGTGATTCCGGGAAAGTGCTCAGCTAAAGCTATCGATCTTGGAAAATATGCCACATTGTCATTCCCCGCCTTCTCGCAAATATCTCTGTGATACGGATGCCGACTGACAACGCCGAAGGCAGGAAACTCCGGGTCGCGTTCACAAACCATTTGCCAAAGTGTTGTTGTAAGTGTGTTCCCATAGCGCTTGCGAAGCTGCTCGATACTCTTCCATTCCAATGAGCAGTCCAGCGCTTCCGGTCGAAACCTTCCTCCGAGAAACAAGAGATGGCGTCCGCCATAGTTAGCTTCTGCTTCCATTGCCTGATGGAATGTTGGGTTCAGCGTGGACTCGTTGTCGCCCAGAAGCAGGGAGCGATGCCACGGTAGAAGGTCATGTGTAATTTCATGTGCGATGAGGAAGCGTCGCTTTAGCTCGGCTACCTCGTCATCGATGAAGATTCTTTTGTCGCCTTCCTTCAACATTAGGATACCACGAAGGCCATATTGCTGGACTACATCGACCATGCGCTTAGCCGTGCTGGTGATCTCGTTCCCAGCCATTCGCGCCCTGTGGGCGATCTCATCTAATAGGCTCAAGTTCGCCTTGCTATAATAGGTAAGGTCAAGCTTTTGCAGCGCGCGCACCTGCTCGAGCCTTAATGGGGGCTCTGGATTGCCGAGATCACGTAGCAAACGTGATATGTGCTCATGGATATCTCGGCGCTCAAAGTTCCCGATTATCGGCTCAATCGCAGACATGGTCATCCATTCTTCTTATCGATTGACGCCAGTACCTTAACGAAATCGTTGAGGTCGCGCCTTTCAGCCTGGCTTAGTTTCGATAGGTCGTCTGAACTCGCAGCAAAACGATGCACCGCTTCGGTGAGATTGTCATTCTGCGCGGACGCCGCCGCAGTCAGCAGTCCTACAGCACGTGCTGAAACCCCAATAAACTCGGCTAGCTGATGAACGGTACGCGGGCCTGGAACATAGTTGGGATCCTTCTCCACCTGCTCCAATTCCGCCGCATCAACACGAATTTTGGCAGCCAACTGCGCAATGCTTAAACCGTCCTTGCGTCGAAGCTGATGCACCAACTTAAACAACACAGCAGATTTCTGTTCGGGGGCAGCCGAATTAGGCTGCCCCGCAGTTGCTTGATGACGAGACTTCTCCTGCATAAGACGCTCAAGCGGAGCTGCGTCGCGGAGCGGGAGCCCCACGTCGCAATCGACATCCGGATCATGTTCGATATGGCTGCGCAGCCAATCGGCAGTGAAATGTAATTTCATGGTCGACTCCTCTTGTTAGTGTTGCACGGATAGGAAAGTCGCAGCATCCCTGCTGGAAAGCTCGAAGTATCTAAGTCCTTTATGTACTCCTTCGCTATCCGTTCCGAAATCCGTCATTCCGATCGCATCCCGGTAGAAAACTTCTGCGCCACGAAGTGAATGCAGACCAATTCGGCCACCAAATTCCTCTTCTAGGCTCAAGCTGACGGCCGTACCGATGAGCACACGGCCCGCGCCCTTGTAAGTCGGGTCAGCAACCAACTTTGGTCGGTTCCATGGAGCCGTCGCCAAAAACTCCACGTAGATCAGCGGCGTTCGCTGATGCTCGGGGTGGCGACTGAAGCAATCCTGACCGCCTTTGCGCGTCATCATGATGGCTTGGGTACTGCCACCACATTCAAGCACGAAGAAATCGAACAGGAAGGGGTCGTTCAGCGCAACCAGCGCCTTCTTGCCCCATTCCCAATGGGCGTCTTCAGCATTGACCTCTGCTAACGTCTGAAGGGAAGCCTTAGCCTCCCTCCGACGCAACTCAAAAAGAGGTCGCCAGCGTCCTTCGATATGCGCGAGATTCGTGCTGTCCAAGCCATGATACAGGTGTGCATCTTCGTACAGGCCTGTGGCACGATTTTTGAGAAAGACTCGATCGATCAGCCCTTTCATAGAACCATAAGCTCTACTTTTTCTGATTTATCCGCGCTTTCGACGAACACCTTTTCGCCCCGCGCCAGTCGATCATCGACTGATTTGTAGAGCCGCAGCGCTTGGCGAACGAGTGCGGTTTTAGACAACCCTTTTTCTTCACACATGGTTTCAAGGACGCTCATTTCTGCGTCCGACAAATTAAGCGTCATCGTACGCTTCACAGGCGCTTCTCCCTAACCAGCACTCTCCATGTAGCTATAAAGTCCATACCTGTCAATCAAAAAACAATCATTAATTAGCCAATTAATAGCTAGACATTGGCTAAAAACTCCATATATGATTTGTGCAGAATGAGAAACAAGGAGGCTTCAATGCCTGACGTAACGAACTTTACATATAAGCTGGATGGTCGCGTGATCGCCACCAATGACGCCATAATCTCAGGTCGCGAGGTCCGCACCATCGGCGGGCTCAATCCAGCTAGCGGTTATATTCTCATCCAGATTGCGGACGGGTCGACGCGTTCGATCGGGCTTGAGGAGCCGACCGACCTGCGACAGATGCCGCAGCCTGAGTTCCTTTCATTCGAAGGTGATCGGACCTTCTCCCTCACGGTCAACGAGCGCGGCTGGGAATGGGGGGCGGCCAAACTCTCCGCAGCTGACATCTACCGTTACGCCAGCATCGATGAGGAACTCGAGCTAATCCTGGACAGCGCCGGCGACGCGGTCATTCCCGCTGATGGCGAGGTGACTCTGGGCGGACAGGGAGTCGAGCGCATCCGCAGCCGCGAAGCGAAGACGGTGGTCATCAAAGTCAACGGGCGACCGCGTACGGTGCCCAAGAAAAAGCTCAGCTATCGTGAGGTTGCACTTCTCGCCTACCCTGACGCCGACTTCGAGAAATTTAAGTACACGATAACTTACCTGAAAGGTGTACACGGCGCGGAAGGTGATCTGGTGGAGGGCGAAAAGATCGAAGTCAAGAATGGGATGGTCTTCAATGTCCGCCGATCTGATAAGTCGTGATCCACATCTGAAGCAACTGCTGGACGAGGGGTTTGAGCTTGAGATGCGCGACCTCGTCCTCCTCGTTCACAGCGTGCCCTATGTGAAGCGGGACATGTCGCTTGGTCGAGGCACACTTGTCTGCACTCTGTCGCTGGATACGGAAGGCCTGACCTCGACTCCACTGACGGACCACACCATGTGGTTCGCCGGCGAGACGCCTTGCCATCGCGATGGCACGCCAATGACAAATATCATCCATAATAGTCAGGAAGCGACTGTGGGGTCGGACATCAAGGTCCACCATTATTTCTCGTCGAAGCCAGAAGGCACCGGCCAGTATGCCAACATTTACGACAAGGTTGTCACCTATGAGTCTCACCTCGGTGCTGCTGCGCGGTCTCACGACAAGACCGCCAACGCGCGTACAGGCGTCACGTTGGCCAGTGCGGAGGACGATAGTCCCTTCGCGATTCCCGATTCTGCGTCAGTCCGCTACGGAATCCTCGCCGCCAACCGCAAACTCAGGGGCAGCATCGCGATCATCGGCCTCGGCGGAACCGGTGCCTATCTGCTCGACCTCGCCGCCAAGACCCGTGTTGCCGAGATCCACATCTACGATGACGACCAGCTTCTCAACCACAATCTTTTCCGTTCGCCTGGTGCTCCCGAACTGGTGCTAGCGAAGAATTTCCCCCGCAAGGTAGATTATTACGCTGCGCTCTACGCGCGCATGCACAAGGGCGTGAAGCCGCACACCACTCGAGTGACGGCTGACAACATTGACGAATTTTCAGCCTATGACTTCGTATTTGTCTGCGTTGATAAGGGATCGTCGCGGCGCGTGATTGCCGAAGGGCTGGTTCGCCTGGGCATTGCATTCGTCGACACTGGCATAGGTATAGGGCTGGACGACAACACGCTCGACGGTTGCGCAAGGGCAACGTTTATTGCCCCTGGTATGCCGTGGGCGGAAGTGGCTACCCATCTGTCGTTCGGTGACGACGACGAAGAGGCCGATGTGTACGGAACCGAAATCCAGATCGCCGAACTCAATTCTTTGAACGCGATTATGGCGGTCATGCGCTGGAAACGCTGGCTGACCTTCTATCGTGATGAGCGCAACGAAAGGAACGCGACATACATGATCGAGGGCAACAATATCACAAACCGGGTGACATGATGGCTCGGGTGGATTGTCTTACAACGGTCTTCGTCGAAGACATTCCGGAACAACTGGAAGACGGTGTCCTTTACGTGTCGCGCGAATGCCACGTCGCGCTGCATAATTGCGCGTGTGGGTGCGGCGAGGAGGTTTCAACACCGCTCGTTCCGACTGAATATGACCTCATTATGGAAGACGAGGGAGCCTCGATATGGCCGTCGATCGGCAATCACGACTTCCCTTGTGGCTCGCACTACATCATTAAAAGCGGCCGCATCCAATGGGCCGGCAAGATGTCTCGCGCGCAGATCGAAGCGGGCCGCGTCCATGACCGTCTGCTCAAGCGCGGCGCCCAGCCGAAGGGGCTCAGGGCCATCGTCGCATGGTTCAAGCGCCTGTGGATCAAGTTCATTGGCTAATCAACGTTTGCCATGGGGTCGGCCGCAATTTGCGGTCGGGCTGGCGCCGACACGGCTGTCCTCCGATTGGCTCCAAGTAGGTCTAGGAAGCCGGTAGTCGTTGATGTTGCAAATCTGAATGAAGGGCAGGTTTCAGGGAAACGGTTACCTGGCGGCGTTGTCCAAATGAGGCGCGAAGCCCGATCTTTCATCCAGGAGCACCCGGACAACGCCGAAACTCGCTCGTCAGGGCCGGAGATCGCTTCGTTTTCTGTGAAGTCGGTCGATTAGGGATTCATTTTGGTCGGTACCCATCCAATTCTGAATGAACCGAATTTGGCGGTCTGACCGGCCGAACAGATAGGTGTCTGCTGACCCAACGACGTGTTCGTTTATTGGCCTAATGCCAAACCCAGACGCTGCCGCGCGCGGAATCATGTCTGTACCGCAATGCGGGCAAGAGCCCCCGAAACCCGCTTGCGGGCGGAATCTTCGCCCATCGACCAATGCGTTACGCATGGCACCTTTCCCGGCAATGCAGATATGTGGCAGAATTTATGGCCGGGAGCGGGAGCGAAGATATATGCGACGGTAAAACCTTGGCATGCTTATCGTTGGGCGCGATCACTGAGAATGGCCTTTTCAAACCAATCAGGAACCTGTTGCTGCCACCTACGGCATTGCCGGGACGTCGCGCCAGAACGCGACAATCGCGTCTGAGAACGTCTGGAACTGGTCATCGCTCACCTTGAGGTGCGTGTGGTTCAGCAGTTTCTCTGACCACGGCGGCCGAGTGCCTTTGAGCGGATCGTCTAGATACTCGGAGCAGGTTTTCTTCAGGTCATCCGGCGATTTTCCGGCGCCGTGCTTGTAGACGTTGACCACCAACCGGCACGCATCGAGCGTCTTGAAGTAGTCCGTGCTTCGGGCTTTCCAGCCGAAACTTTCCAGGAGGTCTGCAATCTTGGCGAAATCCGCTGACCAGACCTTCGCAGCTGCCGTATCCCCTCGATGCCAGTTTCGTAATTCGCGGACCAGCCAGTCCCGCAGCTGTTTGTCCCACTCGTGGAACATCCCTGCGGTGACACTCAACCGGGTTTGGTCGCGTATGCCGCTCAGGAGCTGGTAGAACTCAATGCCGGCGTCGCGAGCAGCCTCGTAGAAATCCCCGGAATCGTCTCAAACCGGCCTTTGCTTTGCTCCAGCACTGCGGGGCCAGATCCGGCGGCCCCCGCCGCGCTGAAATGCCTCGCTCCTGCGGCCTCACACTCGCCAGGAGGCACAAGTGCATCCCCATGCCTGACTGGCAGTGCGCTTCGCCGCAGGAAGAGTCCCGTGACTTTCCCGGCCTGGCAGGGCAGCTTGTCTCGGCGCCGCTGAATTCCGATCTGCAAAGCGGCCTCATCCCGTCACGCCCTGTGAAAAAAGGGCAGGAGGGCTACGGCTTCCATTTCAGCGTCAGCCGCTGAACGCTTGAGCCGGCTCTACGGCTATTCGGCTGGGGTTTTCCGAAGCTTTTCTAACACAAAGAGCTTGCCCTGGCGCACGGCGTACTCGATTGATTGCGCCTTCGCCAGATGTGCCGCAATCGAGCTGGCCAGCATGCAGCCCGTCCCGCGCATCGATGCGGCAAGGCGCGGCGTGTCAAAGCGGACTGGTTCGTGATCGGGGCGCAACAGAATATCGGTTGATTGCGGTCCCGATGCATGGCCGCCCTTGATCAGCAGAGCCCGCGCGCCGGCTGCCAGCAATTCTTGGCCTTGCCACACTACGCCGTCCTCATCCACTGCCCGCTCCGAGCCAACGAGGAGTGCCAGCTCGAAGAGATTGGGGGTGACCAGACGGCAAAATGGCATCAGATCGCATTTCAGGGCGGCGATGGCGCCGGCTTCCAGGAGCGCCCGGCCTGACGTCGACGCCAGCACCGGGTCGAGCACTGCCGGCACCTGCGGATTTTCGCGCAGCACTCCGGCAACCGCAATGACGATCTCCACCGTGGCGAGCATCCCGATCTTGATGGCCGCCACTTTGTTGGCCTGCAACCCCGCACGCATCTGACCGGCCACCAGACCGGGTTGCATAGAGTGGATTTCCATGACCGCATGGTGCGTCTGCACCGTTAGCGCGGTGACAGCAAGGCAGGTGCGCACGCCAATGGAAGAGATCGTCTCGATATCGCGTGCAATTCCAGCCCCACCGCTGGAGTCTGATCCGCCGACCACGAGCACATGCGGTTCTCGCCTCAGCGCCATGGCTTTGTCTTTTCGATCCATTCTCGCGTGCGCGCTTCGGGATCGGCATTCAAGGTGATGTCGGTGACCACCGCGGCGCTGTCCGCACCAGCCTCGAAGACACCGTCGAGCCGGTCGGGGTTGAGGCCGCCGATGGAGACCAATGGGATCGGCGCCACCCGATGCTTCCACTCGCTGATCCGCTCGAGCCCTTGCGGCGCCCATTTCATCTGCTTCAGGACGGTGGGATAGATGGGGCCGAGCGCGATATAGTCGGGCTCGGCAGCGATGGCCGTTTCCAGTTCGAGATGATCGTGCGTGCTGAGCCCGAGCTTCAATCCGGCGTACTTAATCGCCAGCAGGTCGGCCGCGGCCAAATCCTCTTGGCCGAGATGGACAAAGTCGCAGCCTTCCTCAATGGCGAGCCGCCAATAGTCGTTGACGATCAGTTGGCAGCAGTGCTGGGCGCATAAACCCTTCGCCTTGCGGATCTCCGCGCGCAACCCGGCCTCATCCAAGGTCTTGATGCGCAACTGAACCAGCTTGACGCCAAGTGGCACCAGCCGTTCGATCCAGGCGGCGCTGTCGACGATCAGGTAGAAGGGATCGAGCTTCATGAGAAAACCGCCCTGCCGATCGTCGGCGTCGAGGGCACGGCGACCTCGCGCGGTTCGAGCATTCCCGAGCTGAAAGCTTCACGACCGGCCTCGACCGCCTTGCCGAACGCACGCGCCATGCCGACCGGATCGGCCGCCTTGGCAACTGCGGTGTTCAGGAGTACGGCGTCAAAGCCGAGCTCCATGACGGTTGCCGCGTGCGATGGCCGTCCGAGACCAGCATCCACGATCAGCGGGACATCAGGGAAATGTCCGCGCATCGAGCGCAGCGCCATGATGTTGACCGGCCCGAGGGCGGAACCGATCGGTGCGCACCAGGGCATCAAGACCTTGCAGCCCGCCGCAAGCAGCCGCTCGGCGACGACAAGGTCGTCGGTTGTATACGGGAACACCGCAAAACCGTCCTCGCACAGGATGCGGGCGGCTTCGAGCAGACCGAACACGTCCGGCTGCAGCGTGTCGTGATTGCCGATCACTTCGAGCTTGATCCAGGGCGTGCCGAAGACTTCGCGCGCCATTTGTGCGGTCGTGACCGCTTCCTTGACGGAGTGGCAGCCAGCAGTGTTGGGCAGGATTCTGACGCCGAGCGAGCGGATCAACGACCAGAATTTTTCGCCAGCCCTGCCGCCTGCCATTTCACGGCGCAACGAGACGGTCACCACCGCCGTGCCCGATGCCCTGACTGCATAGGCAAGGATGGCCGGCGAAGGATATTGAGCCGTGCCAAGAAGCAGGCGCGACGGAAGCTCGGCTCCATAAAGCTCGATCATGGCCTAGCCACCCTGCATGGGCGAGAGGATTTCGATCCGGTCGCCGTCGTTCAACTGGAATTCCGCCCGGTTGGCTTTGTGCACGAGGTCGTTGTTGACGGCGGTGGCGAGCCAATCGCCCTCATAGTCAAGCGCGGCAAGCAGCTCGGCCAGCGTGGTGGCGGCAACCTCATGCGCTTCGCCGTTGACCATCAGTTTCATGAGCAAGCTCCTTCGTTCTGTCTTGACTGAAAACCAGCTTGGCAGCCCGGCGCGCCATGGCGGGAGCCAGGAGAAAACCGTGACGATAGAGCCCGTTTATCGCGATGATTTCACCCTTCGTTTCGACGCGCGGCAAATTGTCGGGAAAGGCTGGGCGGACGCCGACACCGGTTTCAACGATCTCGGCCTCGCCAAAGGCCGGATGGAGGGCATAGGCGGTACCCAGAAGCTCCATCATGCAGCGCGCCGTAACCGGTCCGGCGGACTGGCTTTCAATCATCGTCGCACCAATCATGAAACGGTGGTCGGTGCGCGGCACCATGTAGAGCGGAAAGCGCGGATGCAGCAGCCTGACGGGGCGCGACAGTGAGATATCAGGGGTGCGCAGGAACAGCATTTCGCCGCGAACGCCGCGCAGCCAGTCATTTTGCGCCGCCATTCCCGTACAGTCGATCTGACGATCGAAACCAAAAACATGCTGGGCGTCGGCGCCGAAGTGGAATTCAACACCCGTGGCCGCGAGCTTGTCATGAAGTGCTGCCATCGCCTGGCGCGGATCAAGATGAGCCTCATCGGCGAACAGCAATCCGCGGCGGAAGCGGCCGGCTAAGTCGGGCTCCAGCAAGGCAATTTCATCTTCCTCGACACGCCGATAGCCCGTCGTGCGGCTGGCGAACCGGTCGAGCTCGCCCGCATCGCGCGGCGCGGCCAAGACCAGCGTTCCCCGTCGTGCTACCAAGCCTGGCGTTGCGGCATCCCACCAGTCGGCGGCGTCGCGTCCGAGATCCAGCACCGGCTGCTCGGCGCTTTCACGCTCGCACCACGGCGCCAACATGCCACCGGCGAACCACGACGCATTGCCCCCAAGGGCAGGCCTTGTCTCGGCAACGGTAACCGCCGCGCCGCGTGCGGCGAACTCGAAGGCGGCGGTGAGGCCGGCAACGCCCGCCCCTTTGACCAAGACCTTCATGATGGCTCACGTGGCTGAGGTATGAGCGGTGCGCCGGTCTCGTCCGCCGGCAGGTAGAGATCGCCGCCCTCGCGGTATTTCGCCGCCATCGCCGCCATGCCCTCTTTCGGTGCCTCGGCGCGGATGTCGTGAGAGATTCGCATGGAGCAGAATTTCGGTCCGCACATCGAGCAGAAATGCGCCACCTTGTGCGCCTCCTTGGGCAAGGTCTGGTCGTGGAAGGACCGCGCGGTTTCCGGGTCGAGCGACAGATTGAACTGGTCCTCCCAGCGGAACTCGAAGCGCGCGCGGGAAAGCGCATCATCCCTGACTTTCGCTGCCGGATGGCCCTTCGCCAGATCGGCTGCATGGGCGGCTATCTTGTAGGTGATCACGCCGATCTTGACGTCGTTGCGGTCGGGAAGGCCGAGATGCTCTTTCGGCGTGACATAGCAAAGCATTGCGGTGCCGAACCAGCCTATCATGGCGGCACCTATCCCTGAGGTGATGTGGTCATAGCCCGGCGCGATGTCGGTCGTCAGCGGCCCCAAAGTGTAGAACGGCGCCTCACCGCACACTGCGAGCTGCTTGTCCATGTTCTGCTTGATCTTGTGCATGGGGACATGGCCCGGGCCTTCGATCATCACCTGGCAGTCCTTTGCCCAGGCAATCTTGGTGAGTTCTCCAAGTGTTTCCAGTTCGGCGAATTGCGCCGCGTCGTTCGCATCGGCGATTGAACCGGGACGAAGGCCGTCGCCGAGCGAGAAGGATACGTCGTAGGCTCTGGCGATGTCGCAGATCTCCGCAAAGTGCTCGTAGAGGAAGCTTTCCCGGTGATGGTGCAGGCACCATTTGGCCATGATTGAGCCGCCACGCGAGACGATACCCGTGACCCGGTCGACGGTCAGCGGGATGTAATGCAGCCGCACGCCAGCGTGGATGGTGAAATAGTCAACGCCTTGCTCGGCCTGTTCGATCAGCGTGTCGCGGTAGACCTCCCAGGTCAGATCCTCGGCAATACCACCGACCTTTTCGAGCGCTTGGTAGAGCGGCACCGTGCCGATCGGCACCGGCGCGTTGCGCACGATCCAGTCGCGGATGTTGTGGATGTTGCGGCCGGTCGACAGGTCCATCACCGTATCGGCGCCCCAGCGGATCGCCCACACCATCTTTTCGACCTCTTCAGCCATCGACGATGTGACGGCGGAGTTACCGATATTGGCATTGATCTTGACCAGGAAATTGCGGCCGATGATCATTGGCTCGCTCTCGGGATGGTTGATGTTGGCGGGAATAATCGCCCGTCCGCGCGCCACCTCGTCACGCACGAATTCGGGTGTGACGAAATCGGGCAGCGTCGCGCCGAAAGCCTCGCCGTCGCGCTCAAGCTTGCCGTGCAGGATCTCGCGACCAAGGTTCTCGCGAATGGCAACGAACTCCATTTCAGGTGTGATGATGCCGGCGCGCGCATAGGCAAGCTGCGTCACCGCCTTGCCTGCTTTGGCCCTGAGCGGTCGGTGGCGGATGGGAAATTCCGGCGTCAGGCGTTCGCCCGTCGCGAATCCGTTGTCCTCCGGCCGGACATGGCGGCCGTCACAGTCCTCGACATCGCCGCGCGCCAAGATCCATTCGTGGCGAAGCCGGGCCAGGCCTTTTTCGATGCTGGTTTCGACAGCCGGATCGGTATAGGGGCCCGACGGATCGTAGACGGTGACGGGCGGCTCGCCGGCTGTCGGATGGACAGAGATTTCGCGCATCGGCACCCTGATCTGCGGGTGGATGGCACCGGGCTTGTGGATTTTCCGTGAGGCGGGCAGCGGTCCCGTTGAGACGGCTGGGGTGAGGGCATTCATCGTGAGGCTCCTTTGCTCATGCATTGGAGACCCAGTTCTGTGCCGGAAGGATGAAAAGACGCTTCTGTCTACCTGCCGAAACAGGACCTCGGGCGTGAACTCCCGCAAAGCGCTTGCACCGTCCCTACGCCAGTATGAACTGGATCAGGTTCAACGGGTCACTGCGCCGCGAAAGCCAGCAGTATCTCAGCCCCTTGCCGGGACTCCCCTGGTGAATGCCTCAAGTTGAACGGGCCGGGGTTGTCTTGTCAAGCGCATGTTCGTCCTGCGGCGGCGGTGGGCGGCAATCAAATTGGGCCCAAATTGGGCCGACGGCCTCGCCACGGGTCGCGGAGAAGTTCCGCGGGAGATAGGGCAGGTGTGGCCAAAGCTGCATTTGCCTCATCAAACTTGATGTGACATTGACGTAGACGGAACTGCTGCGTTTCAAGGATCTTAAGCCGTCAATGCCTGATCGGAACAGAACTGGTGGGCCGCCCGAACGCCCCACAAACATCGTGCTCTCGATCACCTCCTATTGTCGCCGGAAAAGGGGTGATCGACCAATCGATCAAGTCGACCGCTCGCTGAAGGGCGCCCTCGGTTTCAGCACGGCTGGGCGAAGTGGCAATGACATGTCCAATCCAGTCTCGGAAATCCCCCTTCCTGACGATCGGTGTCTTGGGTTCAACATTCAATTTGACCTCGGCCACACCTGATATAGCAGCTGCCTGAGTGTCGCCACCAATCCAGTCCAGGGTGCCATCTTGATCAGGAAGCAGGAATCGCGCGGCCGCAGTATGCGAATGCTTTTTGCGCAGATCCCATTCCTCGCCAATTGACAAGCTTGATGTGCTCGGTGACGAGGTCGACACCGTAAGCTAACTGGACCAGTTGAGGGTCGGGCGCGCCACTAAGACGCGGATTGACTTCAATGACAACTGGACCGCGTTTCGTGCACCGGAGTTCAATGTTAGTTGGCCCCCAGCCAAGGCCGAGAGCCCGCAAACAGCTCAACGAAACATCGGCGATGCGCTCACGCTCCTGATCGGTTAGCAGGGCCGGATACGTCACCTCACGTATGACGAAATGGGGGAGGGGACCAAAGTCATTGGCGCAAATCGCAACGACCTCATTCCCCATAACATTAATGCTATAGAACGGGCCCTGTGCGAATTCTTCGACGAGTATTTTCGGTGTAGACCGCCATATGTGCTTTCCGCCCAATAGATAGGTCGTATGTTCGGCTACGTCTTCGAGGCTGCGGCACAATCGGACACCCATGCTGCCGCTGCCTAATGCCGGCTTAAGAATCACGGGCAGGCCGATCTCTGCAGCCGAGCTTTCTACCTCCGCCGCATTCGTTGCCAACCGATAAGCCGGTATTGGAACGCCGGCCTGCGCGAGGAACTCGCCATGAGCCGGGTGCGCAGAGATCGTCCGACGCTCTTGTATTTGCTGGATCCCAGCCGGCTCCGCCTCCGACTGCCTCGGTAGCTCGGTATCCTGAGCGCGTCGGCGGCATCATGCCATTATCATCCTACGAATTGCATGCTCCATCGTCCTGGACGAGACCGGTTTGGCTAGCCAAAGGACGAAGGTCTGATTACCAGATGTGATCGGCATGGGGTCGCTTCCACCAACGACGATGATGGGCACCGTCATCAGGGTGGTACGTACGGCTTCGGGCTGTCCTGGCCCGAGGAAAGTCGCTTTATCGAAAATTAGGAGGTCGGCTGCCTTCCCGCTCTCGATCCAGTCGCAAAGACTTTCGAAGGTCGCGAAGCCGACAGGCTTATAACCAAGCGCGGCGATCTTATCGTTGTAGATCTCCAACGCTGCTGGATCGGGCTCCACGACTGCAATGATTTCTCCATTGCCAAGTGATCCATCGTATGGACCGGAAGCGCTATCAGCTCTGACCTGCTCCTCAGCGCAGGCCGGTAAGTAGAGATCGAAGCGTGTACCTCGGCCAACAGCCGAGGTGACGTCAAGGCATCCTGCGAGCGCGCTCACATGGCGGTCCACTGCAGCAAGACCCAGTCCGGTCCCGCCGACGCGAGAGCGCGTGGTAAAAAAGGGCTCAAAGATATGCGGAAGCACCGAACTTGCGATTCCTTGGCCATCGTCGCTGATGGAGAGGAGAACGTAATCTCCCGGTTTCAAGGTGCCCTTAGCCACGGGCTTCGTTTGACAGACGTGAGCGCGAGAAACGCTAATCTCGACACGGCCCTCATTCAAGAGAGCCTCCGACGCGTTCTTGCATAGATTCATAAGGATCTGCTGTATCTCGGTCGGGCTGCCCTCGATCACCGTTTGCCACTCGTTGATCTTGAAGTTCAACTGAACATCCGCACGAAGTGTAACCCGCAGCAATGGCGCGAGATCCATTACACTCTCCGAGACGTCGAAAGGCATCGTCACGCGCTTCCGATTTCGGCTTAGTGACAAAATTTGATCAATAATCAGCTTGGCTCGGTTGCTGGCCAAGATAATTTGGCCGATGTGGCCCCGAATTCTCGAGGGGCGGCGCACAAGACCTTTAGCCATCTCTGCGTAGCCAACTATTGCTCCTAGAACATTATTGAATTCATGTGTAACGCCGCTTGCGATTGTGCCGACAGCCGTCAGCCTTTCCGCATGCTCCCATCGACTCTCAAAAAGGTTACGTTCCGTGTGTACACGTTGCATTTCAAGATGGTTGCCTAAACGCACAGTAGCGCTCGCCAGAACCAGGAGGTCGTCTGTGGAGGGTGGTGAGCGATCTCCTTCAAAAACAAGGATACAAACCGCAGCCTGCTGATCGGAGGCCCTGCACCCAACAATTTGACAAACACCGGTGGTGCCTACGGCAGTCCGAACCACTTCCGACGCCGGAACGACGCGAAACACTGGCTGTTCCGGGTGTACAAGTGAGACGACTTCATGGATTAGCGTGGCGTTCCAGACGCGCATGCGCTTGTTCGCGACAAAGTACTCGGTATTCCTGCTGATACTCGGATCCACCAGAGCAAGCGCGCATTGATCCGCATCGAAAACGCATTGAATGAGTCTAAGCGCTGCTTCGGTGGAGAAGCGCCGCGAAGCCTTCGTTGCTTGACTGTCGATGAAGCAAGCTTCGATCTCACTCATTGCCGCTTCAAGCTCTAACCGCCTTTCCAACCGGTTCGTCCGCACATGCAGCGTGGAGGCTCGAATGGTCGCAAACAAGCAGAGGCATATGGACACCAAGCCAAAGAAAAGTCGTGTACGCTGCGCTTGCGCGCTGGCGAAGCTGTAGGCTTTCAGATGTTCTCGCTCCAATTCGGCAGCCTTGGCGAACGTGTCGAAGGATGGGATTCGATTGACAGCGCGGTCCAACCTCAACATTGAGGACAGGATAGCGCGGCCCTCGCGGGCCACATCCTCCGTGACTTGGTCCTGGCTAGGAGGAAGTCGGCCGAGAGACTGATCGATTTGTAATGCGAGGCTGAATCCCGGTCTGGCCGAAAATTGAAGGATCAGATTGGAAAATTCAGGCCTGTTCGACACTCCCCCCCGAAGGCGATTAGCCGAGCGAGCAAAGCGTACGAGAGAGCTTTGCAGAAGCTCATTTTGCGCGGCCGAGGCCGAGATGGCAGCTTCTGTGTTTTCGAGGGACTTTTTGAGCTGTGCAACCAACCTGGAGTGCACCCCGGAGCTCTCATTGGGCGAAATCTCAACAAGGCGTTGGTAGTTTTGAAGGTTCCTTTTTAATGCTTGCCCGGTAGAAGCAACGGAACGGAAGTCCAATACCATGTCGGCGCGGGCGACGTCTCGCTGGAGCAATGCGTAGTTGATCTGAATCGTCCGCAGTTCGCTTAGGACCGTCTCGTTGATCTGGGGGTCTTGCCACTGTATCGCGACCAAGAGCGCAACCGAGGCCACTAGGGCCATTACAGAAGCTTTGTCGGTACTGAGCCATTTTTCCCAAACGAACGGCGTTTGATCCGCGGTGCGTGCCTTGCGAAGGTCCGATTTGAATTCTAGCTCCCCATCGCGTCGGTGTGCGGCCGGATGCTGCTGGAACAGGAAAGCCAAGTGTACCTCTCCCCTCAAATAGGCGGTGTAGACACCGTTGCACTCTGCCCCCATGGCCCGCTGACCTTCCATTGATTCGCGGGCGTTTCGACCTCGACGGCGAGGCGGCAGCACAAGGCGGGCAACTGATCGCAGTTTTCGGAACTGGTCTTCCGAGAGATCATCGAAGGGGCATACAAGCGCACGCCTGCAGCAGCCGAGGATGATACCGGCCGGTCAAACGCAACTGGCGAGGGCCGGATCTGCTGTTGGCTGGCAGCTAACACTGGCGGGGCGGCGGCCTCAACTCCGGCGTGCCTAGAGCCGGCTGCTGCGAAAGCGTCCGACACGCTTCCCTTGGGGGCATCCCGTCCAGCGGGCATCCTTGGATCGCTGAAAAAAGACGAGGCGGCTTGATGATCCTGCCCTCGCTGAAGCACCTCGCGAAACCCCTGTTCCAGTCGCAGAAGCTCCTCTGGACCGGTAGGCGGCTCGTCAGCTCGACCATCGAACAGCGGCCGGAGCGCCTCGGACACGTGCTGCTCAAAGCCCACTCGCCGGGCCTGGACCGCTTGCCCGTCTTCCAAGCCGGCGTCCTGCACCTGCGACAAAGCTGTTACACGGGATGGATTACTATTTCGCGGGTTCATACTAGCCTCACATCAAACTGTATCGTCAAAGTCCTGCGCCAATCCACGCAGCGGCTCATCGAGTTTTTCTGTGGAGAGCCCCCCGTCTGCTTTCGTCAAGGGCGTCGGCTCCGGGAGGGCGCCTGTCTGGCTTTCAAAGATGCGTTTCAGAATGCGATCCGAAAAATATCGCACCTTCCTCAATTTTAATGGTGGCAGACCTTGATGAGAACGATTTCGTACTCGTCATTGAGCAGCCGCACCTGTTCGGGACGCAACAGCGGTGCACCTTGATGTGAATTCTGAACGTTCCTTCGCGCCTGGCTGTAGGAAATCGATTGGGCTTGAAATGTGAATCCACCGATAGCTTTGGAAATGTAGTTCGGAGTCTCGTCATCTACCTCGATGTTCCTAGAAGCGCGCCGGCAGCCCGGGCGGGGGGCTTGGGGTTAGACTGCCGGCGCACGCCACTCAGAAAGAGCGGCCTCTTTTCGCGGTTCGGACACCCATAGTCAACCCGGCAACGTCTGGATGCCCGCTGTGCTTTTTGCAGAGCGGCGATGCCGGGCATATCGGCCGATCCTGTCTAGGATGGTGTGGCCACTCTCGTCGGCCGAGTTGATGCTCCAGCCAGTATCGCCTTGCCGACCAGCATGAGTTCGCCGTTAGCAATCCATCGTTGCGAGCCGAGACCGACGTAAAAAGCGCGTGTTATCGACTATGTAGCTGACGCTCCCGCTGACGCCTTCGAGTGCGCACGCTATGCCCCGTTCGCACCCTCTTGTGAATAGTACTGCGCCATGCACCTGAAACCGCCTCCTGGGGCCAGGCTTGCTGATTCAACACGATTGATCCGACGCCAAGGGAAGCGGTTTCGAGGTGCCGCAGCGCGTACATGATGATGGCCGCCGCGGGGGCCTCGCGGACTTCGAGAACCTTTTCACCGGTTGAGATGTGTTCGAGCCCGGTTGCTGACATACTGGCTCTTGCGGCTGCTGATCGACTTCAGTGCTCGTCGCGATGCCGCAAGCGATTTTTTGCGGCAAATGACCTTTCCGAAAAGTTTGCGACAGAACCCGCCGACGCCGCTCTCATCGAAGCGGATGAGGCTCAGCGGCCTCCCCTGTCCGACAATTTGCGTCGGTTTGGCGATTTGACCCCAGCCATGGAGCTCAACGCCCCGCGTCGGAGCGCTCCCTGCTTCTGAAGGAAGCCATTAGGTCCGCTCGGGCTTGATCGGAGGCTTGGCTGATGGACGTCGTGGTTGCTTCGCTCAGTTGCCGCCCCATGGCGCGGCTTTGCGGATTATCAGTCCTCTGCCTCTTCGCCGGTCTCAACAGCGCTGTGTAATGTTCATTGTTTATGATGACGCCCCCGCTGTTCACGAGGTTGCTCCTGTCAAGTGTACTCGTCAGTCCGTCCTGGGCCTCGCGCTTCTTGCCCAAGTGCCGTTCAAACGGCGCTGGCGCGACTTGTTGAGCTCGAGAGATGGGTCCCTGCTCTCCTGCGTGGCCATGAGCTTGTGCCGCGGTCTGCGCAGCGGCGTCCCCAATGGCACGAGCCTCCATGCCGACTGCGTCTTCCCGACGAGCAGCAAGGGCAATTTTGCGCCCGGGTGCGAACTTCCGGAGATGAGCTAGTGCACTGATCCCAGCGGAGTTCATATAGCGCTTGGCATCTTCATCCAGCGACCCCTCGTGAAGCCGATCCGCAATCCGCGGCTTTTTGTTTTCAACCAGGCATTGACTGAAACGTCTAAGAGCAGACCCATAGACCTGAATGGTACCGGGATTCGGCCCGGTCGCAGGCGCTCCCTTGTACTCTTTGATGTGAGCCGCTGTGTACTCTCTGATGAGCGCGGCGTCGGCAGGGTCGGGATTCAGGACAGCGCGGCCCAGCACTGGCGCTCCGCCCGCCCACGTCTTGAGACGACCTAGTGACCCAGCCACGTCCGAGGAGCCACTCTTGCGCTGGTACTCCTTGAGATCCGGATCCAGCGACGAATCGTTAAGCCGAGCGGCAAATCCCGGCTTGTTGTTTTTAAAGAGCCAATGACCAAAGCCGAGAAGAGAATCTACATGGCGCTTGACCGTGCTCTCCTGGACCTTACCGGCATAGAGTGCTGACCTCAGCCCTTCGACAACGGTCGCATCGTTGGAATAAAGAGGACGCTGGTCGTGACCGGAGACCACTATTGGAGGATCTGGCTGCACCGCCGCCGGCACAGAACGAGCATGGTCATGCAACTCGAACGGTGCGGGGGGATTCAGATCAACCACTGACGAATCCGGCGCATGATGATGGCGCGCCGTTGAG
>NZ_JAMYRR010000020.1:0-105084 GCF_040321535.1 Mesorhizobium sp. M0340 | reverse complement strand
GGTCTTGCGCGAGATCCCGAACTCCCGGCACACCGCGCTCATGCCTTCTCCGTCGAGCAGGCGAGCCACAAAGCGAAGACGTTCCTCCATCACCGAACACTCTCTCCACGGCATCAACACCTCCCGGCAAAAACCGAAAAGTGTTACCTATGTGTCCGGTACAAATCGTCACCTATGTCTCGGGCCGCTCACATGTCCACTCCGGTCCATCCCGGGAGGGATGGCTCAGGGCTCGTAAGGGCTCTTGCAAGTTGTGCCTGTACATTCGACAAAAAGAGGTTCGGCCGAGGGGCTACGCGGTGCCCGCAGTGGCATCGGATCGCGGCATGTTCGTCACCGAAAAAAGCGGATTTCCAAGGCACCGGAAACCTCCCCCGCTTCGAAATGCCAAGTCGTCCCGTCAAGGTCGGCGTGAGACTTATATCTCAGTTGCAGCCGGAACATGGGATAGCCCGAGCCAGCATTTTGATGCGGCTGTCAGCTACCTCGGGGAATTCACCAAGACTCGTCGTCCGGCGGGAAAGCCAAGCCGGTGCTATTCTGCGCCGCATTTCGCAAGTCTTTGCATCTCACGGCACTATCGCCCATTTTGCTTGTTGCAAAGCCGGTCTTGTTGCCTCTTCTAAATGATCCCCGTCCGCAGGACGAACAAGTTCGTAGCGAAAAAGGGGACCATCGTGACGACCCATCATCATGCCCGCATGGGGGCAGTGTCTAGCGCCGCAGGTATGCTGCCCCCTCAACTCGGGCCTGCCGCCGCCGGCAAATATCAGCCCCCGATCTCCAGGGCCATTGCCCGCCGCCTGACTGTCGGTGACATCCTCGCCGCCTACACCGAAGCACGCCAGGCCAAGATTGCCGGTCGCAAGGAATTTCTCGCCAGGATGCGTTTTCTGAACGAATTCTTCGGCCCCGAACCGGTCGCCAGCATTAATAAAGATCGCTGCCGCGCCTACGTCGAGCACCGTTCGCGCGAGTGCAATCGGGTTGAGCGTGAACGAATCGCCAAGCTCAACGCCGCCGCGATGGAGACCCGCCGTGCGTTACTCCCGGCGTGGCAAGACAAGAACTTTACATCAGGCCCGCGTCGCGATCTTGAGGACCTCCGCTCGGCGATCAACTTTTGGGCCAAGGAATACGGTCTCGATCCGAAGCCGTCCGTCACCTTGCCAGACAAACCAGCAGCGCGCGAGCGCTCGCTGACGCGCGAGGAAGCAGCGGGACTGCTGCGCGCGGCATTGCGGCTGCGCCGGAAGCATGGTCAGTACGCTCATCTCTGCCGGTTCATCATTGTGGGGCTCTACACGGGCTGCCGACATCGTTCAATCCTGGAACTCAATTGGGATGGCGAGGCCGCAGGAGCTTGGCCAGACCTTGGCCGCGGCGTGCTCTATTGCAAAGATCAGCGCGCGAAAAAAAGCAAGAAATGGCGTCCGCCGGCGCAACTGCCGTCCCGGCTGATCGCCCATATGCGCCGCTGGAAGCGCATCGATTGCGACTGCGGGCCGGTCGTCCATGACAGCCTGGGCGAACCGACAAAGCGCATCGGGAGGGCGTTCCGCACCTGCCGCGTGGAAGCCGGGCTCGGCGACGATGTCACCCCGAATGTGCTTCGCTACACCCGCGCCATGTGGCCTGTACTGTGCGACGTCGACATGTGGCGGATCGCCAGCAAGGCTATGCACTCAGACGAAATCGCGTGACATCGATGGCCGCGGCCATCAGTGTCTGTGTGTAGGTTGCCTGCGGATTGCTGAAGATCGCCTCGGCCGGTCCCTCCTCGACGATCTTGCCCTGTTTCATGACGATAATGTAGTCGGCCATGGCGCGCACGACGGCGAGATCGTGGCTGATGAACAGATAGGACAGCTCGTGGTCAGCCTGCAGCTTGCGTAGCAATTCGACGATCTGCTTCTGCACGGAGCGGTCCAGCGCCGAGGTCGGCTCGTCCAGCACCACCACTTTAGGCTTGAGTATCATGGCGCGCGCAATGGCGATGCGCTGCCGCTGACCGCCGGAGAATTCATGCGGATAGCGGTTACGCGTGTTCGGGTCGAGCCCTACTTCGAGCAAGGCGTCGACCGCGCGGAGATCGCGCTGCCTGCCCGACAGATTGGGCTCGTGGACCAGAAGCCCTTCGGTGATTATCTGGCCGACGGTCATGCGTGGCGACAGCGAGCCGAATGGATCCTGGAAGACCAGCTGTAATTCGCGCCGCAGCGGCCGCATCGCCTGGCGGTCGGCGTGGGAAATGTCGCGGTCGCCAAGCCGGATGATGCCGTCGCTGGGCAGGAGCCGCAGCAAGGCGCGGCCGAGCGTCGATTTTCCCGAGCCGGATTCGCCGACGATGCCGATCGTCTGGTTGCGCTTCAGCCGTATCGAAATGCGATCGACGGCGCGCAGCAGCAGCGGCTCGCCGCCAAGAAATCCGCCGCCGATCTTGAAGGTCACCTCGACGTTCCTGCCTTCAAGCAGGACAGGGGCATTCGGCGGCGGCGGCGCCTTGGTGCCGGTCGGTTCGGCGGCAAGCAGCATCTTGGTGTAGGCGTGCTGCGGGTTGGCGAAGATCGCTTCCGCCTCGCCCTCCTCGACCACTTCGCCATAGCGCATCACATAGACCCGATCGGCAAAGCGCCTGACGATGCCGAGATCGTGGGTGATGAAGACGATCGCCATGCCGAGCTTGCGCTGCAATTCGGCGAGCAGCATGAGGATCTGCGCCTGGATGGTGACGTCGAGGGCGGTGGTCGGCTCATCGGCGATCAGTATGTCGGGGTCGTTGGCCAGCGCCATGGCGATCATGACGCGCTGGCGCTGACCGCCCGACAACTCGTGCGGATAAGATTTCATCCGCCGCTCCGGATCGGGAATATGGACCAGCCGCAGTAGCTTGAGCGCCTCCTCGCGCGCCGCGGCGGCGCCAAGTCCGCGATGCTTGCGGATCGGCTCGATCAACTGGTTGCCGATCGAATAGAGCGGGTCTAGCGACGTCATCGGCTCCTGGAAGATCATGCTGATCTTGCGGCCGCGGATCTTGTTGAGCTCGGGCTTGCTCAAGGTCAAAAGATTGCGGCCGCGATAATCGACTGTGCCGGTGGCCTCGCCGTTCGAGGCGAGCAGGCTCATCGCCGCCATCATCGTCTGGCTCTTGCCGGAACCGGATTCGCCGACGACGGCGACGGTCTCGCCTGATTTGACGTGGATATTGATGCCCTTCACCGCCTCCACCACACCGTCGAGGGTGCGGAAGCGGACCCGAAGGTCCTTGACGCTGAGGATGGTTTCGGAAGCAGCCATCTCTCAACGATCCTTCGGGTCGAGCGCGTCGCGCAGGCCGTCGCCGACGAAATTCAACGCGAACAACGTCGAGACGAGAAAGAATGCCGGGAACAAAAGCAGCCAGTTGGCCGAGCCGATGTTCTGGGCGCCAACCGAGATCAGCACGCCCCAGCTTGTCATCGGCTCCTGGACGCCGAGCCCGAGGAACGACAGGAAGCTTTCCAGGATGATGACCTGCGGCACCAGCAGCGTCATGTAGATCACCACCGGCCCGAGCAAATTGGGGATGACGTGGCGCAGCAAAACGCCACGCTGTCCGACGCCCATCGCCTCCGCCGCCTGGACATATTCCTGCCGGCGGATCGACAGCGCCTGTCCGCGCACGATGCGCGCCATGTCGAGCCACAGCACCGCGCCGACGGCCAGGAACATCAGCACGAAGTTCCTGCCGAAAAACACAACCAGCATGATGACGAAGAAGATGAACGGCAAAGAATAGAGCACATCGACGACACGCATCATCACCTCGTCGACCCTGCCGCCGGCAAGGCCTGCGGTGGCGCCGTAGAGCACGCCGATGACCACGGCCACAATGCCGGCAAGCAATCCGATGGCCAGCGATACGCGCCCGGCCATCAGCGTTCGCGACAGCAGATCGCGGCCGGTGTTGTCGGTGCCGAACAGGAAATATTGCTGCTTGATCGAGGCACTCATCACCATTTCGAGACCATCCGGCGATTTGCTCTCGATCTTTGTGTCATCGAAGGTATCGGAACGATCAAGGTAGCGAATGTTGCGGTCGTCGATCGGCTTGGACGATCTGACGGTAACGAACACACGGCTGCCCTCCTGCCGCCAATCCTTGATGTCGACGCGCATACGCCTGATCGCCTCATCGAGAGCGCCTTCGATCATGTCGGCCTGCGGATAGGCGGAGAAGCTCGGCGGCGTGCGCACATAGTCGGCATAGATGGTGGTATACTGGTGCGGCACGAAATAGGGCCCAAACACACTGATGACGGTGATGAAGGCAAGATAATACAGACTGAACATGGCCGCGCGATTGGCCTTGAGGCGCGCCCAGGCGTCACCCCACAGGGACCGGCCGACGACCGGTGCGGCAACTGCGATATCAGTCATAGCGCACCCTCGGGTCGACGACCCCATAGAGGACGTCGACGATCAGGTTGAAGACAATGGTGAAGAGCGCGATGACCACCACCGTCCCCATAACCAGAGTGTAGTCGCGGTTGAGCGCTGCAACGACAAAATGGCGGCCGATGCCCGGTATAGAGAAGATGGTCTCGACGATGATCGAGCCGGTGAGAAGGGCTGCAGCTGCCGGACCGGTAAAGGAGACGATCGGCAGGATGGCGCCGCGCAGCGCATGCTTGACGACGACTGACCAGTCGGACAGGCCGAGAGCGCGCGCGGTACGGATGTGATGCGAGTGCAGCGATTCGATCATCGAGCCGCGCATCAGGCGGGCAACGATGGCGATCTGCGGCAGAGCGAGCGTCAGTACCGGGCCGACCTTGTTGATAAGGGCTCCATCGCCCCAGCCACCGATCGGCAGCAGCTTCCAGGTCAATCCGAATACAAGCTGGATTACGGGGGCGATGACGAAGGTCGGAATGGTGCTGCCGGCGGTCGCCAGCGCGATCACCGAATAGTCGGCAAGCTTGTTCTGGTTGAGCGCCGCAACAGTGCCGAGCACGCTGCCGAGCAGCAGCGCCAGAACGAGTGCCGAAGCGCCGAGTTGGATCGAGATCGGCAGGCCCTCCCTGAACAACTCGCCGACGGTAAAATCCGGCATATTGTAGCTGGGACCGAAATTGCCGCGCAGAAGATTGCCCAGATAGTGGACGTACTGCAGCCAGAGCGGATCATTGAGGCCGAACTGGGCTTCGAGATTGGCCCTGATCTCGGGGCTCAGACCCCGCTCCTGGTTGAACGGGCCGCCCGGCGCGACACGTATCAGGAAGAACGCTATGGTCACGATGACGAACAGCGTCGGAATGGCGGTCAGAAGCCGCCGGAATACGTAACGCAGCATCGGTGCCCCGCTTGATCCAGAGCGCGCGTCCAGCTGGACGGTTGCGCTCTAGCCTTCAAATCTTCGCACCGACATTGCCGAAAATCGATTCCGGTTCCCGGGCCGATGCGATAGCAAACCAGCGCCGCCGCGCATTGAGTTGCGCGGCGGCCCAGCTAAGGGATCAGTCCTTGCTGATGAAGCGGGACGGATGGATGTCCATCACATTGTCGTCGAAGCCATGCAGCTTCGAGGAAACGATATCGTGGTAGCTGTAGTAGAGAAGCGGGATCTCGCCGACGTCGTCGACGAGGATGCGCTCGGCTTCGGCGAGTTTCTTCATACGCTCTTCGGGCTTGCCGCCTGCGGCGGCCGCCTCGTCCATGGCTGCCTCGAATTTCGGACTGTTGTAAACCGAATAGTTGTTGCCGCTGGCCTTGCGAGAGATGCCGAGAAAGGTTTCCGGATCCTTGTAGTCGGCGATCCAGGCGGCACGCGCCACGTCATAATCACCCTTCTGCTCGAGGAAGGAGTAGTGGGTCTTGGTGTCGGTGTTGAGCAGCGTGACCTCGACGCCGAGCGGCTTCAGCTGTTCCTGGATGGCGACAGCGGTGTTCTTGTGGTTCTCCGAAGTGTTGTAGCGGATCTGCATCTTCAGCGGATGCTCGGGCGTATAGCCGAGCTTCTCCAGGATTTTCTTGGCTTCATCTTCGCGGTCGATCTGCGGCATGTCGGCGTATTTTGCCAGTGCCGGCGTGTAGCCTTCGATGCCCGGAGGTACCATCGAATAGCCGGGCAGCATCGAATTCTGCCAGACTTTCTCGGCCAGGAAGTCGCGATCGATCGCCATAGAGATGGCGTTGCGCAGTTCGACATTGTCCCACGGCGCCTTGTCGGTCTTGATCGCATAATAGTAGATGCCGAGATATGGCCCGACGCGGACCTGGTCGCCGAATTTGGCCTTGAGATCGGCGAGCTGTTCGGTCGGCAGGTCACCGTAACTGTCGAGTTCGCCGGCCTCGAAGCGCTTCATCGCAGACGAGCGATCCTCGGTCGGGATGTAGTTGACCACGTCGAACTTGACGCTCGCGGCATCCCAGAATTTCGGATTCTTGACCAGCTTCAGATGGTCATTGGGAATCCACTCCGCCGCTGTAAAGGCCCCGTTGGAGACCAGCTTGCCTGCCTTGATCCAGTCGGCGCCAAGCTTTTCGATGGACGCCTTGTTAACCGGATAGGTCGCCTGATGGGTCAGCATCTCCAGGAAGTAAGGCGTTGGCGCCTTGAGCGTGACTTCGAGAGTATTTGCGTCAATCGCCTTGACGCCCATATCCTCCGGCTTGCCCTTCTTGGTGTTGACTTCCTCGGCACCCTTCACGGGATAGAGCATGGAAGCGTATTCGGCAGCGGTGGCCGGATCTTCCAGCCGACGGAACGAATAAACGAAGTCGTCCGCCGTCACCGGGCTGCCATCCGACCAGAGGCCGTCCTTGCGCAGCTTGAAAGTGTAAACAGTGCCGTCGTCGGAGACCGTCCAGCTTTCGGCGGCACCCGGAATGAGGTTCGTCTTCTGGTCATGCATGACGAGGCCCTGGAACAGGTCGCGTATGATATCGGCTTCGTAGACCGTCGAGGTCTTGTGTGGATCGAGCGTTTCCGCTTCGGCGGCGGCTCCGCGGTTGTAGACGGTCTCGGCGAAAGCCGGCGTATAGAACGTACCGGCGGCCAAGGCCATGGTCGTGGCGAGTACCGTCGCCTTCAGCACATGTTTCAACATGGAGTTCTCCCTAATGACGTCGCCCTTCAGCCACGTCTCTAAGCGTTGACGCCCCGAAACCGATTGGCTGGTTCCTTTCGAGCGCGCAGCCGGTTCCCTTTCCGGCAGCTGGTGGCCAAACAGTAACGTGGAGATTTTTTATTTCAACAGTCTCTCGGGGTCACCCAAAGTAAGGCGCCGGGATAGTCGCCTTGCGAACGGCCAATCAATGATCGAACCATGGGCTTGGCTGCGTTTCATCGCCCAGAAAACGCCCGTCCGTGGGAGATAATCTGGCGGATCATTTCAGTTTGCGGGAATGTCTTAATTGGTTCTTAGTCAACCACGGGTTACATATTTGGACGGGTTCGGCACATCTCTCTTAAGTTCCGTGGACAAGGGCAATGGATAAGACAGACAGTAAAGCTGTCTCATTAGCGGCAAAAAACACGTGTCGAATAAGGACAAATCTACGCAAAGTTGGAGATGAGTCCGGAACTTCCGCGATCGAATTTGCCCTGCTTTCACCGGTCTTCATCCTGCTCCTGCTCGGAATGGTTGCATATGGTATCTATTTTGGTGCAAGCAACTCCTTACAGCAGATCGCCGCCGATGCCGCCCGCACTGCGATTGCCGGATTGAACCAAACCGAGCGCCAGGCGCTGGTGGCGAGTTTCGTCAAAAACAATGCCAGTGGATACCCGTTCGTCGATTCCGGCAAGCTGACATATCAGGCGACGGACAGCACGGCCGATGGAAATCAGTTCGTCGTGTCGATCCAGTACGATGCGAGCAACCTGCCGATCTGGAACCTGTTACCAAGCCTTGCGATGCCGCAAACCACGATCTCACGCAGGTCGACCATAAGGATTGGAGGCATTTGAATGTCGCAGTTCTTGCTGAGGGGCATCGGGCGGATCGCTCGCTCGCTGGTTGGCGACGAGAAGGCGAACTTTGCCGTCATGACGGCGCTGATAGCGCCATTCGCCCTGGGGCTTGCGGCCTTCGCCGTCGACGAAGGTTCGATCTACACGGAGCGCAGGGAAGCCCAGGCGATGACGGATCTGGCGGCGATCACCGCGGCGTCGAACATCAACAATATGGAAGCCGCGGCAGTAACCACGCTCAGTGACAACCGAATGCCCGGCATCATTGTTCAAAAGCCAGGTCAGACAATCGTCCCCACGGCCGGGAAAACCGTCGTGTCCGTCACCGGCGGTCGATACTCAGCGGCTTCCTCCGTTGGTGTCGACAAGCGCTTCGAAGCCGGTAAAACGCCGTACAACGCCGTTCGCGTCACTCTGCACAAAATCCCCGCCCGGTATTTCGCCAGTTCGCTCATCCCTACTCCGGTTATCGGCACCGAAGCCATTGCCAGCGTGACCCCGCAAGCGATGTTCTCGGTCGGGTCAAGGCTCCTCAGCGTCAATGGCGGCATCCTTAACGCGCTTCTAAGCAAGTTGCTGGGCGGCAACATCTCGCTCAGCGTCATGGACTACAACGCGCTGATCTCGGCCGACGTCAACGTGCTTTCGTTCGTCGATGCCCTTGCCGTACAGTTGCAACTGACAGGTGTCAGCTATGCCGACGTGCTGGCGTCAAAAGCGACGGTAGGCCAGATCGCGACCGCCATGGCCAATGCGTCCGGGTCGGGCAGCGCCAGCAAACTTGTGCTGCAGACGATCGCGTCAAGGGCCACGAACACGGTCAAGATACCCCTCAGTCATCTTATCGATCTTGGCCCGATCGGTAAGCTCGGCCTCGGACAAAAGTCTCCCGGCTTTTCCGTCGACGCAAGCGCGATGGGCATGCTGGGTGCCGCCGCCTCGCTGGCCAATGGCTCAAACCAGGTCCAGCTCGATCTCGGCGCCACTATTCCGGGACTTACCTCCACTACGCTCGCCATCGCCATCGGTGAACCGTTGCAATATTCACCCTGGCTGGCCGTAGGTGAAAAAGGCACCGTGGTGCGCACCGCGCAGACACGAATCAAACTGGTCACCACAGTCGGCATCGGCAATTCCAATCTCGGCGGCGGCATCAGTCTGCTGTCCGTCAATCTGCCTCTGCATGTCGAAGTCGCCTATGCGGAAGCCAAGCTGACTGACATCAGCTGCCCGACTGGCCGGCCGGATAGCATCAAGGTGTCGATCGCCGCGCAGCCTGGCGTGGCCTCGTTGCACCTAGCCGCCAGCGACGCCGACAACAATCCATCGGCCTTCGCCGATTTCAGCAATCCGCAATCGTTCTCCGATGCCACGATTGCCCAGGTAAGCGTGAAGCTTCTGTTGCTTACCCTCAATCTGCTCGATGTGAAGGGTTCTTCATCACTTGCCATCACCAACAACGATCCGACCACATTGACCTTCGACAGCACCGATATCGCCAACAAGACGATAAAAACTGCGGCCACAAAAAACCTGACGCAATCGCTCACGACATCGCTGGTCAGCGGCCTCTCGCTCTCCGTCAATGCACTGGGCCTCGGACTGGACGTGACGGCCCTGCTCGGAACGGTTAAGCCGGCGGTGCTAACGGTTCTGAACGGCGTGACGGCGCCGGTCGACGCACTGGTCTACAACGTGCTTGCGGCGGTCGGCGTGCATGTCGGCGAGGCCGATGTGCGGGTTGTCGGCGCGACTTGCGGGCGCTCCGTGCTTGTTCAATGAGATGATGAAATAGAGCTCAGCCGATCTGGCCGAAGAAGCAGCCCAGCGGCGGCAGCGACAGAGTTCTTTCCTGCAAGACGCCGGCAGCACCGCCAAGATCTCTCGGCTCAATCGCTTCCAGATCCGGTGGCAATTGCCAGCCGGCCGGCTCGTCGGCGAAATTGAAGACACACAGCAGCTTTTCGTCACCGCCTTCGCGAATGAAAGCAAGGACGTCGCCTTCGGCATCGAGGAATCGGATCGAGCCTCGAACCAGCGCCGGATGCTGCTTGCGCAAGGCCAGCATCGCCCGGTAGCTCGCCAGGACGGAGGTTTGCTCGCCATTCTGGACGTCGACCGCCCGGGCGCGATGGCTTGCCGGGACCGGAAGCCACGGCTTGCCGGTTGAAAAGCCGGCATTGTCGGCGACAGCCTCCCAGACCATCGGCGTTCGGCACCCGTCCCGCCCCTTGATTGCCGGCCAGAAGCGGATGCCGAAGGGATCGCGCAAATCCTCGAACGCCAGTTCGGCCTCCTCCAGCCCGAGTTCTTCGCCCTGGTAAAGGCAGATCGATCCGCGCAAGCAGGAAAGCAGCACGATCGAGAATTTCGCCACCCTGTCCGGATCGCCGCCCGGCCTTGTCCATCGACTGACGTGGCGCACGACATCGTGGTTGGAGAACGCCCAGCAAACCCAGCCGTCGAACACCTTACTCTCGAAGGCCTCGACACAGCCACGCACATGCGACGCCGAGAATTGCGGGCCGAGCAGATCGAACGTGTAGGACATTTGGAGCTTGTCGCCACCGCCGGTATAGGCGGCGAGTGTCTGCAAGGAACGAGTTTCGTCGCCAATCTCGCCGACAGCGACGCGGCCTTCATACTCGTCAAGCAAGGCCCGGAAGCGCTTGAGAAAAGTAAGGTTTTCCGGCTGGCTCTTGTCGAACAGATGCTCCTGATAGAGATAGGGGCTGGTTGCCGTATTGGAGCCGGCGACGCTTTCCGCCAAAGGCGGGTTGCTGCGCAGCCAGCGGTCGTGGACGTAATAGTTGACCGTATCCAGCCGGAAACCGTCGACGCCGCGCTCGAGCCAGAACCGCACCGTTTCCAGCAAGGCGTCCTGCACCTGCGGGTTGTGGAAATTCAGGTCCGGCTGCGAGGCGAGGAAATTGTGCAGGTAATATTGCCTGCGCGTCGCATCCCACTCCCAGGCGGGTCCGCCGAAGAGCGACAGCCAATTATTGGGGGCGGTGCCGTCGGGCTTCGCATCGGCCCAGACGTACCAGTCGGCCTTGGGGTTGTCGCGGCTCGTGCGGCTTTCGACGAACCATTCGTGCCGATCCGATGAGTGCGACAGGACCTGGTCGATGATCACCTTCAGGCCCAACCGGTGTGCCTCGGCAACCAGCGCGTCGAAGTCCTCTGATGTGCCGAACATCGGATCGACGGCGCAGTAATCCGAAACGTCGTAACCCATATCGGCCATTGGTGACTTGAAGAAAGGCGACAGCCAGACCGCGTCGACACCGAGCGATGCGACATGGGCCAGCCTCGAGGTGATGCCGCTGAGATCGCCGCTGCCGTCGCCTGTCGTGTCCTGGAAGGAGCGCGGGTAGATCTGGTAGATGACGCAGCCGCGCCACCATTCGGCATTGTCAGCCATCATGGCTTCCCCCTGCGCCCGCCCGCGCTGTCCTGCTTTCGATGATGAACATGACCGTTCGCCCAGGCACCGGCCGTGAGATGTCGCCAGTATCCGTTTCGATGGCTGGGCGCCAATGAAAACCCGCCCGTTCCGGCAGCGTGAACACGCAGGCTCGGCGGTCGCCATTGATGACCACCGCAAGGCGACCGTCCTCATTGCCACCGAGCACCATGACCAGCCGATGTCGCCTAGGGTCGTGCCAGGCTGCTTCATCGAGCGGCACGCCGGTTTCCGTCAGCCAGGCCACGTCAGGTATTTGCGAGCCGGCTGGCAGCTCTCCGGTCAGGAAGTTGGTGTCCGAAAGCGCTGGCGCGGCACGACGCATCTTGGCGAGCAGAGCCGTGTACCGCTCCAGCGCCCGGTTGCGCCCGGACCAGTCGAGCCAGGTAATGTCATTGTCCTGCGCGTAGGCGTTGTTGTTGCCGCGCTGCGTGCGGCCGAACTCGTCTCCGGCCGTCAGCATGATCGTGCCGCGCGAGGCAAAGAGCGTCGCCAGCAGCGCGCACTGGTCATCGAAACGGGCCGTAACGATTGACTGGTCGTCGGTCTGACCCTCGACGCCATTGTTCCAGGACAGGTTGTCATCGTGACCATCCCGGTTCTGTTCGCCGTTGGCCTCGTTGTGCTTGTGCTCGTAGGCAACGATATCGGCCAGCGTCATGCCGTCATGCGCAGCGATGAAATTGAGGCTTCGGCTCGTTGTCTGGCCTGCTTTGGAAAAGACGTCGGACGAACCGGCAAGTCGCGTCGCCAGCGCACCGATCATGCCGCCGTCACCGCGCCAGAAGCGGCGGACATCGTCACGGTATCTGTCGTTCCATTCTAGGAAGGGCGGCGGAAAATTGCCGAGCTGATAGCCATCCGGTCCGATGTCCCAAGGCTCGGCGATCAGCACCCGGTCGCCAAGAACAGGGTCGTTGCGAATGGCGTTCAGCAGCGGCGCATCGGCGTCGAAAACGCCGTCGCCGCGGCCGAGGATCGGCGCCAGGTCGAAGCGGAAACCGTCGACGCCGGCGCGCTGGACAAAGTGGCGAAGCGTATCGAGGACCATGTCCCGGACGACCGGATGGTCGCAGGCCACCGTATTGCCGGTTCCGGTGTCATTGACCAGAGCGCCGTCGGCCTCGTGCCGGTAGTAGGCGCGGCTGTCTAGGCCGCGCAGCGACAATGTCGGGCCGAGCCGGTCGCTTTCGCCGGTGTGATTGAACACCAGGTCGAGAATGGTGCCGATGCCGGCCTCCCGCAGCGCGGCGACCGTTCCGCGCAACTCGGCCAGACCGCCGGGCGCCAGTCGCGGATCGAGCGCCATGAAGGTCACGGGATTATAGCCCCAGGCGTTGCGCAGCCCGAGCGGCGGCAAATGCCGTTCGTCGATCGATGCCGTCACTGGCATCAACTCAACGGCTGCAACACCGAGTTTTTGCAGATGCTCTACAACAAGGGGGTGAGCGAGAGCTGCAATGGTGCCGCGCTGTTTCTCGGGGATGTCCTTATGCAGCTTTGTGAAGGCGCGTACCGGCACTTCGTAGATTAGGCCGCCGGGCCGAAACAGCGGCGGCAAGGCAGGCAGCGGCTTCGGCAAGGCGCCGGCAATCGCCTTCGGCATCAGCGGCGCGGTATCGACCCCCTCGCCCCGCCGCGCGGCCAGCCGGCCGTCATAGGCATAAGGCCTGTCGATCTCGACGGCGTAGGGATCGGCCAGCATCTTGTCGGGATCGAACCAAAGGCCCTGCTCCGGCGCGTAGTCGCCATCGGCGCGGAACCCGTATCGGGTGCCGGCGCCGAGACCGGCAACAAAAAGCGCGTGCACGCCCTCGCCTTCCGACTGGAGTTGCAGCCGGTCGATTTCGCGGTTGCCGCGCTGGTCGAAGATCGAGACCCAGATGCGCCGAGCCGACGAGGACCATGCGGCGAAGCGGATGCCTTCTTGGGTGATTGTTGCGCCGAGTTGGCTCATACGGCGTCTCCTTCTCCCCTTGTGGGAGAAGGGGGAGCCTCGCAACGCAGGCCGAACTCAGACGGCCGGCTGTCAACCAAAGTCACGTAATCACGCTCGGCTTGGCGCGGCCGGTATGGCTGCGAATCCCGGCGATGTCGTCGGCCGCCGCAATCAGGTCGGCAAGTGCCTCCTGGGTCTCCAGATTGTGGCGGCTGTTGTCCGGCTCGTAGCGCTCGACATAAAGCCGCAGTGTCGCGCCCGAGGTGCCGGTGCCGGACAGGCGGAAGACGACGCGTGAGCCACCTTCGAACAACACCCTGATGCCCTGGTTCTTGCTGACCGAGCCGTCGACCGGATCGTGATAGGCGAAATCATCGGCGCTGGCGATCGTCATGCCGCGCACGCTGGTGCCAGGCAGCGAGCCGAGCTTGGCGCGCAGTTCGTCGACGAGCGCATTGGCACGGTCGGTCTCGACCTCCTCGTAATCGTGCCGCGAATAGTAGTTACGGCCGTAGGCTGCCCAATGCTGGGTAACGATCTGCTTGGCGCTTTCGCCGCGCACGGCAAGGATGTTGAGCCACAAAAGCACGGCCCACAGGCCGTCCTTTTCGCGTACATGGTTGGAGCCGGTCCCCGCACTCTCCTCGCCGCAGATCGTCGCCATGCCGGCATCGAGCAGATTGCCGAAAAACTTCCAGCCGGTCGGCGTTTCATAGATGCCGATGCCGAGCTTTTCGGCGACGCGGTCGGCAGCACCGCTGGTCGGCATCGAACGGGCTATGCCTTTCAGCCCGGCCTTGTAGCCCGGCGCCAGATGGGCGTTGGCGGCGAGCATCGCCAGCGAATCCGACGGGGTGATGAAAATGCCCTTGCCGATGATCAGGTTGCGGTCGCCATCGCCATCAGAGGCAGCGCCAAAGTCGGGCGCATTCGGGCTCATCATCTCGTCGTAGAGGTGTTTTGCATGCACCAGATTGGGATCGGGATGGTGGCCGCCGAAATCCGGCAGCGGAATGAAATTGCGGGCGGTGCCATTCGGCGCGCCGAGCCGGTTTTCGAGGATCTCCTTGGCGTAGGGGCCGGTCACCGCATGCATGGCATCGAAGCGCATGCGGAAACCCGATTTGAACAGCGCCCGCAAGGCCTCGAAATCGAACAGGCTTTCCATCAGATCGGCATAGTCGGCAACCGGATCGATGATTTCGACGGTCATGTCAGCCGCCTTGACCGTGCCGATCGTGTCGATGTCGACCGGCCCGATATCGGCGATCTTGAAGCTTGAAATCGCCCTGGTTTTTTCGAAGATTGCGTCGGTCAGCTTTTCCGGCGCCGGGCCGCCGTTGCCGGCATTGTACTTGATCCCGAAATCCTCATGTGGGCCACCCGGATTGTGGCTGGCCGACAGGATGATGCCGCCGAAGGTCTTGTATTTGCGGATTACATTCGAAGCGGCCGGCGTCGACAAGATGCCGCCCTGCCCGACCATCACCTTACCGAAGCCGTTTGCCGCGGCCATGGCGATGGCCTTCTGGATGACCTCGCGGTTATAAAAGCGGCCGTCGCCGCCGATCACCAGGGTTTTACCATCGAATCCATCCAGCGCGTCGAAGATCGACTGGATGAAGTTCTCGGCATAGTGCTCCTGCTGGAACACCGGGACTTTCTTGCGCAGCCCGGAGGTGCCGGGTTTCTGGTCGGGATAGGGTTTGGTGGCGACGGTGCGGATCATCAGTCAGGCAGCCCTTTTCGAAAGCAGCAAGCGATAGAGTTGAACATATTTTTCGGCGCTTTTGTCCCACGAAACGTCGGCCTTCATCCCTTGCCGCTGCATCGACGTCCACACCGCGGGATTGGCATGCGCCTCGACAAGGCGGCGGACGGCGTGCAGCAAGGCGCCGGCATTGGCGGGCGCGAATTGGAAGCCGGTCGCCACGCCGGCAGAGATGGCGGCTTCGTTGGCATCGATGACCGTGTCGGCAAGGCCGCCGGTGCGCGCGACGACCGGCACGCAGCCATAGCGCAGGCCGTAAAGCTGCGTCAGCCCGCAAGGTTCGAAGCGCGACGGGATGATGATGGCATCGCAGCCGCCCTGCATGGTGTGGGAGAGCCCCTCGTCATAGCCGACGACGACGCCGATGCGGCCACGATGGCGGGCTGCCGCGGCAAGCAACGCGCCTTCCAGCCCAGCGTCGCCAGACCCAAGGATTGCCAGCCGTGCACCTGCCGCGACGATGCCGTCGACGGCAGCAGCCAATATGTCCATGCCCTTTTGCCAGGTCAGCCGGCTGACGACGCAGACGATCGGGCTGTCATCGCGATCGAGGCTGAACCGGTCCTCGACCGCGGCCTTATTGGGCATTCGCGCCTTAAGCGTCTTTGCCGTGTAGTTGGAGACCAGATGCTTGTCGGTTTCCGGGTTCCATATCTCGGTATCGATGCCATTGACGATGCCATGGAGATCGACGGAGCGCATATTGATCAGGCCGTCGAGGCCCATGCCGAATTCGGGCAAACGGATTTCCTGCGCATAGGTCGGGCTGACCGTGGTGATTGCCCAGGCGGCCTGCAGGCCGGCCTTGAGGAAGCCGACGCCGCCGTAATATTCGACGCCGTCGAGCGCCATCGCCGCCGCCGGCAGGCCAAGCTCGCCAAAGATGCTGGCGCCGAACTGGCCTTGGAAGGCGAGGTTGTGCACGGTGATCATCGACGGCGTGCCGACCGCCTTGCCGTAGCGCATGTAGGCGAGCGTCATTGCCGACTGCCAGTCATGGGCATGGACGATATCGGGCAGGTAGCCCGAGATGGAGCCCCCGGCGATGTCGCCGCCTACCTGGCTCAAGGCAGCGAACCGCCGCCAATTGTCCGGCCAGTCGGCGCCGGTCGCGTTGCCGTATGGACCGCCGGGGCGGTCGAAAAGATGCGGCGCGTCGAGCACGAACAGGTCGAGGCCGGCGATCTGGACGGCGTGCACCGACGCCTTGCCGCCCTGCAGCAACGGATATTGCTGAACCGCCTTCTTTTTCTTGAAGGCGCCCATCACCTGCGGGTAGCCGGGGACGAGCGTGCGCATGGTGACGCCCTTGCCGGCCAATGCCATGGGCAAGGCGCCGGTTACGTCGGCGAGCCCTCCGGTCTTGACCAGCGGAAAGATCTCGGGCGCCACCGACAGAACCTGCATGCACTACGATCCCAGCCTGTTGATCATGTCCTGCGTGACCAGGCAGATGCCTTTTTCCGAAACGCGGAAACGCTTGGCGTCGAGGACGGGATCCTCGCCGACCACCAGCCCCTCCGGAATCCTGACGCCGTGATCGATGACTACGCGCTTCAGCCTGGCGCTGCGGCCGACATGGACGTCGGGCAGCATGACGACCTCCTCCAGTGTCGAATAGGAATTGATGCGCGCGCCGGTGAAGATCAGGCTTCGCTTCAGCGAAGCGCCCGAAACGATGCAATCGCCCGACACGAGAGACGACACGGCCGACCCGCGGCGGCCATCCTCGTCATGCACGAACTTTGCCGGCGGCTTCAACTCGGCATAAGTCCAGATCGGCCAGTCGCGGTCGTAGAGGTCGAGTTCCGGCGTGATGTCGGTCAGGTCGATATTGGCCTCCCAATAGGCGTCGACCGTGCCGACGTCGCGCCAATAGGCCTCGTTCTCGGCGGTCGAGCGCACGCAGGATTTGGCGAAGCGATGGGCGATCGCCTTTCCGTGCTCGACGATGTAGGGGATGATGTCCTTGCCGAAGTCGCGGCTCGAGCCGGGCTCTGCCGCGTCGCGACGCAACTGCTCCATCAGGAACTTGGTCTTGAACACATAGATTCCCATCGAGGCCAGCGCAAAATCCGGTTTGTCGGGAATGCCCGGCGGATCGGCGGGCTTTTCGATGAAGGAGATGATGGTGTCCTTGGGATCGACATGCATGACGCCGAAGCCGGTAGCTTCCATGCGTGGCACTTCGAGGCAGCCGACGGTGACGTCGGCGCCGGCCTCGACATGTTGGCGCAGCATCATTTCGTAGTCCATCTTGTAGACATGGTCGCCGGCCAGGATGACCATGTATTCCGGCCCATAGGCCTCGATGATGTCGATGTTCTGGTAAACGGCGTCGGCGGTGCCCTCGTACCATTGCGTTTCCGACACACGCTGGCTGGCCGGCAGGATGTCGAAGCTCTCGTTGCGCTCGGGCCGCAGGAAGTTCCACCCGCGCTGCAGGTGGCGGATCAGCGAATGCGCCTTGTATTGGGTGGCGACGCCGAGGCGGCGGATACCGGAATTGAGCGCATTGGAGAGCGCGAAATCGATGATGCGGGTCTTGCCGCCAAAATAGACCGCCGGCTTGGCACGGCGGTCGGTCAGTTCCTTGAGCCGGCTGCCACGGCCGCCGGCCAGCACATAAGCCATGGCGTCGCGTGCCAGCGGCTGGGTTCGTTTTATTTCAGCCATTCTTATCCTCCCAGGTTAGATACTCCAGACATAGCTCAGTCCGGGACGAATTCGAGCATGATCGTCGACAATGGCGGCAAAAGCATCGTCGCCGAAATGCCTCCTCCCGCTTCCGCTCGAGCCTCGACCGCGCCGCTGTTGCCCTTGCCGGAACCGCCATAGTCTGTGGCGTCGGTGTTGATGACCTCGCGCCATTTTCCGGCCTGCGGCAACGGCACGCGATAATTGTCGCGCGGCACCGGCGTGAAGTTGGAAATGACGGCGACCGGGTTGCCGCCCGGCGCGCTGCGCAGCCAGGCAAAGACCGAGTTAGCGCTGTCGTCGACGATCAGCCAGGAAAAGCCCTCCGGCTCGCAGTCGCGGGCATGCAGCGCCGGGCGCGAGCGGTAGAGATAGTTGAGGTCGCGCACTGTCTGCCAGACGCCACGGTGGAGCCGGAAATCGAGCAGGTTCCAGTCGAGCGCGCGCGCCTCGCTCCACTCGCGGCGCTGCGCGAACTCCTGGCCCATGAACAACAGCTTCTTGCCGGGATAACCCCACATGAAGGCGTAATAGGCGCGCAGCGTCGCGAATTTCTGCCAGTCGTCGCCGGCCATCTTGTTGAGCAGCGTGCCTTTGCCGTGCACCACCTCGTCATGGGACAGCGGTAGCACGAAATTCTCGCTGAAGGCGTAGACCAGGCCGAAGGTGATGTCGTTGTGGTGATGCTTGCGGAAGATCGGCTCCTTGGAGAAATACTCCAGAGTGTCGTGCATGAAGCCCATGTTCCACTTGAAGCCGAAGCCCAGCCCGCCTTCATGCACCGGCTGCGAGACTTTCGGCCACGAGGTCGATTCCTCGGCGATGGTCATCACGCCCGGATGGTGGCCGTAGACTTCCTTGTTCATGCGCTGCAGGAAGCTGACCGCCTCGAGGTTTTCGCGTCCGCCCTTCTCGTTGGGGATCCATTCGCCGGCCTTGCGCGAATAATCGAGATAAAGCATCGAGGCGACCGCATCGACGCGCAGTCCGTCGACGTGATATTTCTCGGCCCAGAACAGCGCATTGTTGACCAGGAACGAAATCACTTCGCGGCGCCCAAAATTATAGATCGCTGTGTTCCAGTCGGGATGGAAGCCCTTGCGCGGATCGGCATGTTCGTAGAGCGCGGTACCGTCGAACTTTGCCAGACCGTGTTCGTCAACAGGGAAATGCGCCGGCACCCAGTCGAGGATGACGCCGATGCCTGCACGGTGGGCGCCGTCGACGAAGCGGGCAAAACCGTCCGGATCGCCAAAGCGGGCGCTCGGCGCATAAAGACCCGTCGTCTGGTAGCCCCAGGACGGGTCATAAGGGTGTTCGGAGATCGGCATGAATTCGATGTGGGTAAAACCGGTCTCGACCACGTACGGGATCAGCCTGTCGGCGAGCTCATCCCACGACAGAAAGCTGCCGTCGTCGTGAAGCCGCCATGACCCGGCATGGAGCTCGTAGATCGATACAGCTTCGCGCCTGTGGTCGGCATTGCGCCAGTAGTTCCGGTGCGCCTCGTCACCCCATTCATGCGCCGGCGGCAAAGCCGTCACCGAGGCGGTGGCCGGGCGCAGTTCGGACTTGAAGGCGAACGGATCGGCTTTGAGCGGCAATCTCACGCCATCTGGCCCGATGATTTCGTACTTATACGGGCGGCCAGCGCCGATGTCGGGAATGAATAGCTCCCAGATGCCGGTGTCGCGGCGGACGCGCATGGTATGCCTGCGGCCGTCCCACTCGTTGAAGTCGCCGACCACCGAGACACGCCTTGCATTGGGCGCCCACACCGCAAAATGTACGCCCGATGCACCTTCATGGTCGATGAGATGGGCGCCGAGCTTGTCGAACAGCCTGAGATGCGATCCTTCGGCGATATAGTAATCGTCTAGCGGACCGAGCACGGGGCCGAAGGAATATGGATCGGTCAGCCACCAGTCACCGCCGGAATTCCTTGCATGATAGCGCAGCGGCTGGCGTTTGCGCAGCGACAGTTTGCCTTCGAAGAAGCCGCGATCGTCGCGTCTCGACAGCTCGCCGGCCTTTTTGCCGGTCAGCGTGTAGGCGGTGACGAACTCGGCATGGGGGACGAAGCAGCGGGCGACAAAGCCCTTCCCCACCTCATGCACGCCGAGCACCGCGAACGGGTCGCCATGCGTGCCCGCGACAATCGCCGCGACATCGCTGGTTTGCGCCAGTCCGTCCGGCCCGCTTGTCGCAACGGTCGCGCGCGGCTTGCTCATCAGGCAGTGATCCTCCCCGGGTACCAAGTGTATGTTTCTAGTGGAGTTTTGAATTCGACATTCGCATGCCGCCTGACCCTCCAAAGGATGCGAGGGTCAAATCCACTCCACCAGGGCCACATTGTCCGTGGTCTCATGCAATCATATCAGGCGGGCACGTGCCATATGTCTTTCGCATATTGGCGGATCGTGCGGTCGGACGAGAACCAGCCGACGCGGGCCACATTGCGGATGGCTCTGGCGTACCAGTCCGGGCTGTTGCGCCAGACGGCATCGACGTCGCGCTGGGTTGCGGCGTAGGCATCGAAATCCGCGGCGACCATGAACCAGTCGCTCTGGTAAAGACCGTTGATCAGGTCCCGATAACGGTCCGGGTCGTCAGGTGAGAAGACGCCCGATGAAATCGCCGACAGGGCCTGCGCCAATTCGGGCGAGCCCTCGATCACGGCGCGCGGATCGTAACCATTGTTGCGCCGCTCGGCGACTTCCTCTGTGGTCAGGCCGAAGATGAAGATGTTGTCGTCGCCGACGCATTCCTTGATCTCCACATTGGCGCCGTCGAGCGTGCCAATGGTCAGCGCGCCGTTCAGCGCGAACTTCATGTTGCCGGTGCCGGAGGCTTCCATGCCGGCGGTCGATATCTGCTCCGAAAGATCGGCGGCCGGCATCATGATCTCGGCCAGGCTGACATTGTAGTTCGGCACGAACACCACTTTCAGCAAGCCGCGCACCGCGGGGTCGCGGTTGATGACACGGGCGACGTCGTTGGCAAGTTTGATGATCAGCTTGGCATTGTGATAGCTGGGCGCCGCCTTGCCGCCGAAGAATTTGACGCGGGGCATCCAGTCGCGCTCTGGATGTGAGCGGATCTGGTCGTAAAGCGCGACCGCTTCGAGAATGTTCAAGAGCTGGCGCTTGTATTCGTGGATGCGCTTGACCTGGATGTCGAACAGCGCCGAGGGGTCCACCTTGATGCCGAGCCGGTCGGCAACAAGATTGGCAAGCCTCGTCTTGTTCGCCCGTTTGACGGCGGCGAACTTGTCGCGGAAGGCGGCGTCCTCGGCGAAAGGATCGAGCCGCTTTATCTCGTCGATGTCGTCGAGGAAGCCGTCGCCAATCGCCTCTCGGGTGAGTGTCGTGAGGCCGGGATTGCACTGGATTAGCCAGCGCCGCGGCGTAATCCCGTTGGTCTTGTTGTTGATGCGGTCCGGGTAGAGCCTGTGGAGATCGGCAAACACCGTCTCCTTCATCAATTCCGTGTGCAGGGCCGAGACGCCGTTGATCGAGTGCGAGCCGACAAAGGCCAGATTGCCCATGCGCACGCGGCGATCGCCATTTTCCTGGATCAGCGAGATGCGGCTGATCTGCTCGTCCGAGAACTGGTCGGAGGCGCGCGCCTCGAGCAGCACTTCGGCGTTGATGGCGTAGACGATCTGCATGTGGCGCGGCAACAGCCGCTCGAACAGCGGCACGGGCCAGCTTTCGAGCGCTTCGGGAAGCAGCGTGTGGTTGGTGTAGCCGAAGGTGCGCTTGGTGATGCTCCAGGCCTGGTCGAAATCCATGCCGTGGACATCCATCAACAGGCGCATCAGCTCGGCTACGGCGATCGCCGGATGGGTGTCGTTGAGATGGATCGCCGCCTTGTCGGGCAGCGATTGCAAGTCGCCATACTGGCTGAGATGACGCTGGACGATGTCCTGCAGCGAGGCGGTGGAGAAGAAATACTCCTGCCTCAGTCGCAGCTCCTGGCCGGCCTTGTGGGAATCGGCCGGGTAAAGGACGCGCGACAATGCATCGGCCTTGTTGCTTTCGGCGAGCGCGCCGATGTGATCGCCGGCGTTGAACTTGTCGAGCAGGATCGGGTCGACCGGCATGCCGGACCACAGACGCAGCGTGTTGACGCGATTGGCCCGCCAGCCGACCACTGGCGTATCGTAAGCAACGGCCAGAACATGTTCGGTCGGCTTCCAGACGTGGCGCTCGAGCCTGCCGTCCTTCGAGGTGATCGATTCCACCGACCCGCCGAAGCCGACCTCGAAGGAGCGCTCGCGGCGTTCGAACTCCCAGGGATTGCCGTGATCGAGCCATGTCTCGGGCAGTTCCACCTGCCAGCCGTCATGAATCTCCTGCCGAAACATGCCGTTGGCATAGCGAATGCCGTAGCCATGCGCGGGGATATCGACGGTAGCCATGCTTTCCATGAAACAGGCGGCGAGCCGGCCAAGACCGCCATTGCCAAGGGCAGCGTCCGGTTCGAGCGCTGCAATGATGTCGAGGTCGACGCCAAGCGACGACAGCGCCTCGCGCATATTGTCCATCAGGCCGAGATTGGAGAAGGCATCGCGCATCAGGCGGCCGATGAGGAATTCCAGCGACAGGTAATAGACCCGCTTTTCCTGCTGGGCGTAGGCCTCTTGGGTTGCCTGCATCCAGTGATCGACGATGCGGTCGCGCACAACCTTGATTGAGGCGGTAAGCCAATCGTACTGGGTTGCAACGTTGGTGCCCTTGCCGACCCTGTATTTGAGGGCCTGCAAGACTTCGTCGGCGAGCGTCTTGGGATCCGGGTTTTCGAGCGTGGGCGGAGGAGCTTCGGTTGTCATCGCGCGCGTCATGCTGCCTCTCGTGACGTTGCCAGGATCATGCGGCTTTCACCATCTCTACCAATGCTAGTGTATCCCACCGGATGTTCAATCGATTCAGTCGACCGAAAGCCGGGTTGCCCTGCGGCAATTTGGCATTTGGAAACAGCGCGTTCGGGTTCCTCGGCGATGGGCCTCAAGCTCTTGCTCAAGCTGCCAGCGCCGCTTCCGGCGGCACCTTGGCGCCGGTCATGAAGGCGACGGCGTCGGACATCGTATGCTGCTTGGGATCGATGACACACAGGCGACGGCCAAGCCGGTGAATGTGAATGCGGTCGGCCACCTCGAAGACATGCGGCATGTTGTGTGAAATCAGCACGATCGGCAGGCCTCGCTTCTTCACGTCGAGGATCAGTTCGAGGACGCGGCGGCTCTCCTTGACGCCAAGTGCGGCCGTCGGCTCATCCATGATCACCACCCGGCTGCCAAAGGCGGCGGCGCGCGCCACCGCCACACCCTGACGCTGGCCGCCGGAAAGCGTTTCCACTGCCTGGCTGATGTTCTGGATGGTCATCAGGCCAAGCTCCGTGAGCTTGTCGCGGGCGCGCTTTTCCATCGCCGGGCGATCGAGCATGCGCAGCCATTCGCCGAGGAACCCCGGCTTGCGGATCTCCCGGCCGAGGAACATGTTGTCGGCGATGGACAGCGCCGGCGACAGAGCCAGGTTCTGATAGACGGTTTCGATGCCGGCCTCGCGGGCCTCCATCGGCGACTTGAACGCAACGGGCTTGCCTTCAAGCCGGATCTCACCTTCATCGGGCACGACCGCGCCGGAAATCGCCTTGATGAGCGACGATTTGCCGGCGCCATTGTCGCCGATGACGGCAAGGATTTCGCCCGGATAGAGATCGAAATCGGCATTGTCGAGTGCGGTGACGCGACCGTAGCGCTTGACCAGGCTGCGCGCTGTGAGGATGGGTTCCTGGGTCATGGCTATGCCGAAACCTTTCTGATCCATTGATCGATCGCCACGGCGCCGATGATCAGCACGCCGGTGAGCAGCACCTTCCACTGCGGATCGGCGCCCAGCATGTTGAGGCCCATCGAGACGACACCGACGATCATGGCGCCGAACAGCGTGCCGAGGATCGAGCCGCGCCCGCCGAACAGCGAAATACCGCCGATCACCGTCGCGGTGATGGCCTGAAGATTGTAGTCGGTCACGGCGGCGGAAGGCGAGATCGAGCCATTGCGGCCGATGGAGACCCAGGCTGCGAAGGCGGCGATCAGCCCGGCAAGGGCATATACCGTCACCAGCACCTTCTTCGTCTGGATGCCCGACAGTTTCGCGGCCTCCTGATCGTCGCCAACCGCGTAGACATGGCGGCCCCACGCGGTGTGGTTGAGCACGTACCAGAGGACCAACACGAGAACGACCATGGCAATGACGCCAAGCGTCAGCACGGCCGTGCCGACCTTGAAGCTCAAGGCAAACAGGTGCAGCAGAGGCGCCTGAACGTCGACGTCGGTGTCGCGGATGGTCTCATTGGCCGAGTAGATGAAGTTGGTGGCCATGACGATGTTCCAGGTGCCCAGCGTCACGATGAATGGCGGTAGCTTCATGTAGGCGACCAGCACCCCGTTGAGCAGGCCGCATGCGCCACCAGCGACAAGCCCGATTGCCACCGCGAGCACGGCCGGCATACCGTAGCTGACCGCGCAATTGCCCATGATCACAGCCGAAATCACCATGATCACGCCAATCGACAGGTCGATGCCGGCGGTCAGGATCACCAGCGTCTGCGCGGCGCCCAGAATGCCGACAATGGCGATCTGCTGAAGGATCAGCGTCAGCGTATAGGATGAAAAAAAACGCCCGCCGATGGTGATGCCAAAGATAATTATCGCGAGAACCAGCACGATCAGCGGCACCGCTGCCGGCGTGGAATGCAGGAAATGCTGGGCGCGCTTGACGGCCGATTTATGCTCGTCGAACGCGGCGACGCTTGTGTCGCTGCTCGATAGAACTTTTTCGAATTCTTGTGCTTGAGACATGTTTCCTCCCCTGGGCTTCAGCCAAGAGCCAACGCCGTCCACGCCTTCCGGTCTGCCGCCGGGACTATTTGCGTTTAGACCGGCACATCGTCCACCCTGAGCGGCCGGGGATCAAGCCCCGGCCGATCGCGATCTGTTGCCGGTCAGGCCAGGCTCAGCCCCAGCACTTGGCGAGGCCTTCCTTGGTGTCGATGGACTTCACACCGTTGGCGGGCTTGTCGGTGACAAGGTTAACGCCGGTGTCGAAGAAGTTCTTGCCTTCGGTCGGCTTCGGCTTCGTCCCGTCCTTGGCGAAAGTGGCGATCGCCTCGATGCCGAGCGCCGCCATTTGCAGCGGATATTGCTGCGAGGTAGCGCCGATCACGCCTTCGGTGACCGACTTCACCCCGGGGCAACCACCGTCGACCGAGACGATCAGCACCTGGCTTTCGAGACCGACGGCCTTGAGCGCCTGGTAGGCGCCGACAGCTGCCGGCTCGTTGATGGTGTGGATGACGTTGATGGTGTTGTCCTTCTGCAGAAGGTTCTCCATCGCCTTGCGGCCGCCCTCTTCATTGCCGTTCGTCACGTCATGGCCAACGATGCGCGGGTCGTCCTCGTCGCCAATCTTGTTGGGGTCCTTCACGTCGATGCCGAAGCCCATCATGAAGCCCTGGTCGCGCAGCACGTCCACCGTCGGCTGCGACGGCGTCAGGTCGAGGAAGCCGATCTTGGCATCCTTGGCCTTATCGCCGAGTGTCGCGGCGGCCCATGCGCCGATCAGCTTGCCGGCTTCCAGATTGTCCGTCGCGAAGGTCGCGTCAGCCGCATCGATCGGATCAAGCGGCGTGTCGAGCGCGATCACCAACAGCCCGGCGTCCCGCGCTTTCTTCACCGTCGGCACGATGCCCTTGGTATCGGACGCGGTGATGAGGATACCCTTGGCGCCGTCGGCGATGCAGCTCTCGATTGCAGCAACCTGGCTCTCGCTGTCGCCGTCGATCTTGCCGGCGTAAGTCTTGAGATCGACGCCAAGCTCCTTGGCCTTGGCCGTCGCACCTTCCTTCATCTTGACGAAGAAGGGATTGGTGTCGGTCTTGGTGATCAAGCAGGCGCCGACCCCGGCGGCCGATGCCGTCGACGCAAAGGCCATCAAGCTCAGTCCGGCCGCGGCGAACACGGTGGATTTCAACAGTTTTGACGTAGTCACGATTTTCCTCCCATGGAACCATTTAGGATGCCGGCCAACCGACATCTGCAGCGCGTCCGACGAAATCTCCCAGCATCGGCGCCGATCCCAAGAGACACCAGTCCGCCAGCACTGTCAATAATTAAATCACTCTTATTTATTATTGACAACGCAGGATTGTTCACCCACTCTAGACCAAAAGCATTGAGGGGAAACGACGGAGGAACAGGGTGGAGACCGGCGTTACGAGGCACGGTTCGCCCAATGCGGCCGAAAGCCGTCTGCACCGCGGCACCAATCAAAGCGGCATGCGGGACCACAATGAGCGGCTGGTGCTGTCGCTGGTGCGCCAGCATGGCAGCCTGGCCAAATCCGACATTGCACGCATGACCGGCCTTTCGGCGCAGACAGTCTCAGTGATCATGCGCGAGTTGGAGGAGGACGACCTGCTCGTCCGCCAGGCGCCGTTGCGCGGCAAGATCGGCCAGCCCTCGATACCCATGGCGCTCAATCCCGACGGTGCCTATTTCATCGGCCTGAAGATCGGCCGCCGCAGCGCCGAATTGGTGCTGATCGATTTCCTCGGCAACGTACGCTCGATGCTGCAGCATTCCTACCGCTACCCTGCCCCGCGCGAGACGGTGGAATTCGTCACAGGCGGCATGAACAAGATGCGCGGCGAGCTCACCCCGGCGCAGGATAAGCGCATTGCCGGGCTTGGCATCGCCATGCCGTTCGAATTGTGGAACTGGGCCGATACCGCGGGCGCACCGCGCGAAATCATGGACGAATGGCGCCATCGCGACATCCGCGCCGACATCCAGGCGCAATGCGAATTTCCAGTCTATCTGCAGAACGACGCCACCTCGGCCTGCGGTGCCGAGCTCGTGTTCGGCCACGCGGCGGGCGCGGCACGCGATTTCGTCTATTTCTACATCGGCGCCTTTGCCGGCGGCGGCATCGTGCTGAACGGCCGGTTGTTTGGCGGCCCAACCGGCAATGCCGGCGCGCTGGGCTCGATGCCGGTGCCCGGGCCGGACGGCAAGCCGACGCAGTTGATCGACGTGGCGTCGATCGCCATGCTGGAAAAGGCGCTCAACGCGCGCGGCATCGAGGCCTCGCATCTGTGGACATCACCGGGCGACTGGGGCGAGATCGGCGCCGAGCTCGACGACTGGATCGCCAGCGCCTCGCAGGCGCTCGCCTATGCCATCGTTTCGGCGTCCTCCGTCATTGATTTCGAAGCCGCAGTGATCGACGGGTGGATGCCGCTTGCCGTGCGCAGTCGGCTTGTCGATGCCGTCATCCAGGCCATCGGCCGGATCGACGGCGAGGGCCTGAGGCTGCCGGCCATTCGCGAGGGAACCGTCGGCATCCATGCGCGGGCGCTTGGTGGCGCCAGCCTGCCGCTGTCGGAGCGCTTCCTCATCGGCTCGACCACGATTTCCCGGAGCTTCTGAGCATGCTGATCGGCATCCCGGCGCTGCTCGGCCCGGAGTTTCTGGCGATATTGCGCGCCATGGGCCATGGCGACGAGATCGCCTTGGTCGACGGCAACTACCCGGCCGAGCAGCAGGCACAGCGGCTGATCCGCGCCGACGGTCATCATCTCGTTCCGGTGCTCGATGCGGTATTGAGCGTATTGCCGGTCGACGACGCCGTGCCGCAGGCGCTGTTTCGCGCCTCGGCCAAAGGCGATCCCCTGCTCGCCGATCCGGTTCACCATGAGATGGAAGCGATCTGCGCCAGGCGTGCGCCGGGCCGCAAGGTGGTTGCGCTTGCCGGCGCCGACTTTTATGCACGGGTGAAGGCCGCACATGCGATCGTCGCGACGAGCGAGCCGCGGCTTTTCGCCAACATCATCATTCGCAAGGGCGTGATCTATCCGCCGGAAAGCAAGACTTCATGATCCTCTGCTGTGGCGAAGCCCTGATCGATATGCTGCCGCGGACCACGACGGAGGGCGAGTCGGCCTTTGCGCCCTATGTCGGCGGTGCCGTCTTCAACTCGGCAATTGCGCTTGGCCGGCTCGGCGCGCCCGCTGCCTTCTTCTCCGGCCTGTCGTCGGATCTGTTCGGGGGCCAGCTCAGGGAGGCACTGGGAGCCAGCAAGGTCAGTTCCACCTATGCACACACCTCGCCGCGCCCGACTACGCTCGCCTTCGTGCGGCTCAACAACGGCCAGGCGACCTACACGTTCTATGACGAAAACACCGCCGGGCGCATGCTGACCATCGAGGACCTGCCGGAACTCGGCAGCGAGATCGAGGCCATGCTGTTCGGCGCCATCAGCCTGATCTCGGAGCCGGCGGGGTCGGCCTATGAAGAGTTCATGCGACGCGAGCATGAGCGCCGAGTGATGATGCTCGACCCCAACATCCGGCCAAACTTCATTCCCGACAACGCCAAGCACCTCAGGCGCATCCGCGGCATGATGGCGATGGCCGACATCGTGAAACTGTCGGACGAGGATCTGAACTGGTTCGGCGAAGCCGGCTCGCATGAGGACGTCGTGCGCAACTGGCTGGAGCGCGGCCCGAAGCTGATCGTGGTCACCCACGGTAGCGAGGGCGCGGTCGGCTACAGCAGCCGGCACCAGGTCACGGTCGTGCCGGACAAGGTCGAGGTGGTCGATACGGTCGGCGCCGGCGACACATTCAATGCCGGCATCCTTGCCTCCTTGCACGAACAGGGCCTGTTGTCGAAGACGGCAATCGCCAGCCTGCCGGAAGAAGCCATCCATAAGGCGCTGACGCTCGGCGCGAAAGCCGCGGCTGTGACGGTCTCGCGGGCCGGCGCCAACCCGCCATGGCGGCATGAAATCGCCTGACCGGCTGGCAACACGCTCAAGGACTGCCTGCCGCGATCACTTTATGTTTCGTCGACCCGGCGGGACCGGCTGTGAAGGTCCATATCGAGCCGGCCGAAGCCCGGATTTCCCCGCGTTTAAGAGAGCAGGTCGGAAGTCAGCGGTAACAGGCTGCGACATTTGAGCAATTCAGGGTTTTGCCCTGCGGCTTTCTCGGCCGTGCCAAGTCTGCTACCAGCGGCCGGTTATCTGACTAAACCGTTTGAGGCCGACATGCAGTTTATCGATCTTGGCGCGCAGCGCGAACGCATCCGCGACAGGCTGAAAGCGGCAATCGACCGGGTCGTCGACGAAGGCCGCTTTATCCTCGGACCTCAGGTCACCGAATTCGAAAACAAGCTCTCCGCCTATATCGGCACCAAGCACGTGGTCGCTTGCGCCAACGGCACCGACGCGCTGCTGTTGCCGCTGTTTGCCGCCGGTATCGGCCCGGGCGACGCGGTGTTCGTGCCGAGCTTCACTTTTGCCGCCACGGCCGAAGTGGTGGCGCTGACCAAGGCCGAACCGGTGTTCGTCGATGTCGATGCCGACAGCTACAATATCGACACCGCCAGCCTCGAGGCGGCAATCGCCATGATCAAGGCGGAAGGCCGGCTGAGGCCGAAGGCAATCATTCCCGTCGACCTGTTCGGCCTCGCCGCCGATTACGAGGCGATCATGGCCATCGCCGATCGCGAAGGCCTGATGGTCATCGAGGATGCGGCGCAGGCGACCGGCGGCTCGGCCGACGGCAAAATGTGCGGCTCGTTCGGCACCGTCGGCTCGACCAGCTTCTATCCGGCAAAGCCGCTCGGCTGCTATGGCGACGGCGGTGCGATGTTCACCAATGACGATGCGCTGGCCGAACAGCTGCGCTCGTTCGCCTTTCACGGCAAGGGCGAAACGCAATACGACAATGTCCGCGTCGGCATCAATTCACGGCTCGACACGCTTCAGGCGGCGATCCTGATAGAGAAGCTGGCCATCCTCGAGGACGAGATGGTGGCGCGGCAAGCGGTCGCCAATCGCTACGCCGAAGGTCTCGGCGATATCGTCAAGGCGGCGCGCAATCTGGGCGGCGGCCGCTCGGCCTGGGCGCAATACGCCATCGAAACGCCGAAACGCGACGGGCTCAAGGTACATCTCGGTGAAAAGGGCATTCCGTCGGTCATCTACTATGTGAAACCGCTGCACAGCCAGATTGCCTATCGCGACTATCCGCGCACGCCGACCGGCCTTGCCGTTTCGGAAGAGTTGCCGAAGCGCATCCTGTGCCTGCCGATGCATCCCTATCTGAGCGAGGCTGACCAGGACCGGATCATCGAAACGATCCGTAACTATATCGGCTCGAATTCGGCGCATGTAGCGGCGGCATGAATTCGAAAGCTTCGAAGCGTGGTCGCGGATTACATCGACGAGTTCATCATGTTCTGCGCCGGGTTGTGGATGGCTGGCGTCGGCTTCGGATTTTTCCCGGACCCCTCTCAAGCTCGCCCCGGCCAACGGCAGGCATGGTGGACCAACTTTGGAACCCATTTTAAATGGATGGGGCCGCTGTTGATCCTCATCGCGATAGTGCTCGCATTCGCGGCGCCTTCCTAGATGCGCTCGCGCCGGCAACAGGGTCGCCATTGACGGCATCGCTGATCAACAACGGACCGTTCACCTCAAACTGGGGCGTCGGTACCGATTTCGGGATGCTTTGCTCTGCGTCGAAGCATAGTCTGCACCTGTCTTCCCTCTAGGCTGGCTATTTCATGAAGAAGATTGGTTTCCTCTCGTTCGGGCACTGGACGCCCTCGCCGCAATCGCAGACCCGGACGGCATCTGATGCGCTTTTGCAGTCCGTCGAGCTGGCTGTCGCGGCCGAGGAGCTGGGTGCGGACGGCGCGTATTACCGCGTGCATCACTTCGCGCGCCAACTCGCCTCGCCCTTCCCGCTGCTGGCAGCGGTTGGGGCGAAGACCAGACGAATCGAGATCGGCACGGCGGTGATCGACATGCGTTACGAGAACCCGCTCTATATGGCGGAGGACGCCGGCGCCGCCGACCTAATCGCCGGAGGGCGTCTGCAGCTGGGCATCAGCCGCGGCTCGCCGGAGCAGGTAATCGAGGGATGGCGCTACTTCGGCTACGCCCCGCAAGAGGGCGAGAGCGATGCCGACATGGCCCGCAGACACACCGGAGTGCTGCTCGAAGTGTTGCTGGGCAAAGGCTTTGCGCAGCCCAACCCGCGGCCGATGTTTCCCAACCCGCCTGGCCTGCTCCGCGTCGAGCCGCACTCGGAGGGCCTGCGCAAGCGCATCTGGTGGGGCGCCGCCACAAACGCCACCGCCGAATGGGCGGCGAAACTGGGGATGAACCTGCAGAGCTCCACGCTCAAATTCGATGAGGGCGGAAAGCCGTTTCACATCCAGCAGGCCGAACAGATCCGGGCTTTTCGTGAGGCCTGGAAGGCGGCCGGACACACGCGCGAGCCGCGGGTGTCGGTCAGCCGGAGCATTTTTGCGCTTGTCGACGATCGCGACCGGGCCTATTTCGGCGGCAACCAAAGCGGAGATCATTTCGGTTACATCGAGGCAGACAGACGCGCCGTGTTCGGCCGCTCCTATGCCGCCGAACCGGACGTCCTGATCAAGCAGCTAAAGGGCGACGAAGCCATCGCCGAGGCTGATACGCTGCTGCTTACCGTCCCCAATCAGCTCGGCGTCGACTACAATGCCCACGTCATCGAGGCGATCCTGACCCATGTCGCTCCGGGCTTGGGCTGGCGCTGACGAGTTTGAGCAATCGACCGCAGGAGGCAGGAACCTCCCCTCCCGGCCCCGCTCAGGAACCGAACAGCCGCCTGTCCCAATACACGGGCTGATGCAGGCTGGCTGTGATCAAGGCAAACTCCGGATGGGCCGGATTGATCAACACGTTGTTGTCGAGGCGAGCCACGACGCTTGGTACGATTACGATCGCGCTGCGGCGCTCGATACACCAAGTCTCACCGAATTCCTTGCTCACCTTTGCCGGCGTTACGTCCCAACCCGGCAGCGACGGCTGAGAAAAGGTCTCGTAGCTCAGCCCGCGCGGAACCATGATCTGGACGTAGTGCTGGTTGGGCGGCAGTCTGCCGCTGCCGTGCACTAGCTTTTCCAGCAAGGCAGTCGAATAATGCTCGCTGGCGTAGATCACCGGGCTGCCGGGCGTGTTCCAGCGGCCGGGCGCAATCGTCGAGCCCGTCGCGTCAAAGATCGGATAAGTGCCGGCAGGATCGCCGATCCTGAAGCACAGCAGCGTCCGATCGAGTATCTGCGCCGTCAAGCGGCGGTGCCGTACTTCAGGCCTGCAAGGATATCGATCACCAGCTCGGCGCCGATCTCGTTTTGGATGACCATTTCAATCGGGCGCCGGTCTTCCAGCATGAGATGAGGCCGAAATAGAAAGTCACGAGCCTCATCTTCGACCTTCCAGACGTCGAGGGCCAAGTCCCATACACGAGCAACTCGTGCCACCCGCATGCCCTCTTCCGAAGACAGTCGAAGAGCACCCCTCTTGCGACGTTCATAGGTTGCCTTTGGAACGAGGCGATATTTGAACTGGGCATCGGCCGGTGCCAGCAATTGTGAGACGCGTTCGAGCGCGCCGATGGGCAATCCGTCTTCAATTCGAGCCATCAGCCCGAATGGTGACCGTGCAGCCGTTTCCTTGGGCGGCAAGCCCAGCACGTCGGCGACATTTCCGAACGCCAGCATCATCACTGCCTCCTCATGTGAAGCATGATATACCTTCATGTGAGACTACGCGCAAGTGGGCTGCAGTCTCACGGCTGCTTTCCGTCGGCTCGTTTCAGCATCGTGAATGCGCGACTGATCCGTTGCAGCGCTGTGGCGTTGGCCAGCACTGCGTAAAGCGCGAACCCACCCGCCAGAATCCAGGGCGATGCCGCGCCCAGGGCGGCCGCGACTCCGTCGGCGGCGAGCAGCACGCAAATGAAAACCAGACGTTCCATCCGCTCGAAGAAATCCGGCCAACCATGGTTTTCCACAGGGATTTCCAGCGCCGTCCGCGCCTTGGCGTAACTTGTGAGTATCCCGCCGGCGAACGCGAACATTGCGATCGCCCACAGATCGGCGACCCAGCCGATAGCCGCAAAGACGGCCAATTCCTGATAGCGGTCGACGACAGCGTCGAAATAGCCACCGGCCTTGGTGATCATATTTGTTCGGCGGGCGACAGCACCGTCCAGCGCATCGAAGGTGAAGGCAAACGCCAGGCAAAGGCCAAAGGCAAGGCTTGAATGGTGATAGACGTAGGCCGCCGACGACAAAGCGACGAGCACGAGTCCACTGGCCGTAACCTGGTTCGGCGTCATGCCGATGCCGATCAGCGGAGAGGCGGCCTGCTCCCATAGCGGGTCGATGCGACTTTTCATGAGACCGGCGATCATGGCGGCTCCTCTGATGATGTCGTTTCACCGAGCTTTACCAGCAATTTGCGGGTTTGTTCCACCGTCGCCACCGTTCGACTTGGTCAACGCAGACGGAGAACTGGCTCAGCAACGTTCTCAACCGGCGGCAACAGCGATTTCTTTTTGGCGGATGCGGCCGGCGGATTAAGGCGCTCGCCAAGCCGACGGCGCAAATCGACCGGCGGTCTGGCGGCCGCGCCCGAACGATGTGACTATGATTGCTTGCCATCCGTCGGAAGCCGGCCGAAACTCGATGCATAAATTTTCACCCAAGTTTGCCTACCTGCTCGCGACCTCTCTTGGCGCGGGATTATCTCCAATATGGCCGGGCACGGCCGGCGCAATGGTTGGAGTGGCTGTTGCCGCAGCTCTGATACCGGCATCGCCTTGGCTGACTGTGCTTGCCTATGCGGCCCTGTTCGCCGTCGGCGTATGGGCGTCGTCGCATGTCATCTCCCGAACCGGGACGGAGGACCCGCAGATCGTCGTCATCGATGAGACCTTCGGCGCCGCCGCGACACTTTCCATGCTGCCGCTCGACCCACTCTGGTGGGCAGCAGGCTTCCTTGCTTTCCGGTTTTTCGACGTCGTCAAGCCTTGGCCCATCCGTATCATGCATGACAAGGTAAGGGGTGGGGCCGGCATCATGCTGGACGACGCGGCCGCGGCTGTCGTCGCTGGGGCGTTGCTGCTCCTGCTGAACGGTTTGATTGACCATTTGCGGTAATGGCGACATTCGGTCTGCCAAGGCCACGGTGGTCCATCGGAGTTTAGCGCCACAAGGGAAGACCGGACCGATGCGAAGCCATGGGATCGCGGCCATTCCAGGCGATGGGATCGGCAAGGGAGTCGTAGCGGCCGGGCTTTGTGCGCTGGCCGTCTGCGCCCCTGGCATCGCCCGCATTCCCGGCGACGACATCGGCGTGCCAGAACGCAGGAGGCATCCGCCGCTCACCGATGGTGTTCGTGTGCCTGCGTGCGGAAACCAAACCCGTCAATTGTTTCGATCAGCACCTGTACGGATCAGGCACACCGTGCGATGACCGCCACGCGACAAAGCCGTCCGGCCTGACCAAGACAGCACCGCCGCTTTCAACCTCGGGCGCGGAAGGCACCGATGGTCCAAGTCAATCAGATCCCCATTGGCACCCAAGGCGTGGCAGGTCAGCGGCATACGGAGGCGTTGGCTTACGGCGTCAGCAGCCTGACACCACGCTTCGTCGCCGCAGAGGAGAAGAAGGTCGCGATCGCACAAATCGAGACTCGAAATCTGCTGGCCGGCGCGCTCGACCGCGAAATGCGGTAAACGCGTGCCAGGGCGACCTGACAGCTCCGTGGATTTTTGGAACGGTGATCGTCCGGAGTGGATTCCCGAGCCACGATGCCTGCAGTGTAGCGCTGGCCAAATACCACGTCGTAATCCTCGACGATCGCAACCGGAGGAGGCAACCGCTTCGACGGATCGTCGAACCATTTCTGTAGGCGGGCGAGCGCTTGCGCCAACGTAGCCTCGATGACCGGCCGGCGCTCAATGTCATAGCTATCCAGCAACGAGGGATCGGCATGACCGCGTGCTACTACTGCAAGCTTCCGGGCAAGGTTATAGGCGTCGTGGACGCCTGAATTGCCACCGAAAGCGCCTGTTGGGGGCGTCACATGTGCGGCATCCCCTATAAGGAACGCGCGGCCTCGCCGGAATTGGCGTGCTGTCAATGCGGCCACTTACCAGGAGCGCGCCTAGCCTGACGCAGCGCCGCGTCAGGAAGGGGCCACTGCAACGAAAAGCGATTGTCCTTGCCTTTCGATGCGGAACAGGATGGGCTTTTTCTGCTGGCGGGATTTCGTCGACTCTTGCTGGACATCCGACGGCTGCGTCACGTTGCGGTTGTTGGCCGAGACGATGACGTCACCAGGCCGAAGGCCGTTCTCGGCGGCGGGGCTATTTGGCGCCACCTCCTGGATAAACACCCCGGTGGTACCCGGCTGGAGACCGAGTTGTTGACGCGCCTCGTCCGGAATGGGGCTGAGCGACAGTCCGAGCCGTTGGCCCGCCGCTTCCGGACTCGGAACGGCACCGGTCTGCACCTCCTCGTCCTTGCGTTGACCGACGGTCAGCTCCACCTCCTGCTCGGAGCCGCCGCGGTTCCTTGTCAACGTCGCTTTCGACCCTGGCTTTTCGTTCGCTGCCGCCAGCGTCAAGTCATGGACGCCCTGGATGTCTTTGCCGTTGAACCGGGTGATTACATCTCCCGATTGTAAGCCGGCCTTCTCCGCCGGACTGCCGGGCTCGACCGAGGCGACCAGCGCCCCCTTGGTGCTCGATATGCCAAGTGCCTGGGCAATCGACGGCGTCACCTCCTGGAGACGCACTCCGATGAACCCGCGCTCGATCCGGCCGGTGCGGATCAGCTGATCGGCAACGCTTCGTGCGGTTCGGGACGGCACGGCGAAACCGATGCCTATGCTGCCGCCAGACGGAGAGACGATGGCTGTATTGACCCCGATCACTTCGCCGCGCGCGTTAAACAGGGGGCCGCCCGAATTGCCTCTATTGATCGAGGCGTCTGTCTGGAGGAAATCGTCGTAAGGGCCGGCTTGGATGTCGCGCGAGCGGGCGGAAAGAACGCCGACGGTCACGGTTCCCCCGAGGCCGAAGGGACTGCCAATCGCGATCGTCCAGGCCCCCGGCTGCATTGCGTCAGAGTCACCCCAGGCGGTGGTCGTCATGTTGGGGCGTGGATCGACCTTCAGCACCGCGATGTCGGTTGCTGGATCGCGGCCCACAAGTCGAGCGGGCGAAGTCTCCTTATCGGAGAATACGACGCGGATTTCGGTGGAGTCGGCCACGACATGATTGTTGGTGACGATGTAGCCCTCGGGACTGACCACGAAGCCGGAGCCAAGGGCTTCTCGCACCTGCGGCTGGGCAGGCCCGCGGCTGTCGAAGGGGTTGAGAAAATCGTCGAGCATCGTTTGGTCCTGGATGATCTGCCTTGTCGTGATCGCGACCACGGCCGGCAGCTTCTGACGCACGATTGCGCTGAAGTCGTTCGGGATTTCCTGCGCTGAAACCGGAGCAAAGCCACCAGCCGAGAGCATCAAAATTCCTGCGACGAAGCCAATGCACAGTCGCTTCCTGGAAATGTAAGACATGATTGGTTCTCCTGCCCGACCGCCCTGGCGCTGCTGCGCGACTTGTCCCAGACGCAAGAACTGACATTCACGGCGATTGTTTCACCGGTTCGAAAAAATGTTGATGGTGGGCTGAACTGCGAAAATGTGGCCTTGCGGGGCCATTGAAATTTGCTCGCAACTCTCCGAAATTTTGGCTGGTGGAAATCGCGAGAGCCACCAAACATGACGTCAACAAAGGAGACTATTCAAAGCGGAGGACCATCGATGGAAGGAGCCATTTCGACGAGTTTTCCCTCAATCGGGCCCGTGGGACCTGATGTTTTTCTTGACCGGTTGCTCCATCCGGCACGGCATTTCGAGCGACCTCAGGACGTGCTGACTGACGTGACGCTGGACGTCCAGGAGAAGCGTGCAATTCTTTCGTCATGGGCATCGGATGCCTGTGCAGTGGAATCGGTGCCGGCGCTGCGCATGCCGCCGGGAGCAACCGAACCGGTCAGCTTCGATGCCATCATGGACGCGTTGCGCCAACTGGATCAATTGGAGAAGCTTCCCGGCGCCGGTCGGGGTCGTGAGATTGACAGCATCGCGGTCACCGGTTTTACAGCATCGGTCGATCGACCTTGAGCGGAGCGCGGCCACGCTCTTCATCCGAGGCATCCGCCCACCGGCGAGGTCCTGCCGGCGGGCGGGATAGACGTGTTCTTCTGCGACCATTCGTCTGGCTGAAAATTTTCCTATAACGCCCTTGAATCCGTAAAGCACTGTTATAAATACCTAATCGCCGGTCGCCAGATGGGGCCGGCGCAAGTCCAGGAGGCGTCAAGGCTCTCTTGGCGTCTCATTGTGTCCATGTTGCTCAAAGGAGGATGTGGCTATGAGGACAAACCTCGATTTTACCCCTCTGTTCCGGTCCAGCATCGGCTTCGACCGCATTTTCAACATGTTGGAAAATGCGAGCCGTGTCACTGCGATAGACAATTGGCCGCCCTATGACATCGCCAAGACTGGTGAGGACGCCTATCGCATCACCATGGCGGTCGCCGGCTTCTCACAGGATCAGCTGACCATCACTCATCAACCTAACCTGCTGGTTGTGAGCGGGTCGCAATCTGGCGACGATGACGGCCAGTATCTCTATCGCGGCATTGCCGGGCGCGACTTCGAGCGTCGGTTCGAACTGGCCGACCATGTGAAAGTCGTCGGCGCCAGCTTGGACAATGGGCTGCTGAACATCGATCTCAAGCGCGAGCTTCCCGAAGAGATGAAGCCGCGCCGCATCGCCATCGCCGGCAGTACGGCAAAGGCGGCGCCTCGGCAGATCGACGCCGAAAAGAACGCAGCCTGAAGTCAGAGTGAATCAGAAGCGACCGGCACCGGCAATCGCCCGGTGCCGCGCGGTTGAACGTGGAGGTGAATGAAGATGAACATGCGTGACCTTATCCCGTGGGGCCGCAACAACAACCAGGCCCCGAGCATCTATAGCGGTGGCGACCCGTTCCTTTCGCTTCACCGCGAGGTAAACAGGCTCTTTGACGATATGTTGAGGAGCTTCGAGACGCGCTTGCCTGCTGCGGGACAGCTTTCGCCTTTCGATAGCGGCTGGCCGAAGGTGGAGATTTCGGAGTCGGATAATGAGCTTCGCGTCACCGCCGAAGTCCCCGGTATGGAGGAGAAGGATATCGAAGTCCTGCTTGAGGAGGACGTGCTGACCCTGCGTGGCGAAAAGCGGTCGGAGACCGACGAGAAGGACTACTCCGAGCGCTTCTACGGTCGCTTCGAGCGGCGCATACCCCTCGGCTACGAGGTCGAGGACGACAAGGTCAAGGCGTCCTTTGCCAATGGCGTCCTGACCCTGACGCTACCGAAGAACCCGAACGCGCAGTCGAAGGTGAAGCGCATCCCGATCACCCACTGACGCATGGAACCAAGTCGGAGGCGGCAGGCCGCTGCCTCCGGCGCATCCTTCGCCAAAAAAGGGAGGGATGAGTGATGCAGAAGCAAGAAAGAGAAGTCACACCTATCTTAGAAAATCTCGGACCGGCAAACGACAAACGCGGGCGAGCGCCGTCGTTCGGCCGATCGGAGTTCCCGCGTGATGCGGTCGCACGAATCTACAAGCCTTGCCGCTCAGTCATGACCTCGGGCCGTGCGCGGCCGAAGGGCTGGCGGCTGGTGTTCGAGCGGCGTACTGCGCCGGTCATTGAACCGCTGATGGGCTACACCGGAAGCGGTGACACGCTGAGCCAGGTGGAGCTCGATTTTCCGACGGCTCAGGCGGCCATCGACTATGCCGAACGCCAGGGGCTTGCCTACGCGGTTCAAGGAAGCCCGGCGGCCGAAAAGTCCAGTGTCGAATCTTCTGATGCGGACAAGCGCCTGCAGGCCGGCGCAGACGTTGTCTGGAACCGCCTCCAGTTGGCTTTGCTGGAGAGCAGACACGGCGGGGTTTCGCAGGCGCCTCATTATGGACCGGCGCTGACGGACCCGGAGGCGTTTTATGCATCGCCGATGGACGTGGTCGTCGATCCTCTTCTGACAGCCGACGAGAAACGCGCCATCCTGCGAAACTGGGCATGGAACGAGTATCTGGTCGATCTCGCGACGGCCGAGGGGATGCCGGAAAACGCGCGTCCGACACGGCTCGACGAAGTGGAATTGGCCCTGCTCGCACTGGAGCCAGTTACGGCTGCGAACCTGGCCGTTTCCATTCCTCAACAGAAGCAGAAGGCAATGTGAGGTGCCGTCATGGATCCGCTGATCGTGCTCGATTGTGAAAATACCGTGCCGAACCGTTTCGCACTGGCCGTCGCCGCGGCGGGGCGGGCTCGCGCGCTCAGCCGGGGCTCTGAGCCTCGCCTGTCCGACAAAGTGACCGTGCCCTCGAACTCGCCCTGCGCGAGATCGCCGGCAACCGCTTCCAGCCCGACGAGGTCAAGCCCTTCGTTCTGGCCGGTTCGGTTCCGCGCGATGGCCGGATTCGGCCCGGCCGACGAAGAAAGCTTCGCGGTGGCGAGGGCAATTCCTGGCTGCCGCACCCGCCTTCGCTCAGAGGGCGGTGCACTGACAATGTCCGGAAAGGAGGATGAACAATGGAGAAATGGCTGAAAACTGAAAAACGTCCGGTGATCGATATCGTCAATGTGATCGCCGGCATAGCACTGGTCCTGTCGCCTTGGTATCTCGGCTTTGCGGCTGAACCCCATGCGGCCTGGAACGCCTGGATCGCCGGTGCGGTGATCGCCCTTATCGCCGTGGGTGCGCTGGTTGCGTTCCATGCCTATGAGGAATGGGCAAACCTGGTGGTTGGGCTGTGGACGCTGATCTCGCCTTGGGCCCTCGGTTTTTCGGCCCTGGCAGCGGCCATGTGGGCTCATGTGATCGTGGGCGTCATCGTGGCGGCCCTGGCTGCCGGAAGCCTCTGGTTCTTCGGCGACCGTCCGCTTTCAACGGCCTGACCAGCATCTCCGGCGGGCCCGGTTTTCCGGGCCCGCTTTTTTCAACCGCCATGGATGCGGTCTGCCGTTGCAGGCGTTGCGGCCAGGCACATCGGTCGCCGAAACACAGGGCCGCCTTTTCACCGACGTGTATTAAGCCGGATCTCTCCCTGCATTTGCGGCTCGTGATTTCCTGTGCTGGGCGCGCGGGGAAGAAAGAGATGAACGCTTGTTCCCTCGCCGACCGCACTCTCGATCCGAACATGGCCCCCAGACTGCTTGATGAAGCCGTAAACCTGGCTAAGCCCAAGTCCGGTTCCGCGGCCATCCGCCTTGGTGGTAAAGAACGGCTCGAACACTTGGGCCAGGACCTCCTTGCTCATCCCGCGCCCCGTATCGCTGACCGTGACCCGAACGAAAGAAGCAGCCAGAGCGGCCACGTCTTCGATGTCGTCGGGAGTGTCGCTGGTCTCGATCGCCAGCGTGCCCCTGCCGGCCATCGCGTCCTTGGCATTCACAGCCAGGTTCAGGATGGCGACGTCCAGCTGATTGACGTCGACGAGGACAGGGCCAAGTGCCGGATCCAGCTCAAGACTGATGCGGATCCCGTTCCCCAGCGTCCGCTCCAGCAGCATCGTGACGGCTTTGATTCGTCCATTCAGGTCGATTGTCTCCGGATACAGCGACTGTCCGCGAGAGAACGCGAGCAATTGCTGCGTGAGCGCACCGCCGTTTTGCGTTCGTTTGAGCAACTCTTCGATCAAAATCGCGGTGTTCGGATTGGCAGGATCCTCGCGCAGCTGCTTCTGAAGCAGTCGCAGCCCCGATTCGAACACCGCGAGCAGATTGTTGATGTCGTGAACGATGCCGGCAGCGAGCCGGCCGACCGCTTCGAGCTTTTGTGATTGACGTCGACGCTCCTGCTGCGCGCGTTGCGCGGAGACGTCGCGAACACTGGCAAGCAGCGCCGGCCTACCGTCCCAGCTAAGCTCAACCGTCCGCATTTCCACTTCGGCTGGTGCTCGATTGGGCCTGTGGACGGTGATTTCCGTGGTTTCACCCGATATGACCGGCCGCCCGAGGGGAACGTGGACGAGATCGGCAGCCGGATAACCGAAGATCGCGGCGGCCGCCGGATTTGCATAAAGCACCGTTCCCGACAGATCGACGACGAGAACCCCGTCGGCGGTGGTTTCGATCAGCCGTCGGAAGTCGAGCTGGCTGATGCCCGCCAGACTTGCGTCGCCGTATTGGTCCAAGATTTCGGCTGCGCGGCGCGCCATCTCAACGCTCCTCACGCCGAGGACGCGGCGGAGTCGCCGAACACGTCCGGTGCGCCGTCGAAGGGCTGACCGAGATGCATGCCGGCGCCGTCGATTGTGAAGCGCCGAATCTGCTTGTCATGCTCGCTGCCGCGCATTTTCAGCACCATGATCCCCCGATGCATGAAATCCCCTTCCTGGATGTACCGCAACAGGATGATCGAGTCCGTGAGGGTTGAAATATGCTGTTCGCTGGCACTCTGGCCGCCGACGAGCGATTTGTTGGTGGCCGTGCAAAGGCCAGCGATCTCGTGTTTCTTGATGAAGGAAGTGAGGCTGATCAGGAATTCACGGAAACCGGTCTCTGGTGCGATCCGTTCCAATGCCGACAGGCTGTCGATAGCGATCCGGTCAGGGTTGAACTCCTCAACGAGCTCGCGGATCATCAACAGGTGGTCCGGCAAGTTCTGCGCTTCCGGGTAAATGCAAACGACCTTAAGCCGGCCATCCGCCTCCATGGCCTCGAAATCGACGCCCCAGCCGCGCGCATTGCGGAACAGCTGGCCGCGGCTCTCTTCGTAGCCGACCAGCAAGGCACGTTCGCCAGCCGCTGCGCCGCCTGCCAGAAAGTTTGTCACCAGCAGCGTCTTTCCGGTGCCCGTCGCACCGCTGACGAGGGTGACGCTGTCGCGGAAGAATCCACCGCCACACATCCTGTCGAGTTCCGGATTGCCGCTCGTTACCCGCTTGGTGCTGGATTGCTGCTCGAGCCGCAATGAAGACAGTGGCACTGCCACTATGCCTTGCTTCACCACAAGCGTGATCGGCACCTCGCCCTCGACGTGGCGGCTGCCCCGCATCTTGAGAACTTCGATCGTGCGCCTGCGCCGCTCGCGGTCGAGTGCGTTGCGCAGGATTACCACGTTGTCGGCAACGAACTCCTCGATCCGGTGGCGGGAGATCTCGCCATACTCGCTGTTGCGTTCGGCGGTCATCAGCACCGTCAAACCATCCCTCTTTAGCGCCGTCGCGATGCGAAGGAGCTCCCGACGCACCGATGTCTGCTCCGCCACGAAGTGGTCGAACAGCTGCGTGACGGAATCCAGCACGATGCGCTTCGCTGCGGCCTGTCGCGCAGCGTGCAGGACACGCGTCAGCAAACCTGACAAATCGAAATTGCCGATAATCATCTGGTCGTGGTCACGCGGGCTGGCGTCGACGAAGACCAGCTTGTTCATCTCGCGCCAACGGCGGATGTCCCAGCCGAAGCTGGCCATGTTGACCTCGATCTCGACCGGCGATTCCTCGAACGTGACGAAGACGCCGGGCTCGTCGAGCACGGTGATGCCGTGGGCCAGAAACTGCGTCGCAAACACAGTCTTGCCACTGCCCGGCGTGCCTCCGACGATGGTGGTGCGCCCGCGCGGCAGGCCGCCCATCACAAGATCGTCGAATGCCTCGATACCGGTCCTGACGCGTTCGAGCACAGGATCGATGAGGATCTCTTCAGCTGTGGTCATAGCCACTGTCCTTCTTGCGATAACCGAAATAGTCGAGAACCTGAGCGATGTTGCTGATGTCGCCAATCAGCCGGCGCGGAGGAGTGGTTGACTCATCCGAGAGCGTCGGCGTCGCCAGAATGCCGGCCCTTTCCGCCTCTTCAGGATGCGCGAGGACGTCGACGACCTGGATTTCGATACCGCCGGCCAACTCCTCCACTATCCTCAGACGGCTTTCCAGCGCCCGGCGGGCGCCCGGCCCATCGCCGGCGACATAGAGTCGAAGCAGGCCGTTGGCCCCTGGATTGGACCGGTCACTGACGCTCATGTTCACGCCTTGCTGCAGGGAGTTGCAGTTTTTGGCGTGCACGAGGCGCCACGCCGCGGAATCCAGTCGCCGGCATTTTTCTTCCCTCAGCAGCCGTCGGTCTGCCTGGAAGCCGATGCACCACGGCTCGCGCTCGGTGAGGCCTGGATCAGCGCCCCTGTGCAATGTGTAGATAGCCGCGCCCGCCTCGTCTGCGCACTTGTGAACATTTCTCCGCGCCGTCCGTTGTAAACGCCGCCATTCGGAAGGAGGAGCGCGATGGAGAACCCTCGAAAACAACCAGACCCGATCGGAAACAACCTGCTTCGGGCCCTCAGAGCCGACGACTGGGAGATCCTGGAACGGAGGCTCGAACAATGGTCGGCGCCCGCCGGGACCTTGCTGCACGAGCCAGGCGATGCAGTCCGTTACGCCTACTTCCCTCGCGGATCGGCCCTGGTCTCCTACCGCGTCGTGCTGAGCGACGGGCGAGCGATCGAGACTGCGCTCATCGGACGTGAAGGAGCGGTCGGCGGCATCGTCAGTCAAGGGAGACTTCCGGCGTATGCACGGGCCGAAGTTCAACTCGGCGGTTCATTCTTCAGGATCGACCTGCACCATCTCGAAGAAGCCAAATTGCGGTCCTTGACATTGCGTCACCTGTTTGCCCGCTACGCCGATTGCCTGATGGCGCAGGTATTCCAATCCGTCGCCTGCAGCGCAGCGCATTCGATCGAACAGCGCACGGCAAGATGGCTGTTGGCCGCGACAGAACGGACGGGCGCCGAAAACCTGGCGGTGACGCAGGAACAGCTTGCAACGATGCTGGGGGTCGGCCGCTCCTATCTGAGCCGGGTCATTCGAGACCTGAGGCAGCGCGGCGTCATCGAAACCCGGCGCTCCCGGCTTGCGGTACGCAGTCCAGAAGGGCTGCGCTCGCATGCCTGCGAGTGCAATGCGGCCGTCAGCCATCATTTCAACGACGTCTTGAAGGGGGTCTATCCGGCGGAGGAAAACGGCAAGACAGGCGCGCCGGGCATGCCGCACAGGAAAGGACAATGACAGACCCATTGTCGTCACCGGCCGGTCTGGGGCGTCCCACTTTTTTGCGCCGGATCTGGCCTACACCGATGCCGCGCGGGCTGGGCGACCTATATCCGTTTCCCTGTGGAGGCCGCCATGGACATGAGCAACAGAAAGACCCAGTTCAATATCTGGTATTGGATCGCGGCATTCGTGGGCGTGATGGTCGTCCAGTATATCTATGCCACGACGCAACACGTCGCCCAGATACCGTACAGCCAGTTCGAGACCCTGCTGAACGCCGGCAAAATCGCCGAGGTGCAGGTTTCGGACCGATTCATCCAGGGCCGCTTCAAGGAGCCGCAAGACGGCAGGCCGCTGTTTATCACCACACGCGTCGAGCCGAACCTCGCCCGTGACCTGCAGGAACACGGCGTCACTGTGACTGGCCAGGTCGAAAGCACCTTCCTGAGCGACCTGCTTTCCTGGGTTGTGCCGGTGGTCGTCTTCTTTGGCCTGTGGATGCTGCTTCTAAGGCGCATGGACGGCGGCGTCGGGGGTTTGATGCAAATTGGCAGGAGCAAGGCCAGAATCTATGTCGAAGCCAATACGGGCGTGACCTTCGACGATGTGGCGGGGGTCGACGAGGCCAAGGCCGAACTGCAGGAGATCGTGGATTTTCTCAAGAACCCGGGCGAATACGGCCGCCTCGGAGGACGCATGCCAAAGGGCGTGCTGCTGGTCGGGCCGCCGGGCACGGGCAAAACCCTGCTTGCCAAGGCCGTCGCGGGCGAAGCCAAGGTTCCGTTCTTTTCGATCTCCGGTTCGGAATTCGTCGAGATGTTCGTGGGGGTCGGGGCCGCGCGTGTGCGCGATCTTTTCGAGCAGGCGCGGTCCAAGGCTCCCGCCATCATATTCATCGACGAACTCGACGCTCTTGGCCGCGCCCGCGGGACTATGGTCGGCGGGCATGACGAAAAGGAGCAGACGCTCAACCAGCTTCTGGTCGAACTCGACGGTTTCGACCCACAGATCGGCGTCGTGCTGCTGGCCGCAACGAACCGTCCTGAAATCCTTGACCCGGCCCTTCTGCGCGCCGGCCGATTCGACCGCCAGGTATTGGTCGACCGGCCCGACAAGCAAGGCCGCATCAAGATCCTGGAGGTCCACATGAGCAAGGCCAAGCTGGCGACGGACGTCGATGCGGAAAAAGTGGCCGCGCTGACGCCCGGTTTCACCGGCGCTGACCTGGCCAATCTTGTGAACGAGGCGACGTTGCTCGCCACGCGCCGCAAGGCGGATGCGGTAACGATGGTCGATTTCAACAATGCGGTGGAGCGCATCGTCGCGGGACTGGAGAAGCGCAACCGGCTCCTGAATCCGAAGGAGCGCGAGATCGTCGCCTATCATGAAATGGGTCATGCGCTGGTAGCCATGGCGCTGCCTGGCGTCGACCCGGTGCACAAGGTGTCGATCATACCGCGCGGCGTCGGCGCGCTCGGCTACACTATCCAGCGTCCGACCGAGGACCGCTTCCTGATGACACGCGAGGAGCTGGACAACAAGATGGCGGTGCTGCTTGGCGGCAGGGCGGCCGAATGGATCGTATTCGGCCATCTGTCTACCGGAGCCGCCGATGATCTCGCCAAGGTAACCGACATAGCGCGCGCCATGGTGACGCGTTACGGCATGTCGGCAAAACTCGGGCACGTGGCGCTGGAAAAAGACCCACGCTCCTTCCTGAGCCCCAACCCGCTCGCCGGCGGACCGCGCGAGCACGATTACGGCGAAGCCGCCGCCGATGCCATCGACGCGGAAGTACGCGACATTGTGGCGGCCGCATTCGAACGAACCGTCGACCTGCTCACCGCGCGGCGCGACGTGCTGGAAAGGGCGGCACGCAGGCTGCTCGAGACCGAGACGCTCGACGAGACTGAACTTGCGTCGCTGGTCGGAGACGTCTCGGCGGATCGTGTTGCACGGGATGGGTCTGGTCAGTCGTCGGACAAGAGGAAGCCTGTGCTGCAGCCGGCCAGGACCGCGGCTGCAATCCCCACGCGCGGACCGGGGAAATTTCGGACGCAATGACAATGCCCAGGACTGCTCCCGACGGATGGATCGCCCTTGGAAAGCCGTGCCGCACGCCACGACGGCGTCACCCGACATTGATGTCGATCTCTAGGCCTTCGAAATCCAGTACGTCTCAGTCACCAGCCAAGCGTTCTCGATGCCGTTTGCTGGTCGGCCTCGATGATATTGCGCGAGACCGGTGACTTTGCCTCGGGCCCCCTTGAGGGCAGCCTTCAAGGCCTTTTCTTCGTCACTGCGCCTGGCTCCGCTGCAGGGGTAAAACCCGCATGGCACAAGTGGCCGTACGGGAAAGGTATCGCCAGCCCTTTCCAGAAGCATCATGAAGCCTCGTTGATCTTCGCCCGTGAACGGCAGCGCCATCCGGCCAGCGTCGGACAAATTTGAAAGCCACCGTTCCGGCACGTGCGTCACTCCGGCAAAGGCGACAACGACATCGAGGTCTGGCAGATCAACTGCCTGCGTTGCATCACCGAAAATCACGTCGACATGGGCATAATGAGCAAGATTGCTTTGCGCGCGCCGGGCGAGTTCTTCGTCGATCTCATAGGCAATCACGCGTCCTTCAGAACCCGTCAGTTCAGCGAGGATGGCGGTGAAATAGCCGACACCGGCGCCTACCTGAAGGACGGTCTGGCCGGGAGCGATGTTCATATGGTCAAAAACCAAGGCCCAAAGCGACGGCAAACCGCTGTTTAGTCCGCACTTTTCGTCAAGTGAGACCAGAACGTCGTGGTAAATCTCATGAAGTGCGGCTGAAGGGCTGGTATGGACCGCCCCGATCTGCAATCTCGAATGGATACGCCATGGCCCGTTGCCAAGGTAGTGTTCGCGCGGAACTTTTGCGAAGGCCTCGATGACAGCAGTGTTGTGCAAGACTGGGGACGAGACACGCAGGTCTTCGGCAAACCACCGGCGCGCTTCACCAGCATCGATTCTTGTTGGCATGGAATCTCGGCTCCCGGATCACACGTAGTCCATCATGCTCTCAGAAAACCGAGTGACGGCAAAGGGCCGCTATCCTTGTATTGATGGGCGATGGGCGCTGTCCGTTTGCGATCGAGCGCTGCTTCGCCAAGGGCCCACCGCGCAGCTGTAAATCGTGGCGATATGGAAGAACATTCTGCCCGACGATCACATCCTCCGGGTGGCGAGCAGCCTTGTGAGCCAGTCCGGATCCATTTCCGGCACGGAGGACAAAAGCCGTTCGGTATAGGGGGCATGCGGCGGCGTGAGAATTTCGCTCTTTAATCCCTGCTCAACGACTTTACCCTGGTGCATGACCACAATTTCGTCGGCGATGGCCCGCACGGTGGCAATGTCATGGGTGATGAAAATGTAGCTCATGCCGAAGTCGCGCTGAAGCCGCATTAACAGCTTCAGGATTTCCTCTTGCACAATCTGGTCGAGCGCGGACGTGATTTCGTCGCAGATAATGAGTTCCGGGTCGGCGGCCAAGGCCCGAGCGATGCAAACGCGCTGCTTCTGACCCCCCGATAGTTCGGCCGGCAGACGGTCAAGGTAAGTTTCGCTCATCTCGACCATGTGCATGAGTTCGTCGATCCGCCGGTCCCTCTGCGCACCCTGGAGGCCAAGATAGAACTCAAGCGGCCGTGCTATGACTTCTTCGACCGTCTGGCGCGGATTTAGTGCGTTGTCGGGCATTTGATAAATCATCTGTATGCGGCGCAGGATCTCTTTTGGGCGCGTCTTCAGGGTCTTGGAAAGGGTCTGGCCGGCAAAGGAAATCGACCCCGAAAGCGGTGGCAGCAGGCCGGTAACGACGCGGGCGAGCGTCGATTTCCCGGAACCGGATTCGCCGACCACGGCCACTGTTCTTCCACGTGGAACTTTGATGGAGACATCCTGGAGCACCTTGACCGCTTGGCCGTAGGCCGCCGTGACGTTGTCTATCGTGAGCAGATAGTCATCGGCCGGAACTTCGGGCTTTGCGAGCTTGCGCACGGCCCAGAGCGTTCTGGTATACTCCTGGCTGGGCGAGGCGAGCATCTGGCGCGTTTCTGCCTCCTCCACGGTAAGTCCATGGCGCAAAACCATGATGCGGTCCGCCATTTGCGCCACCACCGCCAGGTCATGCGTCACATAGATTGCAGCGGTGTTGAATTCCTCCACGATATTGCGAATGGAGGCGAGAACTTCGACCTGTGTCGTCACATCGAGCGCTGTCGTTGGTTCGTCGAAGACGATGAGGTCCGGATGGCAAGCCATTGCCATCGCGGTCATTGCCCGTTGCAACTGTCCGCCGGAAACCTGATGAGGATAGCGAAAGCCGATGGTCTCCGGATCTGGAAGCTGAAGACGGCGATAGAGATCGACCGCACTCCGGTTCGCTTTTTCTCGGCTGGCAATCCCATGAGCCACCACAGTTTCGACAGTCTGATCGAGGAGTCGGTGGGCTGGATTGAAAGAGGCCGCGGCGCTTTGCGCGACATAGGCGATGCGCGAGCCTCGGAGGCGGCGACGTCCTGTTTCGCTGATTGCCAGAAGATCGATACCGTCGAACAGGATCGAGCCCTTTGTGATCCGGCAGCCCGGCTTGGCGTAGCCCATCGCGGCGAGGCCGATGGTGGATTTTCCGGCACCTGACTCGCCGATCAGGCCAAGAACCTCCCCCCGCTTCAGCGCCAGATCGACCCCGCGGACAATGGGGTGCCACCGCTCATCCGAGAAACCCTCCACATGCAAATTGCGGATCTGAAGCAGATCCTTGCCTTTTTCGCGCAATCCGGGGGCGCTATTTTTCATCCCGCAACCCACTTGTTGCGTGGAGGAACCAGTCGACGACGAAATTCACGGAGACAGTGAGGAGGGCAATCGCGCCGGCCGGCAGCAGCGGCGTGACATCGCCGTAGGTGATCAGGGTCGCATTCTCGCGCACCATCGATCCCCAATCGGCGGTCGGTGGCTGAATACCGACGCCCAGGAAGGACAGTGCCGCGATCGTGAGGAATACGAAGCAAAATCGCAAGCCGAATTCCGCGACCAGCGGGGGCATCACGTTGGGAAGGATTTCCTTGGCGATGATCCATTTCGGGCCTTCGCCGCGCAATCGCGCCACTTCGACGTATTCCATTACTGCCACGTTAAGCCCGACAGCGCGTGCGAGCCGAAAGACACGGGTGGAATCGAGCAGCGCAATGATGATTATCAGGCTGGTGATCGACGAGCCGAAGATCGAAAGCAGCACCAGGGCGAAGATCAGGCTTGGGATCGACATCAACACGTCCACCGCACGCGACAGTATCTGGTCGAGCCATCCTCTGTACAATGCGGCTAGAAGGCCTAGCGAGACGCCGACTGCGAAGGACAACAGTGTCGTCGCGACGGCGATACCGATGGTGTTGCGCGCACCATAAATCAAGCGTGTGAGCATATCGCGGCCGAGCTGGTCGGTTCCCAATTTGAACTGCTGGCTCCACGGCGCGAAGGCTTCGCTGAAGACCTGCGTTTCGCCATATGGGGCGATCCAGTGCGCGAAGATCGCAACGATGACATAGCCGATGATCACGAGGATGCCGAACCAGGCACTGAAGGGTGCCTTCTTCAGCGCCGTTTTGGCCCGGGTGACGCGCGAGCGCCTCAGCCTGTGAACCTGAGCGATGGGTTCGTAGCTGGTCATCGTGGATGCAGGAGCCTGGGATTGGTGGCGATGGAAATGATGTCGGCTGTTAGATTGAGGAGGATATAGGTCGCCGCGAAAATCAGGGCGCAGGCCTGGACAACCGGAACATCCCTGGATTTGACCGCATCAACCATCAGCTGACCAATGCCGGGATAGACGAACACCACTTCGACCACGACCACTCCGACGACGAGATAAGCCAGATTGAACGCCACCACAGTGACGATCGGAGCCCATGCGTTGGGCAACGCATGCCTGAGTACGATTGTCATGGGCGACATTCCCTTGAGACGCGCCATGTCGATATAGGGGCTTGCCAGCATGTTGATGATCGCCGCTCGTGTCATGCGCATCATATGGGCGACGATGACGAGCGTAAGCGTGATCGCCGGCAAGGCTACTCTCCAAACATGCTCCCAAAACGGCGTCTGGTCGTTCACATTCGACAATGTCGGGAACTTGGGAACTGCATTGAGTATCCAGTTCAATGAGACCGCAAGCCAGTGTGGCAGTGATTGTGCGAACTCGGATCCGATGAACGTGTCGCGCGAGATGACGAGATAGGCAAGCATATAGGCGACGAAAAACTCCGGGAACGAAATCGTTGTCAGCGTCACTGCGTTCACCAGCCGGTCGAACCAGCCATTGCGGTAGAGCGCAGCGAGGATGCCCAGTCCCAGGGCTAGCGGAACTGCAATCAGCGCGGTCATCGATGCAAGGAACATCGTATTGTAGAGGCGTGGCGCGATGATCTCGGCGACGGTACGCCGGTACCCGGTGCGACTGGCGAATGAAGAGCCGAAATCACCGTGGAGCATTTGCCCGACCCAGACGAAGTAGCGCTCGACAGGCGGACGGTCGATGCCGATTTCTCGCTGGAAGGCGGCGACCGTTTCGGGTGTCGCGGATTGGCCGAGCATCGCCTTGGCGAAATCGCCCGGCAGCATTGCAATCGCAGAGAAGATAATGATGGACACGATGAACAGCGTGACCAGGCCGAGGCCAAGGCGTTGCAGGACCGTTCTTGCGACGGGGTTCATTTGCACGCGTTTCCCGTTGCCGTCGCTGCCCTGCCACACCAGGCAGGGCCCGCGGCTGCAAGCCGGAGCCCAATAGCCATCGCGGGTCCAGCCCGCAATCTCACGCAGTGGCGATCCACCAGCGTTCGGCCATCTTCAATCCATCATTCTCCCAGTTCGGCGCCACTTCGCCATGTGCGAGCTTGTTGGATTTGGCGCTGACGAAATTATTGAAGACCAGCACGATGCTGCCGCCATCATCATGGGTCAGTTGCTGCATCTCGGCATACATTGCCGCCCGCTTGGCCTCGTCCGTTTCGGCGCGCGCCTGGACAAGCAACTCGTTGAAGCGGGGATTCTTCCAGAACGACTCGTTCCAGCTGGAGTCTGCGGCAAAGGCTTGCGTGAACATCCAGTCGGCTGTCGCGCGACCGCTCCAATACGAAGCGCACCAAGGTTTCTTGAGCCAGACGTTGTCCCAGTAGGCGTCCTCGGCCTCACGTACGACGTTTACGTCGATGCCGCACTGGGCTGCCGTCTCGCGGATGAGCGCAGCCGCATCCACCGCGCCTGCAAAAGCGGCATCGGCGACCGAGAGGTCCACCTTCAGTTTTTCCATTCCTGCCTTTTTCAGGTAATGCTTGGCTTTTTCCGGATCGAAACTGTGCTGCGGCTGCGGATTGGTGGCGAATTTGATCGCCGGCGCGATCGGGTTGTCGTTGGCCACGGTGGCGTGACCGAGAAAGATTTTGTCGACGATCTCCTGACGGTCGATCGCCCATTTCAAAGCCATTCGGACGTCCGGATTGTCGAACGGCGCCATCGTGACATTCATCGGTAAGGTATAGTGCCCATAGCCGGTGACCTCGACGATCTCCACCTTGGGGTTGCGTTTCAGCATGCCGAGTGTCTTGAGGTCGGCGCGGCCAATATAGTCCACCTCCCCTGTCGATAGCGCGGCCATGCGGGCGGCGAGATCGGTGATGGCGATGAACTCCACCTCATCGAGGTAGGGTTTGCCGTTCTTGAAATAGTTCGGATTGCGCTTGAGTTTGGCCGAAACGCCGGGCTGGAAATTCTCGAGCACGAAAGCTCCGGTGCGAACGCCCGATCCCCAATCCGCCTTGCCGTCTTTGGACGGCATGATGACCAGATGGTAGTCACTCATGATGTAGGGGAAATCGGCGTTGCCGCTCTTCAACGTGAAGACAACCGTCTCCGGGCCATCCGCCTTGATGCTCGCCACAGGCTCAAGCAGTGGCTTCGCCGCCGACTTGGTTTCGTCGCCCATATGATAGCGCAGCGAAGCCACGACGTCGTCCGCCGTGACATTCTTGCCATTGTGGAAGGTTGCGCCCTTGCGTAGCTTGAAGACCCAGGTTTTGGCCCCGTCCGACGATTCAAAGCTCTCGGCAAGGTCCGGTTGGACGTTGCCTTTCGCGTCGACCTCGGTGAGGCTGTTGGACATCGAGCCCGAGAACGCGGTCTGTGTGAACGTATCCAGGTAGCCGGCTGGATCGATCGAATCTGTCGTTGCGCCATGTGCCATGCCCAGCTTGGCGAAGCCGCCCTGCAGCGGTTCGGCCCGAGCCGTGCTGACGAAGAGCTTGTCCGCAGCGGTGAGCGTCAGCCCAGCGGCCAGCCCAAGATGAATGAAGTCGCGACGGGAAATCTTGCCGCGACCAATCAGGCTTTGAGCGATACCAAGCTTGTATTCAGATTCTGACATTTGACTCTCCCATTGCGGATTTTCCGCGTTATTGTTCGTCACGCACCCTGTGTAGAAATCTGCTTGTTAGCTGCGATCACCCTTTCTTCTGACTGCTGAAATCCGCACCTCAATCAGGCCGTCACATAGATGCTGCCCGCCTCGACAGTGACTGGAAATGTGCGCGCGCGAACGGACGGATCGACCAGGGCCGCGCCTGATTTGATGTCGAATTCCCAGCCATGCCAGGCGCAGCGCACGATCTCGTTTTCGCGGTGATAGATGAATTGCGCCTCTTCGACCGGTGCAGTTGTTCCGCATTGCGGCCCCTCGCAAAGCGGAGCTCCACGGTGCGGACAAACATTCAGCAGCGCGTGGAATGAATCTCCGATGCGAAAAACGCCGACCGAAAGGCTGCGGATCTTGGCGATGAAGGGAGATCCGGTTTCGATCTCGTCGACTCTGCAGATGTATGTCTTCTCGGGCATCGTGTGCTTCCTCAGGCGGCATTCGCCGCTTGCGCGCGGGGGATGCGCTTGTAGACCTCCAGCGCGTTCAGCCCCATGATCTTGTTCTTCCAGGCAGGAGGGATTTGCAGCGTGTTGGCATCGTCGTAGTCCCAATGCGGATAGTCGGAGGCAAACATCAGCGTGTTTTCACCGTCCATCGCTTCGAGAGTGGACCAGAGATGCTGAATATTTGCGGGCTGCTCCAGCGGCTGTGTGGAAAAGCGGATGTTGCGCCGGCAATATTCGGAAGGCAGCATCTTCAGCCATGGCGTCTCTTTTCGTAGGGCTTTGTAATCTGCGTCCAGGCGCCACAGCACCGACGGCACCCAGGCGACGCCGCATTCGATGACCACGAAGTAGAGGTCCGGCCATTTTTCGAAGACGCCATGCGCAATCATGCTTGCGACATGCGAAATTGCCGACATGTGCAGGATAGCATGGGTCTCCCAGAAGAATGTCGTCGGCGCAGGAGCGATCGCAGTCGAATTCACGCCGCCATGGCCGCCCAGATGTATGGCAAAGGGCAGCCCCACCTCGGCGCATGCTTCGTAGATCGGATGGTAAAACGGATCGCCATAGGGCTTGACGGAGCCTTGCGAGGCAAGAACCTGAACCATGCGCGGATGATTGCCCAGGCGGCGTATCTCGGCGGCCGCGAGCTTCGGATCCTGTGGCGCGATGATGATCGAGCCCATGAAGCGGTCGTCCTTCGGCAGCCATTGGTCGATCTGGTAGTCATTATAGGCGCTGACGAGGGCGCTGGCATAATAGGGATTGGCGAGAGTGGAAGCCTCGATCGGCTCATCGCCAGTCAGGATCGCCACATCGACCTTGTACTTGTCGAGGTGCTTCTCCTTCATGATGAGATAGTTGTCGGCTTCCGTCTTCGGACGGACGTCCTTGCGGGAGAAGTCCTGCGGATGAAACCAGGGACGATGGCCATGCGGGAAGGCGCCAACGGGACCTGTCTTCTCGCCTTCAACGAACATGTCCTTCCATAGGCCGGAAAGGTAAGGCTCCAGCACGGTCGCGCTTGACCAGTAATTGTGACAATCGCAGTCGACTATGAACACGTTGCTCAGCTCCGTAGCTTCAGCCTGGTCGATCTGCCGGCCGATTTCACCGAGTCCAGCTTCAGCCTTGAGTATTGTTTGATCAAGCTTATGATCCTGCGCAATATGATCGACTTTTTCGATCGGAGGTCGCGTGCAGCTAGATCACATCGAAACCTTTCTCGACATCATCGAGTCGCGAAACTTCAACCGCACCGCCGATCGGTTGGGACTGACCCAGTCGACGATCAGCACCCGCATCAAGAATCTGGAGAGTGCGATCGGGTCGGAGCTCTTTCAGCGCGGGCGCGCCGGTGCTGAGCCGACAGCCGCAGGGCGGCGGTTCGAGGCCTACGCCAGGTCCTTGCTGTCGACCTGGTCGCAAGCTCGACACGACGTACGAGCGTTCAACCGCTTCGAGGGCACCTTGCGCATCGCCGCACAGGTGGGCATGACCCGCTCGGTCCTGCCCGGATGGGTCGAGACATTGTGCCAGGCGCTTCCAAAATCCTCGATCCATGTCGAGTCAGATTATTCGAACCAGATGGTCAGCGACCTAAGCATGGGAAATCTGGATATCGCCGTCCTTTATGCGCCTCGCTATCTGCCTGAGATCGCCTACGAACATCTGATGGTGGAGGAATATGTAATGGTTTCGACGGCTGCCAGAACGCTGTCCGACGTCGACCCTGAAACCTACATTCGCCCGGGCTACACCGCCGTGCTGGAAAAGACGCACGCAGAACTGCTGGCCCAACTGGCGATCTGCCGGCTTTCGACGGGATCGGAAACTCTTGCGGAGATCATGCTGCGGCGAACGGGCGGCACCTGCTACATGCGCAGCGATGATGCGCGCAGGTTCACAGCTGAACTCCCATCGTTCCTCGTCGAGGGAGCGCCGACGCTGCACCAGCCAGTCCATACCGCGATACTTGCGCGCCGCAAACACGAACCCATCATTCGCAAAGGCATCCGAGCTCTCCAGGTGGCTGTCATGTCACTGGAAGTTTAATCGAAATTGCCGATCATAAAGGTAGGATTGCGCGGCTGTTCAGCGGGTTTTGAAATGGCATCTTGGCTCGACTTCAAACCCGAGTTGAATGATGAACGCACACGCCGCCTTTGGGCCTTCCGGCTTCGTCCCGACGAAGCGTCATCGGCATTGGGCCCAGAGCACGCCGCAACTTGTGCTCTGCCGGCGCGTGATCGACGAAACGCACGATGTGAAAACATTCGTTCTCACAGCCGTTTCAGATCGGATGTTCTGCTTCAGCGCTGGCCAGTATGTTCTGGTGCACCTTACGATCGACGGTGCCGCAGTGACGCGCTCCTACTCTGTTTCGTCACCGCCGACGCGACCGCTCGACCTGCAGATTACCGTGAAACGAACGCCGGGCGGGCTCGTTTCGAATTGGCTGCATGACAATTTGAAGCCCGGCGATGGGATCGAGATCGAAGGGCCGCTCGGCTCGTTCAATCTCGACGATCTGCCGCACGGAAAGTCCCTTTTCCTTTCGGGTGGCAGCGGGATAACGCCCGTCATGTCGATGCTGCGCGCATTTACCGACCGCGCAGCCGACCAGGATATCCGCTTCATTCACAGTGCGAGAACGCCGGGCGACATCATCTTTCGGCTAGAACTGGACGCACTTGCCGCTCGCTTTCCCAATGTTCAAGTGACTTGCATTTGCAGTCAGGAAGACCCGGCATGGACGGGTCCAACCGGGCGAATGAATAGTGAGATGCTCCTGACCTTGGTTCCCGATCTCCACAGCCGCACGGTGTTTGCCTGTGGGCCGGAATCCTACATGAAGGCGGCGCGCAGCTGCCTCGGCGCAATCGGCCTCGCTCCTTCCCAGTATCATGAAGAGAGCTTCGGAGGCGGCAACGTTTCGCGCTCGGCGTTGGCTCCAAAGATTTCGTCTTCGGTCCGCTTCGCCCTCTCCGGCATTGCGCATCACTGCGCGCCCGGAGAGACCTTGCTGGAAGCGGCGCGCCAATGTGGGGTCTACGTTCCCACCGCTTGCCAGCAAGGGATTTGCGGTACGTGCCGGATTGCCAAGCTGTCCGGCGAAGTCGTCATGGACGACCTAGGCGGGCTGACATTGGAACAAAAATCGGCAGGCTACGTCCTGGCGTGCTGCAGCCGCCCGCAAGGCGACGTTTTGCTTGATCTCTGATTCTACCCCGTCGCGGAACCAAATCGGGGCAGCCTTGCGTTCAATGACCAAGCCGTAGCGCTGCGACTGCAAGTGATTTGCATTTCCGACCCGGATGCGCTCGCCGATTCTGGCGCAGCTCACGCTGCGCATCACAAGCAACAACAGTCCTACCCAGCAGTAGGTTCGAGCTCTCATTCAGCCGTTGCATGGGATCGACCTGGACAAAAGAGGCGGTGCAGTTCCGCTCCAGCTAAACCGTCGCGGCCGGATCAGGGGCCTTGCGGTTGAGATGAACCGCAATCGAATTACGGTTCACCAAGCGGGCCGCGAGGACATGGTGTTCAAAAGATGCGGTGTCTCCTGCGAGCCTCTTCAAGAGAAGCTCGGCCGCCGTCGCGCCGACCAGATGCGCCGGCTGTGCGATGGCTGTGATACCCTGGGCCACGAACTGCATCCAGTCGAGATCGTCGAAGCAAAGCAGCGAAACGTCTCCCGGAATCGCAAGCTTCAGTGCGGATGTCGCCTCCAGAACGCCTGTCGACATCACACCGTCGGCGGTAAACAGGGCGGACGGCGCATTGCGCATTGTCAGCAGATCGAGTGCCTCCTTGCGGGCTGCCTCGCTGGAATAGACCGCTACACGGCGGATCAACTGCAGATCCGGCGAAATGCCCGCGGCGCGATGGGCTTCGAGATAACCCAACAACCGTTGCCAGCTTGGATGATGGTAGCGAACGTCCGAGCTGGAGAGATCAGCGTTTGCCACAAAGGAGCCAACATCATCGCGTTGGTCCGGCCCAAGTTCCGCCAGTATTCCAATGCGGCTGTGTCCGGCCGCGATCATCGCCGCGACGCTGTTTCGCGTTACAGAAACGTTGTCGACTACGACCGAATCGGTTTCCAGGCCCGCCACAATGCGGTCGAACTGCACGACGGGACAGCGGGCTGCGACTGCCTCACGAAGATGATCCGGCTCGTTCACGAAGGTCGACGAAACGACCAAACCGTCTACCTGCTTTTCCAGCAGCAGCTGCACCGCCTCTCGCTCGAGTTCGGCATTTTCGTCACTATTCGTAACGATAACCCCGAAACCGCCGCGGCGCGCGACGTCCCCTATTCCGCGCAGCACGCTTGCATAGAATGGGCTTTCGATGTCGCCCACGACCACCCCGATAGTCTGCGTCTTACCGGTGATCAGACCTTTGGCGACGCGATTGGGGCGATAACCCAGCGCAGCTGCTGCGGCGCGCACCTTCTCCTGGACCTCAGGGCTGCTGTAGCCGTAGCCACCAAGAACACGCCCAGCCGTGGCGGAGCTCACTCCAGCCCGGCGAGCGACTTCGATGATAGTTGCGTTCTTGGATCTTTGAGTCACTCAGCCAGTCCCGCCGACCAGTTAGGCACACCCGCAAGGCCGAACACTGCAGCACCCGCCGTTGCGCACAAACCATTTAGATCACAGCACCTCCGACAGAAAGCGCCGAAGACGCGGGCTCTGCGGATTGTCGAAAAGGTCCTCAGGTCGCCCTACCTCGACGATCCGGCCCTCGTCCATGAATACGACCTGGTTCGCGGCCTTGCGGGCGAAATTCATCTCGTGTGTTACGACCACCATCGTCATCCCGCCCCGACCGAGATCGGCCATCAAGTTCAGGACGCCTTTGACCAATTCCGGATCGAGGGCGCTGGTGACTTCGTCGAACAGCATAATTTCGGGTTCGAGGGCGAGCGCACGCGCGATGGCCACCCGCTGCTGTTGCCCGCCCGAGAGATTGGCCGGCCGATGGTCTTTGCGCTCCAGCAGTCCGACTTCATGCAGCCTGGCTAGGGCGGCGCCCTCAGCCTCCTCCCGCGACATGCGTTTAACTTTGCGCAGCGCCAGGGTGATGTTGGCGAGCGCGCTGCGGTCCGGGAACAGATTGAACTGCTGGAAAACCATGCCGACGCGCCGCCGGAGTTGGTCAGGGGTCTGTTTGTAGATGCTTTCGCCATCGAGTAGAATGTCACCGGCTCGACACTCTACGAGGCGGTTGAGGCAACGCAGCAAGGTCGACTTGCCCGAGCCGGACGGCCCGATGAGACAGGTGACAGTCCCGGGCTCCACTTTCAGACTGACGTCATGGAGCACCTGGACGGCGCCATAGGCCATGTCGATATTCTTGACCTCGATGCCGCCGCCCTTGAAGCGCGTGGCCGCCGCTACGGGCAACTTCGCTGAGCCCGGCACGACGGCTTCGGCAAGCTCGGCGACTTCCTTGAGGCCGCTCTGCACAGCGGTGATACGTTTGCCGACGCGCATGCGCGCGTCGATGTAATTGACGAGGTGGGTCAGCGGCACCGTGATCACGAGATAGAACACGCCGGCCAGCAAGAGCGGTGACAAGTTGCCGGTCAGCACGGCCTGGTCCTGGCCGACGCGGAACAGTTCGCGTTCGGAGGCGAGAAGGCCAAGGAAATAGACCAGGCTGGAGTCCTTGACGTTACCGATGAACTGGTTGACCAGTGCAGGCAGGACGCGGCGGATGCCTTGCGGGATCACCACCAGGCGCATGCCTTGGCCGTACGTCATACCGAGAGTGCGCGTTGCGTCGATCTGACCACGCTCGACGCTCTGAATGCCGGCGCGAAAAATCTCTCCGATGTAGGCGCCGGCAATCAGGCTGAGTGCCAGAATGCCCAGCGGATAAGGCGATGGACCGAACAGATCTCGGCCCAACCGCGCGAAGCCTTGGCCAATAATCAGGATCGTGACAATGGCGGGAAGCCCGCGGAAGATATCGGTGTAGACTCGGGCAAGGAGTTTGAGCGGCCGATTTTCGGAAATCCCCATGACGGCGAGGACGATACCGATCAGCGTCCCGAAAAACGTCGAGGCAAGGGCCAGGATCAGGGTGTTCTTGAGGCCCACCATAACCATGTTTGGCAGAACTTCTGCCATCGCCTGGAAATCTAGGAAGCTGCGCGAGAAGGTATCGAACCAGCTCATATCAAGTCCATCTATAACTCGGCCGGGCACCGTTGCTCACGGGCCCGGCCGGAAAATTGTAACGAAGTCGCGCGAATTTACTTCTTGGGCAGATATTGATCCGGCATCGGGGTGCCAGGGAACCATTTTTCGTGCAGCCGCTTCCAGGTGCCGTCGTCCATGGCCTCTCGCAGCGCCTTATTCAGCGCCTCGCGGAAGGCGTCGTTGCCCTTCTTGACGACGAAGCCGGCGGGCGCATCGAAGGACGGCACGTTCATTGTTATCTTCAGGTTCTTATAGCGCTCCACATACTGCTTGGCCGACTCATAGTCAGTGAAATGGCCATCAATCGTTCCGTTGTTCAGCGCCGCCACCGCAGTGTTGTTGTCGGGGAATTTGACGATGTCGCCCTTGAGATTCTTCTCTGCATAGATCTCCTGCAGCGTCCCCTGGATGACGCCGATGCGCTTTCCCGCTGTGCTCTCATTGCTCGTCAGAGCCGGATCGGCCGAAATAATCGACAGGTAGCCGGCGAGATAGCCGTCGCCAAAATCCACGGTCTTCTTGCGCTCCGCGGTCGTGCCAATGGCTGCGACAGCGACGTCGAAGCGACCGTTGGCGACAGACGGAAGTAGCGCCGAGAATTCCTGGCCGGTGAAAACGACCTGCTCCTCCTTGAACCCGAGCCGGCGCGCCACGTCGCGGAAGAGTTCAGCATCGAAGCCGGTGAAGTTGCCGTTGGCATCGGTGAAGACATAGGGTTTCGCATCGCCCATGGTTCCGACGCTGATCACCGCCGGGTCGATGAGGTTGTAGGGGTTGTCGGCCGCTTTTGCCTGTGTTGACGAGGCCAACGTGCCAAGTCCTGTCACCAGCGCGATAGTCAGCGCCAGACCGGATTTCATCAGTTGGCGCCTGCTCGAACTCGTTTGCATGTCTTCTCCTCTTATCCATCAAAACGCTCTTAGGCGGCGCTCAGTATGAATGAGAACGTTATCACTTCCTTTAGCATTGTCCATTTCTCGCGTCAATTGTTCCGGAGAATTTCGCGCCTAAACGGTTTTTCCGTCTTGCACGTGCAGAGTTCCGCGGAGGATCTCCGGCGTCATCTTCCCTATGTCGATTGCTGTCGCATGGCCAATCGCCCCGTAGTATCGGCAGGTCGCGGCCGCTGCCTCCGCGGCATGACCGAGGATGTCCTGAGGCGCCTCTTCCCTGAGCAGGCCGAATAGCGTTCTGGCGATGAAGGTGTCGCCCGCGCCCAAGGTGTCGACGGGTTCGACCAGCCGCGCCGGGGTGCTGTAGGAGACGGTGTCGCTGTAAAGCACCGCGCCAGCTCGACCTCGAGTCACCAGAACCCATTTTGAACCACATGCAAGCAGTTCGGATACGATTGCAGCCAATTTATCGTCGTTGAGACCGTCGCCCGAGACGGAGGCCAGATAGCAATAGCGCCCAATCTCGCGCCGGTGTCCCGGCTCCCGCCGTGTAGAAAAATCGTAAGATAACAGGGATTTACTCGATACCGCGGCAACCCACGGGTCTAACCCGCTGGATTGGCCGATGTGGACGGCCTGAAAGCCCGAGAGAAAATGCAGATCTTCTTGCGTCGGCGTGAACATCGAGACGCCGAGGTCGAAGTCCAGGAAGATCCGATCGGCGTTTCGGTGACCTATGACGCAATAGGCGGTCGGCCCTTCGAGGCGCCGCAATCGGGTGACGTCCACGCGCTCCGACGCTAGTGCGGCGTGGATCAAGTCCCCTGCCCGGTCCTTGCCGATCGCTCCAACATAGGCCGACTGCCCGCCGAAGCGGCTGACATAGACCGAGACATTGAGACAGTTTCCTCCGGGGAACATCTCGCCGCGAGCAAGATAACAATCGACCACGTTATCGCCCATCGCGGCAATCTTGACCATTGCATGACTTTCAGTTTAAAGGATATGAGAACGTTCGCACAATCAGCACTACCTGTCAATTGTGCCCCGGCCAAGCTTGTCAACGAGACGAGGAAGCTCATGATTTCCGCCCTGCCTGCCGACGTAGAACGCGCCCTGACCGCGACGGCGGGGAGGCAGTTTTCGCATCTATTCCTCGTGGCGTGCGGCGGCTCGCTCTCGATCATGATGGCAGGCAAATACTTCGTCGACCGTCACAGCGGCACATTCGCCTGCGACATCTACAACGCGGATGAGTTCGTCTGCCGAGACCCACGACGGTTGGGGCCTGACACGCTCGTTGTCCTTTGCTCGCAGACCGGAACCACCAAGGAGACCGTGCGAGCGGCAAATCACGCAAGAAATCGAGGCGCAACGACAATCGGTATGACGCTCGACCAGATGTCGCCCCTCGCGCGCGCCGTCGACCACGCAGTCGCCTATCAGGCCTCCTACACGACGGGCAAAGCAATCAATTCAGCCTGCAGCAATTACGGCGTGCTCTATATGTTGCTCGCCGGCTTGATCGATGCTCGGGAAAATGCCGGGCTAACCGCCGATCTGCTGATGAGCCTGAGCCATCTTCAGCCGGCGATCGAACGTGCGCACCGGACCTATGCCGCCCGGTTTCAGGCCTTCGCACCCCGTTTCGCGCCGCGCAAAGCGATCTACACACTGGCCGGCGGTGCCAGCTATGGTGCGGCTTATTCGTACGCCATCTGCGTGTTGATGGAGATGCAGTGGTACGACTCGCAAGCCATACACGCCAACGAATTCTTTCACGGCCCATTTGAGGTGGTGGACCGGGACGCTTGCTTCGTGGTCTTGCTGGGTTTGGACGAAACGCGGAGCCTTTCCGAACGCGCCCGCGATTTCCTTTTCAAGTACGGCAGCCGGGAAAACATCCTGGTGCTCGATGGAGCGGAACTCGACCTCAGCGGTATGTACGAACATATCAAACCCTATCTCGTGCCCTTGGTCTTCTTCGACAGTCTATGGCGTTTTGCCTACGAGCTGGCCAGTTTGCGCGGCCGGCCAATGCTTGAGGGCCGGCGCTACATGAAGAAGCTCACCGATTACTAGTTCCGCCGCACTCTGCAGCGATCCAACAACCCCCAGCCCGTCTTCTGCAAAGAAGGATTTCTCTATGACTGCATTCCCAAAGCCCCGCCATGTCGTTGTTATCGGCGCGGGCATCTTCGGAATCTCTTCCGCCTTGCACCTTGCTCGTCTTGGCGTTGATGTAACCATTGTCAACGACGGCGCGCCCGCCAATGGCGCATCCGGCCGTTCACTTTCCTGGCTGAACTCAGCGCGACGTACCGACACTGCCTACCACCGCTTGAGGCTTGCAGGCATCGACCGTTATCGGACCCTGGCCGCCACAAGGCCGGAAACGGGATCGTGGCTTCGCTTTGACGGCGGCCTCACCTGGGATGCGGATGATGAGACGAACCAGATCGCGTCCATCTGCCAGCTGGAGCAGGATATTGGCTATCACGCGCTTCTGATCGGCCCTGCCGAAGTCGGTGCAGTGGTGCCCGGCGTCAACGCCAGCGCCATCACCCCGCAGGGTGCCATTTTCAATCCTGGCGAAGGATGGGTTGACCTGCCCTGCCTGATCGATCTGCTGCTCAATGAGTTCCGCTCCCGCGGCGGCAAACTCGTTCAGAACGCTGGACGCGTGCGGATAGATACCACAGATGGTCGCGCGTGTGGCGTCGTCACTGCCGACGGTATGCCGTTAGAGGCGGATGCAGTGGTGCTTGCCGTTGGGCCAGCGACGCCCGCCATGCTTGCGAAGATCGGAGTTCATGTCCCCGACGCCACCCCGATTTCACTTCTCTTGAAGACCAAGCCGATCAAGACCGAGCTCCGTGCCGTGCTGAATACGCCCCGCGTGGCGGTGCGCCCGACGCCGGATGGCGCACTTGTTTTGGATTCGGCGTGGTCGGAGGAAGAAGTCGTGGTCAACTCCGACGGAACCTACACCGTGCACGACAAGACCGTCAAAGGACTGCTCGAGGAGGCCAGCGCCGTGCTCGAGGGCAATCCGCGGCTCCAACTCGCTACCTATGCAGTTGGCCCGAAGCCCATCCCTGGCGACGGCGAGCCAGTGCTTGGCTCCGTCGAGACCGTTGCCGGGCTTCACGTCGCCTTTAGCCACAGCGGCGCCACGCTTGGACTGATCGTCGGCGAATTGCTTGCCAAAGAAATCGCCTCAGGCAATCCGCATCCCATGCTTGCAACGTTCCGCCCTAATCGTTTCAGCTGAAAGGGCAATTGGGGCAAGGCCGAACCGTCCAGATGGGCCGCGGGCCTGGGGAATCTTGCCCTTACCGAGAGAGGGGTGACAGGATCGCGTGATCAGGACGTCGTCTTACGGCAACAGAGACGGCGAGGAATGTCGGCGCTTCGCGTCCAAGCGCGACACGCCCAAAGATGAATGCCCCGCAAATTATGGTCAGATAGCCACTCGCGATCCACTGGAGTGCGCTGACCGCGACAAGTTGCAAGCCTCCGCATCCGCGAAAACCAGATAACCCCGCACGATCATGAGCCCCGTTCCACCAGAACGAACAAATTTCACCTTGTTGAGAGAGGGCCCGCCTTGCGGCGTGCGAGGGGTCGCCAGTGTCCAGGCCAGTGACTTGACCAAGCCTTGACCAAGTGTCAGCATTGCGCCTATTGTCGTGTACAGCGATTGTCGGGTAATCCACACTCAGCTCAACGGTAATGAACACGGCTCGCCACGAGGGCCCCGACGCGTACAAGGACAGGAAATGCCCATCACGGTGAAAGTTGGCGAGGCCAAGACGCATCTCTCGGAACTGCTTTCAAGGGTCGAAGCAGGCGAGGAGGTGATTATTTCGCGCGGCAACGATCCCATCGCTAAACTGTCGCGGATTCAACGGCGCAACGACGTCGAAGCCGTGATCGAAGAGATCAGCGCTGCCCGCGCCCGCGCCAAGCCCGTGACGCAGGACGAAATTCGGGCCTGGCGCGATGAAGGGCGCCGCGCTTGATGGCGATCATCGTCTGATGCCTTTCGTTGTCGACCTTTCCATGGCGGCTGCCTGGATTCTTCCTGATGAAGACAGCGAGGCGGCGGCCGCCCTGATGCGACAATTGCCGGGAACAACAGCGCCTGTCCCTTCCCTGTTCTGGCACGAGGCGCGGAACGTCGTACTGATTGCCGAGCGGCGTGGCCGCATCGCGGCGGGCGAAGCTGCCACCACCATGGCACGGCTGCGCCGATTGCCGCTGGAGGATGCGGGTGGCGGGTCGGACGGCGCGGTGCTGACGCTAGCGGCTTCGCACGGGCTCAGCGCCTATGACGCCGCCTATCTTGCGCTGGCAATCGAAACCGAGTTGCCGCTGGCCACCCTCGATCGCAAGCTCGCACTTGCCGCGCGCCGCCAGGGAGTCCGAATTCTCGGGCCGCTCGCGAATGGAAACTGACCTCTTTGCTCGACCACCTGCCTATGTTGTTCGACGTGCCGAAGCCTTCGACCCTCTCGATTCCGAGCTGCCCTTGGACGCCGCGATTTTCTCGCCGAACTTTGACCGACAACGACCTGGGCAACCTGCGCATCTGGCCAGGAAGGCATTTGTGCCCAGAGGGGCCTGCCCCGCCGGTCGGCCGGCAACACGGAAAAATCCTGTTTGCGCAAAAAAGGGCACAAGGGGCCTTGGCATTCAATAACGCGCCGATATGCGGAAGGGTGGCTGCAATGCTGGGGGCCAGATTTTCCTGGCATGCCGCCTCATCCCTTCGACGAGGCCGGAGTGGTATAGCCGACCCATTGAACCATCGCCGACAAGGCAGCCGCGCGCCAGACACAAGCCGCGTCGGGACGATCCACACGTATCCAACTGTCGGCGAGCGCAGCATCGAAACGGCCGGCGCCGGAAAAGCGGCCGGAACAGAAAGAAGCGCGAGCCGGCCAACGACGCTGAGGCGACCTTGGATCGTGGCCGCGGTGTAGAATCCGAGCCGGGCTTTCTGGAGCCCAAGAACAACCGCTTTCGATGAGAGGCGGTATATCGAGACAATCGGGCCTTCGAGCAACGGTCGCGCGTTTGCGCCTGAGCGCAACGGCCTGATGGTGCTGCGCGGCTACGCCTACCTCAACTGCGGGAACAGACACTAAGACCCCGGTGGTCTACCTTGTGGGAATCAGGTGGAGTGCAGACTTCCCGCCCTTCACAGCCGCCGTCGACAGCTTGCGGTCAAAGCTTGCAAGCTGGCCGCCACGCGCCTTGGCGAGCGCGAGAAGGTAGGTATCGGTGACCTGTGCCGAGGTCAGGATTTTCGCTGCATCGATATCGCCAGAGCCAACCAGGCTCACATCGTCGGGCCAGAAGCTGTGCCCGTGCAGAGTCCGCAACTTGCTAACGATTTGCGCAACGACGGCGGGCGAGCCGGGACAATTGGGATATCTTTGGTTGCCGACGATGCGCAGGACGCCGTTTTCGGTGATGGGACACGTAGCCCATGCGCCGTTACCGGTCACTTCGAACCAGCCATGGGCGTCGTCATGGGCGACGTGGCCAGGATCGATCAGCGCGACCAGTACATTGACATCGAGCAGGAACGTCAAGGCAGTTCGTCTCGCAAGGCGTTGACCGTCTCAAGCGTGACAGGAGGTGCATCCGGCCGAGGCGACAGAAGAGGAATCCCGTTACGCTCGCCGCCGGCTTGAGGCCGGCGCAGCGAGCGCCGTGCGAGATCGGTGATGACCTCGCCGAGGCTGCGATCCTGCTGCTGGGCGATGGCCTTGGCCGCGACCAGGACATCGTCATCGATCGCCAGTGTGGTTCTCATATCGCCCTCCTTGGGGCGCATCAAACATCACGCATCATATAGATTACCGACGTCGGATACTCAAGCGGTGCGAAAAGCCGGCAGACTTTGCGGGGAACACGTTTTGCGCCGGAAGCATCGTCGCTCCGCGGCTTCAACCTTTGTATGCGACGAGAACTGCGCCCGCTGCAATCAGTGAAACGCCAAGCCAGTTCGGCAGGGAGAATTGCTTACTGAGGAAAACCACGCCGAATACCGTGTCAAGCGCGACACTTAGCTTGGCGTCACCAAGCAACCCCCCTCCCATAATGGAGCACCAGGGCTGCGATGAAGTATCTTGATTGTGTTGCTGACGTCAGCCAGATCCCGCTACGTCGACAATGGCCTTGATCAGACCGGGCTTCTGCTGCGCCCAGATCGCAATATCGCGTGGGCTGTCGCGCAGGGTGGTGCGGTGGGTGACGAGCTGGTCGATTGGTATTTTCCCAGCGCGGATCGAGGCAATGACGTGCTGGAAATCCCCGCGCGTCGCGTTGCGACTGCCGATCAGCATCATTTCCCGCTTGTGGAACTCTGGATCGGAGAAGGTTATGTCGTCCGGCACGACGCTGACCATCACCATGACACCGCCATGGGCAACATAGGCAAAGGCAGACTGCATCGAACGGCTGTTTCCCGTTGCGTCGAAGACGACGTCGAAACCTGCTCCCGCAGTTCGCTCGGCTATCGTTTCGATGATCGATCCCTTCGACCCGTCGATCACCAGGAAACCCAATTGCCTTGCGGTGAAGGCGAGCCGCTGGGCATCGACGTCCATGACGGTCACGTTGAGTTGCGCCATACGCGCAAAGAGCGCGGTGCCGAGGCCGATCGGCCCGGCGCCGATAACCAAGGTGCGATTGCCCGGCCCCGCCATGGATCTGCGGACCGCGTGAGCACCAACGGCCAGAAACTCGACCGCGGCAGCCTCGACCGGTGACAGGCCGGCCGCTGGAATCAAATTCTGCGCCGGCACGAGAATCTGCTCACTCATGGCACCGTCACGGTGCACGCCAAGCACCTCGATCGACATGCAGCAGTTCGGCTTGCCCTGGCGGCAGGCGGCACAATTTCTGCAGGTAAGATAGGGATTGACGAGGATTTGCTCTCCGACCGACAGGTCCACAGGCGCGTTGATTGCGGCGATCGTTCCCGAAACCTCATGGCCCATGACGCGCGGATAGGCGAGATAAGGATGCCTGCCCTCGAAGATGTGGTAGTCGGTTCCGCATATCCCGACAAAGGCGACATCGACCAGTGCCCAGCCTTCGGGCGGAGTGCCTGGTGCCTGCTGCTCCTCAAACACCAGCCTGCCCGGCTCAGCGCATCGCACGACTTTGATGGTGGGGTCCATGACTGCAGTTCACGCCCTTGCTAAGCTGGAGTCCGGCAACAGGAAGTGGTCCGGCGGTGCAATCCGCCGGACCCGCTGGTGGATCACTCGAAGTCCTTGACGTTCTGCAGCGTCACCAGTCCGGCGCCGGTATCCACATTGGCCTCGACGGATTCGCCACGTATGGCCTTGACGACAGTGTCGATGCCAAGCTCACCCATTTTCGCGGGAAATTGAGCTACGCTGGCGTCCTCTGCTCCCGACTTGATCGCTTCGATCTCACCGCAGCACGCGTCGAAGCCGACCACTATGAGGTTGTCGTTGGCAATGCCGGCATTGCTGATCGACTTGACGGCGCCAGGGATCGGCGGGCCGCAGGCCGAGTAGATTGCCTTGAGATCCGGATTGGCGGTCAGGATGTCTTCGGTCACTGACGTACCAAGCTCCAGCGTGCAGTTGGTTGCACCTTTGCCGACGACATCGACCTTGACGTCGCCCAGTCCCTCCATCATGCCCGTGACCCGGTCATCCAGAGCCGGCACGCCGGGAACGCCTTGCAAGATGCCGATCTTGTCACCGCTCTTGAGCACCGTCTTGAGATACTCTCCGGCGATCTTGCCGCCGTTGAGGTTGTTGGTCGAGACTAATGCCGTCTGGCCTTTCCAGTTAGGGATGCTGTTGTCGACGAGAACCACCTTGATGCCGGCGGCCACCGCCTTGTCGAGCGCCGGCGCGACCGTCGGGTCGACTGGAGTGATTGCCAGCCCCTTGACGCCTTGCGTGATCATGGATTCGATCAGAGCGATCTGGCCTTCAATGTCGGTAGCCGCCTGGCCCTGGCCGGTGACCAGTTCGATCTCCGGATGAGCGGCCGCGTATTTCTTGGCGGCGTCCTCCATGGTCGAGTAGAACGGCACCGGGAATTTCGTAATCAGGCCGACCTTGATCTTGTCTGCGGCCGAAGCCGGCACGGAAAGCGCAATCGCGATCGCCAGCCCTGCGAAGAGTTTTCGGTTCATTGGCATTTGTATTCCTCCCTTGGATTGAGACGCCTCCCGGCGGGAGACGCTTCAGGCATTTGCGGACCTGAAAGGTCCCCAAATTTCGAACGGGTCAGGCTCCAACGATCATGGAAACCAGTTCCTGTTTGTTGCCCTTGGTCGGCACCAGTTCGCCGACTTTGCGGCCCTGGCGAAGCACCACCGCGCGATCGGCGAGCTCGACGACGTGTTCCATGTTGTGAGTGATCAGGATGACGGCATTGCCTTGGTCGCGGAGCGCAGCGACCAAATTGAGCACCTGGCGTGATTCACGCAGGCCGAGTGCGGCGGTCGGCTCATCCAGAATGACAACCTTGCGGGCGAACACGGTCGAGCGGGCCACGGCGATCGCTTGCCTTTGACCGCCAGACATCATGGCGACGACGGCATCCAGCCGCGGCAAGGTAACCTTCAGATTTGCCAGCAGAGCGCGGGTCTCGGCGTCCATCCGGCGCTGCTGCAGAAACCGCAGGCCGCGCGGAAGCCATTGCGGGCCAGCCAGCTCGCGGCCGGCGAAGAAGTTCTGCCCCGGTGTCAGATTGTCGAACAGCGCCAGATCCTGGTAGACGGTCTCGATGCCGGCGAAGCGCGCATCCGCAGGGGAGCGTATCTGCGTTGGCGCGCCGTCCAACAGGATCGCGCCGGCATCGAGTTGGTGCACCCCGCTGATGCATTTGGTCAGCGTCGACTTACCCGCGCCATTGTCGCCGAGCAGGCCAACGATCTCGCCGCGCCGCACCTCGATGCTGACGTCGTCCAGGGCCAGCACCGAACCGAAACGCTTGGTAGCACCGCGTACCGCCAAAACGGGATGGTCGGAGGCGGCGTGATCGACTTTGGCCGCAACGGCGCTCATGACTGCCTCCCGGCTTGCAGGACACGCACACGCCCTTCGAGGTAATTGCGCAGCACGTCGGACTCGACCGCGATCACGATGACCACGCCGATGACGATGAGCTGGAAAAAGACGTTGACGTTGAGCAGGTTGAGCGCGTTGCGAATGACGCCGATCATGATGGCGCCGATCAGGGCATGGCCGAGGTGGCCGCGACCGCCAAGAAAGCTGGCGCCGCCAATGATCACGGCCGCAATCGTGTCCAGTTCGAGCAGATTGCCGAACAGCGGCGAACCGGCGTCGGTACGGCCGGCAAGTATGACGGAACCGATGCCGGCGCACAGTCCTGAGATCACATAGACCGAAACCAGCACCCAGGACACGGGAATACCCATGCGCAGCGCGGCGTCGGGCCGGCCGCCGACGGCATAAATCCAGCGCCCCCAGACCATGGTTTTGGCCATGATGAAAAGGACCGCGGCAACGCCTGCAACCACGAAAACCGATCCAGGCAGGCCCCAAACCGCCTCGCGGCCAAGCGCATCGATCGAATCCGGCATGCCAGGGATGGCGCGCCCATCGGCCAGTTGCAGGGCCAGCCCCTTGGCGATGCTCAATGTTGCCAGCGTGATGATGAAGGGATGCGGCAGTCGGCCGAAGACGTAGAACAGCCCGTTGACGGCGCCGACCGCGCCACCGCAGCCAACCATCACCGCGATCACAACGAAGGCAGGGGCGCCGGCATGAAAGCTCAGCGCGCCGACGACGGAAGCCAGTGCAAGGTTCGAACCGACGGAGAGATCGATGCCGCGTGTCAGGATGACCAGATGCTGACCCATCGCGACAACCGAGATGACGGCGGTCTGGGCCAGGATGTTGCCGAGATTGCGACCTGTCAGGAAATAGGGCGACAGAAAGCTGAGGACGGCGATCAGCAGCACGAGGATGACCACCGGACCAGCGCTCAGCAGCATCAGGCCGAGCGCAAGGCCGGGAACGGCTTCTGACTTCCTGGATGCTGGCAACGCGGCCTCGCCGACAGTCGTGCCGGTGTTTCCCGTTTCAGGCAAATTTCCCCTCCCCGCCGCGGCCCGTACGAGCCGCGTCGTCAAAAACTCAATTTGTGTTCAGGTCCTCTTCTTATCGATAAAAAACAACCGGCCCGGCCGGGTCAAGTTGTTTTTTATGGATAAAGTTCATGCTAAAAAGGACAAGGTATTGTTCCCAAGGAAAATCCGATGAGAACCGACACCGTCTACAAGAAGGCCTTCAATCGAGCTGCGAATATGTTGCGCGACGGGCAACTGGCCGGTGAACTTCCTTCCGAAAATGAGCTTAGACGGCGAATGTGCGTCAGCCGCACAACCGTCAGAAAGGTTTTGCGGGAACTGGTTCACCGCGAACTTATCACCGAACGCCACGGCCTCAGGTCGACGGGCCGCCCGGTCAGCGACAACGACTACTATCCGGACGCCGAAACCACGCCTCGCGCCAAGCATGTCGAACAGCAATTCATGGAGTGGATGCTGCGGGGTGACACCAGGCCCGGCACCAGCATCAATGAGCTCGAGCTTGCGCGCCAATTCGGCGTCGCGACCAACGGAATTCGCGAATTCTTGATCCGCTTCAGCCGGTTTGGGCTGATCGAGAAAAGGCCGAATACAGGCTGGCTTTTCAAGGGTTTCACCGAAGACTTTGCACTTGAGCTCTTCGAGATCCGGGTGATGTTCGAACTGCGTTCGGCACACCTGTTTTCACTGCAGCCGGACCGTTCCCCGCTATGGTCGAAACTCGCCGCGCTCAAGATGGCGCATGCCGACCTGCTGGAGCGAATTGAAAGCCGTTTTCACGACTTCTCCGGCCTGGACAACCGGTTTCACCGGCTCATAAACGAGGCATCTCCGAACCGCTTCATCGACGATTTCTACGACATCATCACGTTCATTTTTCACTATCACTATCAATGGAACAAGCAGGACGAAAAGCAGCGCAACCTTGCCGCGATCCACGAACACATCGCCTATATCGATGCGCTTGAGAGCCGCAACTCCACTCGGATTGAAGTGGCCTGCCGAGCGCATCTGGCTTCAGCAAGGAAAACACTGATGCGTTCGCTTACCCGATTTGATGAAACGAGCATCAATGCATAGCGAAAGACTTTCGCAACCGACGCACCCCCGTTTGAGATGCGTCGGAGCAAAGGTCTACGCGTGGCGGATTTCGGTTCCCAGCACCTTCAGGCATTCGCGGATGAACGCAGCAAGCGCCGTCCAACCTTTTGCCGAAACCATCGTCCCGTCCACATATGCCTCCGTCGGAGACAGGTCGATATAGGTGCCGCCCGCAAGCGTCACCTCCGGCTCGCATGCCGCCAGTGCGCCGACCTTCTTGCCACGCACGACGCCATCTACCGCGATCAGGATCTGCACGCCGTGGCAAATCGTGAAAATCGGCTTCCTGCTTTCGTGGAAGTGGCGCACCATCGTCTGGACGCGCTTGTCCGTGCGAATGTATTCGGGCCCACGACCGCCAGCGCAGTAAACAGCGTGGTATTGCTCCAGCTGCTTCTCGGCGTCGGAGAAGGTCTTGTTGATCAGTGCATAGTGGCCGAGCTTTTCGGTGTAGGTCTGATCGCCCTCGAAATCGTGCAGCGATGTTTTGATCAGGTCTCCGGCGCTTTTGTCTGGGCACACGACGTGAACGGTGTGGCCCACCGCTTCCATAGCCTGCTGGTAGACGAAGATTTCGTATTCCTCGGTGAATTCACCGGTCAGCATCAGGATCTTTTTGCCTGGCATGGTACTTCCTTTCCTGTGAGAACGGGGCCGGGCGAGACCTGTACTCGCCCGGTAAGCTTGAGTTTCTAGAAGGGTGAATCGGGGAAGTAGTCTTCGTTGGCACTGGGCTGCGTGATGATCGTCGATGGCGGGTACGGGGACATCGGGACAGTCTCAGTCGAACGCCAACAACAAACGGTCGCGGGAATGCTCGATATGGCGACGCATCGCCTGCTCGGCAGCAGCAGGATCGGCCGCAGCGAAAGCGGCCAGAATGGCCTCATGCTCGTCAAGCGCCTCCTCGGTGACGCGCGAATGGAACATCAGGCGAAATATGTGGAAGTGGGTATGCTGGTGAGCCAGTGTCTCGCGCACGAGTTCGTTGTTGGCGAATTCCATGACCTTGTCATGGAAAATGGCATCCTGGCGGGCGAAGTTGGAATACCGCAGGCGCTCGTCCTTGCCCTCATGGCGCGCCATGACGCCGGCGGATTTCTGAAGTTGTGCGAGCTTTACCTCATCCATGAGCACCGCTGCCTTTGCTGCACCATGAGGCTCTAGCAGCAGGCGAAGCTCGTAGAGTTCGTCGAACCGCCGTTTCGTGATCTGCGGCGCAGCGCGGTAACCGATCAGATGCGTCTTCAGCACCAGGCCTTCGCCCTCGAGCCGGCCGAGCGCCTCGCGGATCGGCGTGTGGGAGACGTTGAATTCCTTGACCAGGCTGTCGACCGTGATGCGCGAGCCCGGCGCAATCTTCAGCGACATGAGTTGCGCAAAAATCGCTTCGTAGACGTCCTCAACCAGGCTGCTGGAGCGCTGGATACGCCCGCCGCCGAGGTTCGTATCGTCTGCATTGAGTAAGTTAATGGCCTGCATGTTTTGCCTCTTGACACATTGAGTTGCTAACACGATGCTCGGGCCAATGCAATCCTATATCCTATACGATTTTATAGAGGATATCATTTGGCGCCGTTACGAGACGAAACAATGGCGTTAGCGGTGGCCCTGCGGGAGCAGCGTGCCGCGCCCGCAGCCTTTCCAGACATCATCACAGGATGCAGGTCATGAGCCTTTTCGCTGCCATAAGGCTGCCGCGCGAAATCCTCTTCGGGAAGGGCCAACGCCACGTCATTCCGGTTGTCGCGGCCAGGCTCGGGCGTCGCGCGCTCGTCTGCACCGATGAACGTTTTGCCGCAACGGGCCCGTTCGCGGAGATTGTCGCGGCGCTGCGAGCCGCCGCGATAGATGTGCTGGTGCATGACCGAGTACTACCCGACGTTCCCCGAGACACGGTTGCCGTCTGCGTCGAGGAGGCGCGGAAGTTCGCTCCCGACATGGTGATCGGCATTGGCGGCGGCAGTTGTCTCGACATGGCCAAATGCGCCGCGTTGCTCATCAGCCACGGCGGTCAGCTCCAGGATTACTACGGCGAGTTCAAGGTGCCCGGTCCAACGCTGCCGTTGATCGCGGTGCCGACGACAGCCGGAACCGGCTCTGAAGTGACCCCGGTTGCCGTGATCTCGGATCCGGATCGCACACTGAAGGTCGGCATCTCCAGCCCTTATCTGATCGCGGCCGCAGCCATATGCGACCCTGAACTGACGATGACATGCCCGCCGCGATTGACGGCGATCGCAGGCGCCGATGCGCTGACGCATGCAATCGAGGCCTTCACCGCCGCCAGGCGCGGAACCGATCCCGGCCTTCCGCAGAAACATGTCTTTATCGGCAAAACCGTCTTGACCGATCATTTCGCCCTGCTGGCGATCAAGCTGCTTGGCCGAAGCCTCGAAACGGCATACCGCCGGCCCTCTGACGAGGACGCCCGGGCCGACGTGATGATGGGCGCACTTGCAGCCGGCTGCGCGTTCGGAACGGCCGGCACGGCGGCAGCGCACGCCGTACAATACCCGGTCGGCGCGATAACCCACACCGCTCACGGATTGGGTGTCGCCACCATGTTGCCGTATGTCATGAAGTACAACAGAACAGCCGCAGCGACCGAGATGGCCGAGATCGCCGGCGCGCTCTGTCTCGATGGAAAGGGCCGGACGCCCGACGAGTTGGCCGACGCGACCATTGGCGAGGTCAGTCGCCTGTTTGGGGCAATCGGGATCACCCCCTCGTTGGCCGAGCTAGGGCTGCCCGCCGACAAGCTCGATTGGACGGCGGAACAAGCGATCGGTATCGAGCGCCTCATCAAGAACAATCCGCGGCCATTCGATTTGAGGTCCATGCGACGCCTGATCCAGGCCGCCTTTGATGGCGACCTCGCCAGCTGCGCGGTGTAAACAATCGGGAATATCGAGATGAACACGTTTTCACAGGTTCTGTCGGATGATCAGGGCGTCAGCGACTTCCACACAATTTCGCACGGGCTCTATATTGACGGCCAATGGCGGCGGTCCGCGGATGGCAAGGTAATTCCGGTTATCGATCCCTCGACGGAAGCCATCATCGCTGCCGTACCCGATGCGACCTTGGAGGACGCGGCCGCCGCCGTTGCCGCCGCTGCCCAGGCAGCTCATGGCTGGCGGACAACGTCGCCGCGAAAGCGCTCCGAGATCCTCCGACGCTGCTTTGAACTGATGACGGAACGATCGGAAGCGCTGGCTACTCTCATCGCATTGGAAAATGGCAAGGCCCTGCGGGATGCCCGAGGCGAGATCGCTTACGCCGCGGAGTTTTTCCGTTGGAATGCCGAGGAGGCGGTTCGCATTACCGGTGAATTCGGTACTGCGCCTTCCGGCACCAACCGCATCGTGGTCGACTACGAACCGATCGGCATCTGCGTCCTGATCACGCCCTGGAATTTTCCTGCCGCAATGGCGACGCGCAAGATCGCGCCGGCACTTGCCGCTGGATGTACGGTGATCCTGAAGCCGGCCAGTGAGACCCCGCTTACCGCCTACGCGCTGGCCGCGCTCTACCAGGACGCAGGCGTTCCACCGGGGGTGGTCAACGTCCTGACAACCTCCAGTCCCGGGTCTTTGACAGCCGCCATGCTGGCCGATCCGCGGGTGCGCAAACTCTCCTTCACCGGTTCGACGGGTGTGGGTCGCGCTCTGCTGGCAGAAGCTGCCAGGCATGTCGTTTCGTGTTCCATGGAGCTCGGAGGCAATGCCCCTTTTGTCGTGTTCGACGACGCCGATCTCGAAGCGGCGCTCGATGGCGCAATGGTGGCCAAGATGCGCAACGCTGGCGAGGCCTGCACCGCCGCGAACCGCCTCTACGTGCAATCCGGCATCTACGAAGCCTTCTCGGATGGCCTCGAGAAGCGGATGTCGTCGCTCAAAGTCGGCCCCGGCACTGATCCGGACACGGAATGCGGGCCAATGATTACGAAACAGGCGGTCGAGAAGATAGACCGCCTTGTCACCGACGCGGTCGAACGCGGCGCGCGGGTCATGTGCGGCGGCTCAGTCCTGGCCGGACGTGGCTTCTTCTACCCCCCTACAGTGCTTCGCGACGTGCCAGGCGAGGCAAAGATGGCGCATGAGGAGATATTCGGGCCGGTGGCGCCAATCTCCAGCTTCGAAACCGAGGCCGAGGTCATCGCGCGCGCCAATGACACTGAATATGGGCTTGCTGCCTACATCTACACGCGCGATCTGGCGCGCGGGATGCGGGTGGCCTCCCGGATCGAGGCCGGGATGATTGCTCTCAACCGCGGGCTGATGTCCGATCCGGCAGCCCCCTTCGGCGGCGTCAAGCAGAGCGGGCTCGGCCGCGAGGGAGGGCAGCATCACGGCGTTGCGGAATTCATGGAGGCGAAATACCTCGCCATCAGCATGTGAGCAGACGAAATGCAAGGCGACCCCTTTCGTATACGCGACCACGTCGCGGATTTTGACGAAATCGTGCAGGACTTCGTTGATCGCAGCGACGCCGCCCGCGCCACTATTGCGATGACCGCTGACGTGGCCTACGGACCGGATCCGACCGAAACCATGGACCTGTTCTTTCCCGCGTGCAAAAGAACGGCCCTGCCAGTGCACATCTTTGCCCATGGCGGCTACTGGAGAATGTTCTCCAAGCGCGATTATTCATATATGGCGACGACGATTACCCAGGCCGGGGCCATTGCCGTCATCCTTGATTACGCTCTGATGCCCAAGGTCCGAATGGCGACGATCGTCGACCAGGTGCGCCGCGCCAAGCAGTGGGTCCTGGCCAACGTCGCCGATCATGGTGGAAACCCGATGGCCCTGACTGTCAGTGGTCATTCGGCAGGAGCACATCTTGCAACGTTTCTGTTCGAGGGAGAGCATACCCCCTCGAATGTGAGGGCAGCCCTTCTGTTGAGCGGGCTCTATGATTTGAAGCCGCTCCAGGATTCCTTTCTCGCCAACGAGATTGGAATCACCGACGAGGAAGTCGCCATGTTCACACCTCTCGCTTATCGGCATGATCCTCGAACCAAGACGGCGGTTCTGGTCGGAGCCAACGAGACGCCACCCTTCCATCAGCAAGCCGATCGATTCAAAGCAAGCTTGCTGCGGCAGGGATCGTTGGTAACGTCGCATGTGCTCTCGAACCGCAACCACATGGACAGTGTCAGAGATCTTGGCGTGCCGGGGACTGAGGCTGCCGATTGCCTGGCAAAACTGATCGCCACGGCCTGCTGACTACCCTGCCGAGATGCCGGTCAACGCAGGTTGACGGCAAGCGGTCCGCACTCGCTCCAGATGAGTTTCGGGGCGAGATCGCGGAACCCTGCGCCACTGCGTCCAGCCGCTTGATATCCAACCCTAAATGTCGATGCGCTGTCCGCTATCCGGATCGAACAGGTTGACGCTCGCTGGATCCACGGCAAGACATATTGGCTCTTTGCGCCGGCCGGCAAACCTCGGCGGCAGGCGCGCGATGATCGCGTGCTCGCCGACCTGCACCGTCACCATAGTTTCAGGCCCGGTGGGCTCTACCACATCGATCTCCCCCATGATCGAAGCTCGATTGTGCGGAACGGTCCTCAGCTCTTCAGGCCGTATGCCCAGCACCACCGCTCGCTCAGAGTCCACCGGCCGGTTCCGCGTCGGCAACACGATCGATACTCCGCTCGCTTGAAACCGGACACCCTCCGAATCCGGGACCAGTCGTCCGGCAAGGAAGTTCATTGCCGGAGATCCGATGAAACTTGCCACGAACATATTGGCGGGCCGTTCATAGATGGTGCGCGGGTCGTCCAATTGCTGGATGTAGCCGCCTTTCATGACGGCCACCTTGTGCCCAGCGTCATCGCCTCGATCTGATCATGCGTGACATAGACGATGCTCGTGCCGAGACGCTCGTGCAGGCGCTTGATCTCCGTGCGCATTTCCACGCGAAGCTTGGCATCGAGATTGGACAACGGCTCGTCGAAGAGGAACAGCTCCGGGTCACGCACGATCGCGCGGCCCATCGCAACGCGTTGTCGCTGTCCGCCCGAAAGGTTGGCGGGGCGTCGGTCGAGCAGATGCGAGATTTGCAACATTCGCGCGGCATCTTCCACGGCGCGCTTGCGCTGGTCGGCGCCCACGCTACGCATTTCCAATCCGAAGCCGATATTCCTCGCGACCGACATGGTGGGATAAAGCGCGTAGGATTGGAACACCATCGCGATATTGCGGTCCTTGGGTGCAAGGTCGAGGACCGAGCGTCCCCCGATCAGGATGTCACCGCCGGAGGTGTCGTCGAGGCCGGCAATGATGTTGAGCAAGGTCGACTTGCCGCATCCGGACGGCCCGAGCAGAACCAGAAAGCCTCCGTCCTCGAGCTCGATGTCGACTCCGTGAAGAACCTGTACCGAGCCATAGGACTTGCGCACGTCCCTGATGGAAAGTGTCGCCATGCGACTACTCCTAACCTTTGATGGCGCCTGCGGTCAGCCCCTGGACCATGGTTCGCTGGACGATCGCGAAGAGCACGATGACCGGGATGATGCTGAGAATGCCGCCTGCCGCCAGAACGCCCCAGGGAAGCTGGAACTCTCCGACCATTAGTTGCAGGCCCACGGGCCAGGTGCGGGACCCCTGCCCGGTCGTGAGCATCAGGGCGAACAGGAACTCGTTCCAGGCCGCGATAGCAATGAACACCGAACTTGCGACCAGGCCATTCCGCGCAAGGGGCATGACGATACGGACCATGGCGCCAAGCCTTGTCGAGCCGTCGATGCGTGCGGCGCTCTCGAGTTCCTTAGGTGCGGAATCGAAGAACCCCTTGAGCATCCATACGAACAGCGGCAGCAGGAAGCTCGTATAGGCAAGCGCTAGGCCGAAACGGCTGTCCACGAGCCCCACACCGCGCATAACGACGTAAAGGGGAATGATTATCATGACTGCCGGGAACATGCGAACGACAAGATAGCCGAGCATGAGCTGATCCCGGCCTCGAAACGCGAAGCGAGAGAATGCATAGGCGGCAAGCGTGCCCGTGACGACGCAGACCGTCACCGTCAGGAAGGTAACGACGAGGCTGTTGCCTATAAGCCGCGGGAAACCTGACTGCGTCCAGATGGCGACATAATTGTCGAAGGTAACGCGGCTCGGAAGGTACTGCATCGTCTGGGTGACAATGTCGGCCTCATATTTGAGGGATGTCAGGAACATCCAGATCATCGGACCGATGCAGAACACCGTCAGGCTTGCGAGCACGATGTAGGTGGCGATGTTCGCGATCATCCGCCGCTGACGCTTACTTTCAATCATCGCCCTGTCCTTCGGTAATCCTGGAGATGCGGATGTAGCCGGCCGCGAAGATCATCAGGGTCACGAACATCACCACCGACAGGGCGGATGCGTAGCCGAAATTGAATTCCTTGTAGGCGGTCTGAAAGGCATACAACGACAGCACCTGCGTGGCATCTCCCGGTCCGCCGCCAGTGAGAATGAGGAGCAGATCGGGCGAATTGACCAGACCGATGACGCGCAGGATCACCGCCGCCGCGATGACAGTCTTGAGCATGGGCAAAGTGATCAACCTGAGCTGCGCCGCCAGGCCCGCGCCGTCGACCGCCGCTGCCTTATAGAGATCCTCGGGAATACCTTTCAGGCCCGCGAGCAGCAGCAGCGCGAAGAATGGAAACCCATGCCAGGCCTCGACGAGAATGGTCGCCGCAAGGGCAGTGTTGGGATCAGCAAACCACGCCTTGTAGGACTGCAGGACGCCTATCCGGACAAGAAGATCGTTGATCACTCCGAGCCGCGGATCGAGCAGCAAGGCCCACATATGGCCCGCCACGACGTTGGGCAGGAAATAGGGAAGCAGGATGAGCACGGCGAAGATTTTCGTGCCTGGCAAATCCCTATTGAGAGCTGTCGCGGCGAGAAGACCAAGCGACAGTTCCAGCGCGACCGCGGCAGCAACCCACACGACTGTGTTCTTCAATGCGATCCAGAAGACCGGGTCTGACCACATCGCCACATAATGTTTGACGCCCACCCAGCCATCCAACCCGGGACGCGTCAGACGCATCTCGCGAAAGCTGATGGCCATGCCGTAAAGCGTTGGATAGGCGATCACGAGAAGGATAAGGGCGAGGCTGGGAAGGAGCAGCAAATACATCCAGTATCGGGTCTCGGACAGTTCGCCGAGAGCCCGCCAAGGCAGATGTCTGCTCGAGGTTGTTGTCATGAATCTGCGATGCGAAAGCACCGTCCCGTTGCGTTCTGAGTACGGCTGCAGGCGCGGGGATCAGCGGAGCGCCGCCTCCAGGCCCTGGATCATGCGGTCCACCGCCTGTTCCGGCGTCGACTGACCTGTCAGCACCGACTGGAAAGCGGGATTGACGACATTTTCGGACCAGCCCGCGGCGCCGATGAAATTGTTCGGCAGGCGTCCGAACTTGAGCGTTTCCGTCGCCGCACTATAGATCGGATTGCCGGTTATCCGCTGATCCTGCAGCGCAGCGGCGGAAGCCGGAAAATAGCCGGTCCCCTCGAGCAGGGCCAAGGCAGCGTCTGTTTGGCCCCAGAAACTCACCCACCGCCAGGCAGCCTCGATATTGTCTTCCTTCATGACGCCGTTGCCGGCGTACGCGACGCGAGCGACATGCGCCTTCGGACCGGCCGGCATAGGCGCGGTCGAGAATTGTTCGCCCTGCTTCATCGCACTCGAGATTTCGTTCAGCGAACCGGTATGATGCCACACCATCGCAGTCTGCCCGGTGCGGAAGGCCTCCATGATCTGACGGTAGCTGTCGTGGGGCGCGCTCGGCGGCACGACCTTTTCCTTCAGGAAGAGATCGGAATAGAACGTTATCGCCTTGATCGCGGCGGCCTTGTCGATGGCCGGCTGCCCGTCCTTGACGATCGGCGAGCCGAACGCCTCCATGACATCGATGACATATTTGAAACCGCCGGCGCCGGCGCGCATGCCGAAGGCATACCTGCCCTTCGAAGGATTGGTCAGCTTGCGGCATGCCTGCAGGAATTCGTCGAAATTTCGCGGTGGCCCCGCCAGCCCAGCTTCCTCGAAATAGTCTGCGCGGTAGTACATCCAGTCAACGAAGGCGAAGGCGGGAACCGCATAGATTGCGCCATTGCTGGAAAGCCCGGTCCAGCGGTTGTCGGGAAAGTTCGCCTTGCCCGCCCACCCATTCACGTGCTCGGTAAGGTCGATCAATCCCTCCATCGCGGTAAGATCGGCGAAGAGCTCGGCGATCACCATGGCGGTATCGGGGCGCCCGCCGGCCAGCACGGCCGATGAAACCTTGGCCATATATTCCGAGTTCGGGATGTTCTCCTGGGTTACCGCCACATCTGCATTCGCCGCCTGAAACAACCCGATGATCTTGAGCAAGCTGGCCATTTCCGACTGACTGGTGAAGTGGTGCCAGTAACTGATGGCACTCGCGGCACGGGCACCACCAATGCGCCCTGCCATCGCGAGAGCCGCCGAACCCACTAGAAACTGCCTCTTGTTCAACTCCATGCGACGTCCTCCAAAATATCAGATCAGCAGACTGATCGATCAGTTGGAGTGTTGGGTAACATCATTTCCCAAGCCGTGCAACCGCGCGGGAGAGGCAAATGGCAAACGACGACGTGTCAGACCAGACCAAGGTTCCGCTGCATGGCCGCCTGGAAATGGGACTGCAGCTTTGCTTCGGCAGCGTCGGCATTTCTGGTGCTGCAAGCCTCAAGGATGTCGAGGTGCTCCTTGAGCGTCCGGATCATGATCGGCGAGGTGAGTTTGCTGTCCAGCCGCAACAGGCGCAGATAATTGTGCATGCGCCGATAGGTGCTGTCGATCAAGGGATTGCGCAGCGCGCCGATGATTGCGCCATGCAGTTCTCCCTCAAGCGCATCCATCTCCTCCAGTTGCTCCTCTCCCACACCCTCCCGTTCGATGCGCCGGACCAGCCGGGAGTGCCGCATTTCCAAGGCATTCATGATGGCTTCATCGCCCTGCTCGGCAAAGACGCGAATTGCCGAGCGCTCGATGATGGCGCGGAATTGGTAGGTGGCGCGCGTGAGCTCCATTCCAGGTTTTATGAACTGGATTCCGGAGCGTGGATGGATGGTGAGAATTCCTTCCGCTTCAAGCTTGCGCAGAGCGTCACGAAGCGGGGCGACGGGCACGTCAACGATCGCGGACAGTTCGCTCTGCGAAACGAATGCCCCGACCGGAACGCGCCTGTCGAACAAGCGTTCCAGAATTCTTTCGTAGGCAACATCGCTCATTCGGGTGGCCGCCACCAGGGTATGAGAGATGGCTTTTGCTTTGCCCGCCACTTGCGGCACCTCCGTTGATTCGGTACTGAGACATCTAGACTGATAGATCAGCTTCTTACACTAAACGATCAGAAAGCCCCTGTGATGAGCCTTTCGCATTTTCGTATAACCCGATTTCAGTTCGCCCGCGACCGGGTAATCGGGGACAGTCAGGTTCGAGCCGACGATGTAAACGTCGCCGCGCTGGAACTCGTTTCGAAAAGTGGTGAGGTGGGACTTGGCTTCATCCAGACGCTCTTCAATCCCCTGCCCGACCAGATCGAGATTGAGACCGTTTTCGAAAACGAGGTTTGGCCGGCCCTGAAAGGACACAAGGCGATCGCCCTGATTCATCGCGTGAACCGCCCGCGCGGCGGCAATCAGCGGCCGTACTCCCTGCCTTTTCATGAAGCGGTTCAGGTGGCGCTTTGGGACCTTGCGGCAAAGGAAGCTGGCCTGCCCCTTCACGTGCTGCTCGGCAGTCGTCGCAACCGTGTGAAAGCCTACGCCAGTGGCCTTGATTTTCACCTCGACGATGATGCTTTCGTTTCCTTGTTTTCCCACGCGGCATCGCTTGGCTATTCCGCTTTCAAGATCAAGGTCGGCCACCCGGATTTCGGTCGCGATCTGCGGCGCCTGGAGCTGTTGAAATCCTGTGTGCCGGCAGGCTCGGAAATCATGATCGACCCGAACGAGGCATGGTCTTCGAAGGAAGCGCTAATGAAATTGGTGGCGATCCACGATGCCGGTCACGATCTTCTCTGGGTCGAGGATCCAATCCTGCGTCATGACCACGAAGGATTGAGAATGCTCAGGCAGGCAATAACATGGACTCAGATCAACAGCGGCGAGTATCTGGATTTTCAAGGCAAACGGCTTCTTCTGGAAGCCCACGCAGCCGACATCCTGAATGTCCACGGTCAAGTCACCGATGTTATGCGCATCGGTTGGCTGGCCGCCGAGCTCGGCATCCCGGTCAGCATCGGCAACACCTTTCTGGAGATCGGCGTGCACATGGCGGTCGCGCTTCCTGAAGTCGAATGGCTGGAATATTCGTTTCAGAACTTCGATCATCTGGTGGAGCAGCCCATCGAAATCCGCGACGGCTACGCCTATGCGCCCGATCGACCTGGCCATGGATTGGTACTGTCCGAAAAAGCGCGCAGCGAATGGATGAGACCAAGGCGCCTGATACGCTCGGAGCTGGGTACCGTGCCAGAAAATGCACGCCTCCCTACCAAGTGAGTGACCGGGCCAGCTTGGGAGTTGGCGATGCATGGCGCAATTCACGGCCTGCACTGTTTTTTGGGAGAGCGTCTTCCAAGCGGCACTTCGCCGCCCACGTACCTCCTCTGCGGGAGCAACCGTGGCGAAGCCGCCATAAGCTCTGCCGCCCGCCACGAGGTAGCCGATGCGCTAACTCGGGTTCTCGGGGCGGTTTGCTTTGCGCCACTCCTCGTACTCCCCGCGGGCATCGTCATGCAGCGGATAGTAGCGTTGCAACGGCCCGCCCTCCATGAGCTTCGCTCGCGAAAACTCCTCCCAATCGTGATGCTTCCGTGATTCTTCGATCACCTTCGGGGCCATCACGACGGGAAGCACCACCACGCCGTCGTCGTCGGCGACGATGATGTCGCCGGGGATCACCGTGACACCGCCGCAGGCAATCGGGACGTTGACGGCATTGGGATAGATGCTGGTCTGCACATGATAGTTTGGCGTCCAGCCGCGCAGCCATAGGGGCAAATCGAGCTTTTCGACATTGGGCCGGTCGCGCATGCACCCGTCGATGACGATACCCGCCCCGCCCCTGCCCTTGAAATACGTCGACATCATATCGCCGAAGACGCCCGAGCTCATGTCGCCGCGCGCGTCGACCACGACGACATCGCCCTCCTGCGCGTGATAGAGCACGTGCCGGTGCAGTTGCGTCTCCGGATCGGCATATTCTCCCTCGGTGAAGAGGTCCGGCCGCTGCGGCAGAAACTGCAGCGTCAGCGCCGGCCCGACGATCGACTTCCCGTGGTTTTGCGCCACCGGACCGACCATGTGCGGATTGCGGAAGCCCATGTGGCCAAGCGTGCCGGCAACCGTCGCGGCGCCGATCTCCCTGAGTGCGTCGATCAGGTCTTTAGGCGGCCGCATGATGTCGGAAGTATGCGTCATTGTGGACTCCGATTGAATGGAACTACCAGTTCGTAACAGAACCGTCGCGGCGCCTAAGGTGAGGCGCTTCCCAGAAACGCAGACTTTGCGCCTGGACTGCAACTTCGTTGACCTCGACGCCGAGCCCCGGCAGATCGCCGACCGGGTAATCGGTCCCGTCGAGCCGTGGTTGCACGGGGAAGAAGTCGGAATTGTCGAAGCCCAGCTTTGTTTCGGGCGCCCTGGTCTCGAGCCACGCGAAGTTGGGTACCGCTGCAGCGAGATGCACGGTCGCGGCGGTGCACACTGGACCAAGCGGATTGTGCGGCATCAGGTCCACATAATGCGCCTCGCTCCAGCCAGCGATTTTCATCGCCTCGGTGAGCCCGCCGACATTGCAGACATCGATCCGGTTGAACTGATGGATGCCGCGCTCGATGTAGGGCAGGAACTGCCACTTGCTGGCAAATTCCTCGCCTATGGCAAAGGGGATGTCGGTCATCGTGCGCAGTGATTCATAGGCCTCCGGCGTCTCGGCCCGTATCGGCTCCTCGAGGAAATCAAGCACGCCGCGGCCGAGCCTGTTGCAGAAGCTCGCCGCCTCTGCCACCGACAGCCGATGATGATAGTCGAGGCCGAGGACCACGTCGCCGCCCAACGCCTCGCGCGCCTTGTTCAGCATACTCGCGGTAGCGCCGATCGACTCGCGCGGCTCGAAGATGTCCTTGCTGTTTTGCCCGAAAGGGAAGAAGCGGATTGCCTGCCACCCCTGTGCGCGAAGCTCGCGCGCCCGTTCGATGGCAACATCGCCTTCGGCCTCGTCGCCGGTCGAGGCGAAGGTGGGGATGCGGTCGCGCTGCTTGCCGCCCAGCAGCTCATAGACCGGCACGCCCAGCGCCTTGCCCTTGACGTCGTGAAGGGCGATATCGATGGCGGAAATCGCCGCCTGAAGGACTCGCCCACCTTCGAAGTACTGGCTGCGGTAAACTTCCTGCCAGATCCGCCCGATCTGCATCGGGTCGCGGCCAATGAGAAACTCGCGATAGTGCTCGACCGTGCCGGCCACGGCCCTCTCGCGACCGCTCAAGCCGCTCTCGCCCCAGCCGAAGATGCCTTGGTCGGTCTCGATCTTGACGAGCATCTGATTGCGGGTCCCCACCCACACCGGATAGGGCTTGATCGCGGTGATCTTAAGCTTCTCAGTCATACACGCCCACGTTTCACGCGCATTCGCGCTATCTCAGTTGGCCTTGAGGGCCATTTCGGTTTCGCCGTCGAACAGATGCATCCGCTCCTGGTCGAACTCGAGCCAGATTTGCTCGTCGGGCGCGACGGCAATGTTCGGCGGCACGCTGACGTTGACGATGGCGCCGGACAGGAACGCCTGAACGAAGGTGACGTCGCCGGTCGGCTCCACCGTATAGGCCTTGGCAGGGACGCTGCCTGGTACCCCACTCTTGTGGAGCTTGATCGTCGAGTGACGTGCGCCGAGCACGACTTTCCGGGTCGTCGCTTTCGCCACCTTCTGGGCATTGCGCGCTGAGAGCTCAAGGCGCCAGCCCTCGGCGCCGGTCAGCACCGTGTTGCCGTTTGCCATCGAGGCCTCTAGCGGAATGAGGCTCATTGCCGGGCTGCCGATGAAGCTGGCCACGAACATGTTCACCGGATGGGCAAAGACCTGCGCGGGTGAATCGTATTGCTGCAGGTAGCCTCCATTCATCACCGCCATCTTATCAGCCATGGTCACGGCTTCGAGCTGGTCGTGCGTCACATAGATGATCGTCGCCTTGAGGTCCTGGTGGAAACGCTTGATCTCCGACCGCATCTGCACGCGCAGTTTGGCATCGAGGTTAGACAGTGGCTCGTCCATGAGGAACACGGCGGGGTCGCGAACGAGGGCACGGCCAAGGGCCACACGCTGCTGCTGTCCGCCCGAAAGTTCGCGCGGCTTGCGCTCGAGCAGATGCGTCATGTCGAGCACTCGCGCCGCTTCCTTGACCTTCTTGTCGATCTCGTCCCTGGGGAGTTTGCGCATCTGAAGCGGGAACGCCAGGTTCTTGTAGACCGATTTCTGCGGGTAGAGCGCGTAGTTCTGGAACACCATTGCGATGTCCCGGTCCTTGGGGTCGAGGTCGTTGACCACCCGCTCGCCGATGATGATGTCGCCCGATGTAATCGGGGTCAGCCCGGCGACGAGATTGAGCGTGGTTGTCTTGCCGCAGCCTGAAGGGCCGACGAGCGCAACGAACTCGCCGTCATTGACCGTCAGTGAGACGTGGTTGACAGCTTTGAAGCTGCCATAGCTCTTGACGAGATCTTGGAGGACCACGTGGGCCATCGGCAACTCCCTAGTGCTTGACCGCGCCTTCTGTAAGGGCGCGTACAAAGTATCGTTGCAGGACCAGGAACAGCACCACGACGGGCACGCTCATCATGAAGCTCGCCGCCATCAGGCCCGGAAAGTCCGTCGTATTTTCCGAGAAGAAGCGTTGGATGCCGACCGGCAGCGTCAACTGCTCGTTCTTGGAGAGGAAGGTGTAGGCGTAGATGTACTCGTTCCACGCGCCGATGAAGGAATAGATTGCGGTGGCGATAATCCCCGGCGTCGAGAGCGGCATCACGATCAGGATGAATGCCTGGAACCGTGTGGCGCCATCAATGCGCGCCGCCTGCTCAAGCTGCACCGGGATGTTGTCGTAAAAGCCCTTGAGCAGCCAGATCGCCAGCGGCAGGCCGAAGGTGAGATAGGTGAGGATCAGCGAGCCGTGCGTGTTTATCAGACCGATGGCGCGCATCAGGATGAAGAGTGGCACGAGAAAGATCACCGCCGGGAACATATTGCGCAGCAGCACGGCAAAGAACAGGAAATTCCGGCCGGGGAAACTGAAGCGCGAAAACGCGTAGGCCGCAGGGACAGCCACGATCACCGAAAGAATTGTCGTGACGGTCGACACGAAAAGGCTGTTCCAGAAGAAGCGGAGGAAGTCCTGGCCGACGCTGTTCTGCGGATCGAGCAGTTTCTGATAGCTGGCGAGGGTAGGTTCGTCCGGCCACCATTGCGGCGGAAATTGTGTCGCCGCGAATCCAGACTTGATCGAGGTGATCAGCATCCAGATCATCGGCAACGCGGTATAAAGCAGCATGAACACGAGGAATATGCGCCCCGCCCACCGCCATCCGTCGACGCGCATGCGGCGACGGGCCTGGGCTCGAGGGGCTGTCTCGGCAATCGTGCTCATGCGCTCCCCTCTTTCCGCTCGTTGCCGCTTAACGCACGGACGTAGAAGTAGCCCAGCGTCATCAGTGTGAGGAACAGGAGCACCGAATAGGCCGATGCCACGCCCCAGCGCTGCCGTCCGAAGGCGAGCTCATAAATATGGGTTATCCAGATATGCGATGCATTCGACGGCCCGCCGCCGGTCATGATCCAGGGGATGATGAAGGAATTGAAGTTGGCCACCGCGAGCAGCAGCATCGTCACCACCGAGACGTTGCGCAAGTGCGGGAAGGTGACGTGCCAAAAGCGCTGCCATGCATTGGCACCGTCGACTTTTGCAGCGCGCAGCAACTGGTCAGGGACTGTCTGCAGGCCGGCCATCATCATGATCATGGCGAACGGAAACTCGCGCCAGATATTGACGACGATCAGGGAGGGCAGCACCGTGCTGACATTGTCGATGAAATTCGGCGGCTGGTCAGCCAATCCGAGGCCAACCAGCACCGCGCCGATGATTCCGAAGTCCGAATGGTAGATCCACTTCCAGATGTAGGAGGCGGCGACGGCGCTGATGACCCAAGGGATGATCAGGACAGCGCGCAAGACACCACGGCCGATGAAGTCGCGGTGGAGCGCCAGCGCTGTGGCAAACCCCAGGACAAAAGAGATGAAAGTTGACCCCAGTGTCCAGATCAAAGTGTTCCAGGTGACTTTCCAGAACACCTGACTGGTGAGGATGGTCGTGTAGTTGTCGAGGCCGATGAAGGTCTTGTCGCGGAGCTGCAGGCCAGGCGGTGTCTTAAAGAACGACAGCTCGACCGTGTAGTAGATCGGATAGGCGATCACGATGAGCATCACGGCGATCGCTGGGAGAACGTACGCGTAGTCCGCGCGATGCTGCCAGATCTTCCGCAGCGCGCCGGACCTGCCGGGTTGCACTCTTCGGCGAGCCTCGGCCTTGCCGGTTACGATCGTCACTGTGGGGTGCCCTTATTCTTCGGAACGAACCGGCTGGACCATCGGCCCAACCGGTCAGGCTTGGGCTAGAGTCCGCCCATCAGCTCTCTCACCCTCTTGGCTGCGTCGTCCGCTGCCTGGTCGACGGTCATCGCTCCGGTCAGGGCGTTCTGCAGCATGTCCGGGATGATGATGTTCATGATCTCTGGGGCCTGCGGCAGCGCTGGGAACGGGATGCCGTATGGCAGCATCGAGGTCGTGACATCGAGGAACTTGATGTTGTCCAGGCGTTCCTTCATCCACTTGGTCTTGAAGCCGTTGAGGTTGCCCGGATTCGAGCCGGCGTAGGCCATCTTCAGCGACCATTCGGGGCTCGTCCACATGCAGATGATGGCCTTTGCAGCCGGCTCGTCCACCTTGCCGCCCTCGACATATTCGGGCTTCAGGATGTGAATGTTCGAGCCGCCGAACACGACGGCGCGCTTGCCGTCGGGACCAGTCGGGATCAGGCCGTAGCGCATGTTGTCGATGACGGTCTGCGCCTTGTCCTTGTCGGTGCCCGTCGCCTTTTTCTGCAGGTCGAGCATCACGTTGTAATCGGACGGGTGCGAGATCATCATGCCGAGCTGGCCGGCGACGAACAGGGGCTGATTATCGGCCTGCTGGTTGGTAAGTGCCGAAACCGGAACCGACTTGTCACGAACATACATGTCGTAGGAGGCTTGCAGCGCTGCTTTGCTTTGCGGGCTATCGAGCTGGACCTGCTCATAGGTCGGGTTCGGCGTCGCTTCGTCGAAGACGCCGCCGCCATAGGCCCATAGCTGTGGCATGAAGCGGTACGGCGTATTGCCGGCATTCTTGCGAGCCACGAGGCCATATCCGGCAATGCCGAGCTTATCGTGGATCTGCTTGGAGTACTTGACCACGTCCTCCCACGTTGCGGGCGGCTTGTTCGGATCGAGGCCGGCACGCTTGAAGATGTCGGCGTTCCAGATGAACGCCATCGTCTCGTTGTTGGTCGGAATGCCGTAGGTCACGCCCTCCCAGGTCACGGCCTTCATGGCGCCGGGCCAGAAATCCTCGGTCGAATACCCCACGTCCTCTGGCTTGAGCGGCTGCAGATAGCCCTTTGAGGCGAACTCGGTGCCACCCAGGATTTGCAGGCGAACCGCCATCGGCGCGGCATTGCCCAGGAGCGCGGTCCGGAACTTGTCGAGAAGATCGTTATAGGTGAGGGCTTGTTCCTCGAGCTGGATGTTCGGATAGGTTTTGCGGAAGGTCTCGAAGAAATCCTTGTAGTACTGGCGCAGGAGGTCGGGGTCGCCCTCGAACACGCCCTGATACCAGAAAGTCAGTCGCCCCTTGTAATCGAGCGGGGTGACCTTGGCGCAATCGGCCGCCGTTTCAAAATCCTGTGTGCCCGCAATCGAGCGCACATATTCCGGCGACCACTTGCTCAGGTCGACCGGCGGTGCACCCAGCGCCGATGTAGACGTCAGGGATGCGATCAAAGCAGTGGCGACAGTGCCGCGCAGGACGGCACTGCCGAGGGCAATTCTCGTCATAGGTATCCTCCCTGGTTCTCCCATGCCGCCCTAAAGCGGTCCTTGCTCGTTTCGATCGCGAGGATGCTTCTTTCAGATCAGTGTATCCGCTCGATCGCTTGGTACGTTTTCAGATCATGGATTGCCTGTCAACGCGCAGAATCGTACATTGTTTGCGAAAGCCGTGTGTGATATCGGGCAAGGTATGTATTAAAATGGGGAGCCGGCCTTGGCCGAAACAAGCGATTTCAAAGCGATGCCACCGGTGGGGACCGATCCCATCGGAGCCTCGAGCGAGGGCGCCTCGCTTTATGAATTGATCCGGGAAGACATCATCGAGGGACGGCTCGCCCCCAACGAACGGCTTGTCGTCACCGATCTCGCCCGGCGTCACGGCACTTCGACCAATCCTGTGCGCGAAGCCCTGCAACTGCTGCGCGGCGAAGGGTTTGTCACCTTTGTCGCCAACCGCGGGGCGCGCGTCCGACCCATAGATCAGGATTTTGTCCGGGATATCTACGAGATCGGTGTTCTGATCGAGCCAGCCCTGACACGATGGTTTGTGAACATGGCTACCAGCGAGGACATCGCCGAACTCGAACGTCTCCAGGGCCTGATCGAAGAGAACAACTTCGCCGACACATTCAGGCATAGTGAGCTGGATACCGCTTTCCACACCGTGATGTACCAACGGCACTACAACCGCCACGCCGCCGAGCTTTGGTGGAAGCATCGCGAAGTGCTGCGAGCCGTGAGCCGTCGTTTCAATTTCACGCTGGCGCGACGTGCCGCGATCATGCGCGAGCACCGCGAACTCATCGCGCTTGTCAAGGCGGGAGAGGCCGACAAGGCGGCCGAACTCGTTTCCCGCCATGTCGAGGGTTCGGGCCGGCATATTCTGGAACAGATGCGAGCCCGCAACGCCGCTCGGGCCGGATAGAATGTCCAGTCCAGAACATCGTTAGCTGACTATTTTCAGGCAAAGGTAGTTGAGATGAAAATCACGAGCATTCGGCCGTGGCTGATCAAGTCCGATGCTTCTTACTGGGGAGAGTTCCTGTTCGTCGAAGTGACGACCGACGAGGGAGTGAGTGGCTGGGGAGAGATCACCACCACGACAAGGCTCGCCAACCGCGCTCTCTGCACGATCCTGCGGCAGATCGGCGTCGCCGTGACAGGCGAGGATCCGGCGCGCATCGAGCATCTCTGGCACAAGATCTTCCGCAGCTTCACTTACATGGGAAGCCGCGGCGCCGCCGTCGAATGCGTGAGCGCCATCGACATAGCCCTCTGGGACATCAGGGGCAAAGTCCTCGGCAAGCCGATTTACGAGCTGCTGGGCGGGCCGGTACGCGATGAAATCGCGCTCTACACCCATCCCAACCAGGCCAAATTCACCAGCAAGGAGGCTGTGGTCCGAGAAATTCTAGACATTGTCGAGTCCGGACACACTGCGCTCAAGTTCGATCCCTACCCCCACCAGGGCCGCAGCGCCGATGGCCTGCCCCGCGAACAGCGGGACGGCTACCTCGATGGCAGCATGACCCGCAAGGACGAGCGCGAAGCCGCCGAGCTCACGGCTCTGATCCGCGAAACGGCAGGACCCGATATCGACATTCTCATCGATGCGCATGGCCGCTTCGACGTCCCCACCGCCATTCGCCTCTGTCGGAGTCTCGAGGAGGCCGGCCAGATCGACTGGTTTGAGGAGCCCTGCCCGCCCGAGAGCCTTAACGCGCTCAAACAGGTGCGTGAGAAGGTCAATACCGCTATCTCATGGGGCGAGCGCGGCCACACGAAATGGGATTTCGTGCCGGTGCTTGAGAACAGGCTCGCCGACTACATCATGCCCGACGTTACCTGGACCGGCGGCATTACCGAACTCAAGAAAATTTCTGCGCTCTGCGAAGCCTACTACGTGCCGGTCTCGCCACATGACGCCGCGGGACCAATCAACGTGGTTGCGGGAGCGCAGGTGATGATGACCGTTCCCAACTTCTACAAACTCGAGACATCGGAGTGGAACCTGGGCAAATACGATCACCTGATCGACAGACCACTCGACATTTCGAACGGCAGTCTCAAGCTGACGTCGAAGCCTGGTCTCGGCATTGAGATGGACCGCGACTACCTGCAGGCCCACGAGATCGAGCTGGGCTAGCAACACTCTGTGCCGGCGCAGGGTGCGGGGCGACAAGCCGAAACGAGGATAAGTCATGGCAAAGACAGGTGGCGCCGACGAAGCGCTCAATCGGGTAAACACGAACTCCAAGCCATCCCAGCTTCGCATCACCGACATGCGGATAGCCGAAATCGTCGGCGCGCCGTTCACCTCGACCCTGCTCAAGATCTACACCAACCAGGGCATCGTCGGGCTTGGCGAGGTGCGCGACGGCGCCAGTGCCACCTACGCGCTGATGCTGAAGAGCCGGCTGCTTGGCGAGAACCCTTGCGACATCGACCGCCTGTTTCGCCGGATCAAGCAGTTTGGTGGGCACGGCCGGCAAGGCGGCGGCGTCTCGGCGGTCGAAATTGCGTTGTGGGATCTCGCCGGCAAGGCCTACGGCGTGCCCGTCTACCAGATGCTCGGCGGCCGGTTTCGGGAGAAGGTGCGCGTCTATTGCGACACCGACGCTACCGTGCCGAGCGGCACCGAGACCGGCAAGCGTCTCAAGCAGCGCATGGCGCTCGGCTTCACGTTTCTTAAGATGGATCTGGGGCTGATGCAGATCGCGGACGTACCCGGTGCGGTCGTGTCTCCTGCCGGCTCACTTGAAGGGTACCGCGTCCATCCCGGCCGCGGCTCGGTCAAGACCCTTGAAGAGCGACGCGCCCGCAATGCCGCCTACGATTTGCACAACGTCCCCCATCCGTTTACCGGCCTCCACTTTTCCGACAAGGGCCTCGACCTGCTTGAGCAGTACATTGCCGAGGTTCGCGATGTGATCGGCATGGATATTCCGCTCGCCATTGACCACGTCGGCCACATCTCGCTGCAGAACGGAATTCGGCTCGCCAGGCGGATTGAAAAATACGTGCCGGCCTGGCTCGAGGATGTGATCCCATGGCAGTACACCGAGCAGTACCGGCAACTGCAGGCCGCTACCACGGTGCCGATCTGCACCGGCGAGGACATCTACCTTAAGGAGGGCTTCGAGCCCCTGCTCAAGAGCGGCGGCGTCTCCATTGTCCACCCGGACCTGCTCACCAGCGGGGGCATCCTCGAGACCAAGAAGATCGGCGACATGGCGCAGGACCACGGCGTCGCAATGGCCATCCATATGGCCGAAAGTCCAATCGCCGCAATGGCCGCGGCACATGTCGCGACCGCGACCGAAAACTTCATGGCGCTCGAATACCACTCTGCCGATGTCGACTGGTGGGACGATATCGTCACCGGCGTTCCCAAGCCGCTCGTGAAGGACGGCTTTATCACTGTTCCGGACAAACCTGGCCTGGGGATTGACGACGTCGTCGACGAGGTGATCTCGCAACATCTGCAGCCGGGTGTCACCGGCATCTGGCAGCCCACGGATCACTGGGACAACGAGTATTCCTGGGACCGCACCTGGAGCTGAGGCGAAAAGAACCGAAGATGAAGATCACCGACCTCCGCTGCGCCGTCATCGGCAAACATCCCATCGTCCGCATCGTTACCGACGAGGGCCTCTATGGCCTTGGCGAAGTCGAGTTCACCAAGACCTACCTCAAACCCTTTGTGCTGCATTTCCGCGAGGCGCTGATCGGCGAGGACCCGACCGACGTCGAGCGGGCGATGCTGAAGATCCGCCAACGCGGCTCTTTCAAGCCCTATGGCGCGGCGGTAAGCGCTATCGAGCATGCGCTGTGGGACATAGCCGGCAAGGCCGCAGGCGTGCCGGCCTACAAACTGCTCGGCGGCAAGGTGCGCGACAAGGTGCGCGTCTATAACGGCTCGATCCGCCAGAAGCGAACGGGGGACCGGCCGGAGGATTACGCCGCTGACGTGAAATGGATGATGGAGCAGCCGCAGCACTTCTTCATGATCAAGCAAGGGATCTCGTTCCACTCCAACATGAAGGACACCGTCGAGGGCTTCCATTACGGCGTGACGCAGAAGAAGGCTGGCTATCACGGTGCCATGGATCAGGGCCCGATCAGCGAGCGCGGTTTCAACCACATGCTCGACTGCGTGATCGCGATGAAGGAAGTGATGGGCGACAAGGTCAGCCTGGCACTCGACTGCGGCCCTGGCTGGATGCTGCCCGATGCGATCAAGTTCGCTCGCGCGGTCGAGAAGTACAATTTGATGTGGCTCGAGGACATGCTGACCGGCGACTATGTGCCGTGGGTCAATCCGCAGGCCTATCGGGAGCTGACCACCTCCACCTCGACGCCAATTCATACGGGCGAGCAGATCTATCTGCGGCACAATTTCAAGGAGCTGATCGAAACGCAGGCGGTGCGCGTCATCGGCCCCGATCCGGCCGATATTGGCGGCATTGCCGAGCTCAAATGGGTCGCCGAGCACGCCTATATGCACTCGATCCTGATGGCACCGCACGGCACCGCGAACGGCCTTCTAGGTCTCGGCGCGCTGATCAATGTCTGCGCCACCCTGCCCGCCAACTACATCGCGTTTGAATACCCGAGCGCCTCCGACCCCTGGTGGGAGGACCTCGTAATCGGCCTGCCGTCGCAGATCGTGAAGGACAGCATGGTGGACCTGCTGGAAGCGCCGGGGCTGGGCCTCGACATCGACGCCGAAGCAGCCAGGAAGTATCTCCCGGAAGAGGATGCGGGCTTCTTCGACTGAACCATGTTCTTGCGCCACCCTGCACCGCGCGGACCGCTTCACGCAGCCTGTCATCCGGAATGACCGTTTCGGGGCCGTGACCGGACTGTCCGGTTTTGACTCGCGTCGAGCGGATAGCTGCCATTCGGCAACCGACCTCTTGTCGGACGCTCCGGCATCTCCGATCAGCTTCCCACCCACAAGTAGATGGGACAGCAAATTGTCTCGGATACATCACCAGCTCCTGCATCGTCTCAGACTTTGCGCGAGACTCCACTACTTTGCTCGACAGCGTTGATCAGTCGATGCAAGTTGACGGCGTCTCCGAATGCCGGACTCTGACGCGTGCAGGAAGTCATGTCGGAAGCGAAGAGTTCGTAGAGCTTTCTCACGTTGCCCGTCAGGACGTTCTCGCCGGCGCCGAAGTCCTCGGGTACGAAGATCGGCTGAAGGGTCTCGTCTGCCTGCGCCCCCATAAGCTTGAACCCGCCCAAGCCGACGTAGCCGACGGGACTCGTCAGCAAAAGGTCGCCCCTGCTGCCGTTGATCTCAACATGGAAATTCGTAGCGCGCGACAGTCCGCCGCGGAAGTGGCTCGTCACCACACCGCCTGACGTGAGCGTGCCAGTGAAGGCAATTTGGTCGGCGACGTTGAGCGGAACCACTTCCTTGCTCTCCATCATCCTTATCGTTGGATGCCGGCTGACCAATGCCCCCGACACGCTGAGGAAGTTCTCGTCGAGTGCGAAGAGCAAGGCGTCGATCGTGTGGGCGAACGGTACGTGCAGCATGCTCGCGCCCTTGGACGGATCCAAGGTGTACCGGAAAGCCTCTTCGAGCTCCTCCCCCCAAGTGATACCGGAGCCAATGATCGAGGCCGAGAGCACCTCGCCCAGATAGCCCTGTTGGATCAGCTTGCGCATATGCCTGACGGTCGGATTAGCGCGGGTTTGAAGGCCGACCATTGTCGAGACGCCTTTTTCGGCGGCAAGCGAGTTCATCGTCTCGGCATCACGGAGGTTCATCCCGAGCGGCCATTCCGAAAACACGGACTTTCCCGCTTCGAGCGCCGCAGTCACGAGCTGAAGGTGTTCCGGCACCCGCACGGTGACGACCACCAGGTCGACACCAGCATGGTTCACAAGCTCTTCCGTCGACGAGACCGCGTGTTCGAAACCGAACTTCTCGGCCGACGTCCTCGCGGTTTCCATCCGGCTGTGGCTCACGACAGAAAGCCGGAACTGCGGCAAATCTTTCAACGCAGGCACATGGGCGGTCGAGGCCCAACCGCGGTCGGGGTGCACGCCGATGATACCGACTCTGATCGGTGCGTGGGTCATTGTAGGTGCTCCTTGGGCGTGATTTCCAGAATGGACCGACGGGTTCGAGCTTGGCGACGCGCACTGCCCAGTCTCGAATTCCCAGCGTCTCATGGTCTCCGGTCAACTGGAATAAGTCGGCTGAAATGCCCGACACCCGATAGCGCTTCACGGCAACTCCGGCCTTCGGGCCCAGACATGCAGCGAATGCTTTCGCGATTTCGCGATCGCCCTCGCCATGGGAGTGCCCTGGTCGCCGAGCCCGATGAGGCTCACTTGCTGGGTCGTGTCCATCATCTGCATTCACCCAAAAAGCCCGCGGCCATTTCCCACAGGCGTTGCGCGTTGGCGCTGTCGAGCACATATGGGGCAACGCCTTCCAACCTCAACTGGGGGCGGCTCGGCACGATCGAAGCCTCGGCGCAGTCTTCGAAATACCGTCCGTTCGTTCTCTCGACTAACGGCGAGGCCGCGAGAAGCACCGATGTGGCTGCGCCCTCTTCGGGTGTCTTGTGAAGGTGTTCGGGCGTGCGTAGTCCTCCGGTATGACGCTGAAGGTTTGTCGCGATGGCTCCGGGATTCAGCGCATTCGACACGATGCCGTCGTCAGCCCACCGATCTCGGATCCCCACGGACAGCAGGGTGCAGGCAGTCTTCGACTGGGCATACGCCAGAAGCGGATCGTACGGGATAAAGTGGAAGTGCGGGTCGTCCCAGAAGACTGGACCGAACAGGCTGCCGCCGGAGCTGACAGAGACGACGCGCGCTCCCTGGGCCATGGCGAGAGCTCGGCGAAGACCCAGTGTCAGAGCGAAGTGCCCCAGGAAGTTGGTCGCGAACTGCATTTCCCATCCTTGGGAAGTTCGTTGCAGCTCCGGCAACGCCATGATCCCCGCGTTGTTGACGAGCGCATGAACGGGACCTTCCCAGTCATCGACGAAGCGGTCGACGGAACGTAGGTCTGCGAGATCGAGTTGACGCGACTGGATGGTGGAGTTGCCGGTCCTCACCCTGTGGCTCGCTGCGACTTCCGCGGCTGCTTCCTGACGGCGGGCGGCGATGACAACTGTGGCACCAGCCGCGGCGAGGGCGGAGGTCGTCTCGATACCGATCCCGCTTGCGCCGCCGGTGACGATCATCGTCTTACCCCGGAGGTCAACGCCTCTCAGGACTTCAGAAGCGGTCGAATGGAACCCGAAGGGCGATTGGAACATGGCGGACTCCCTGGCTCCTGGTGACGAGACTTGATCGGTGAAACGACCGTCACTCTGTGATCTTGACGAAGCCCTGCTGCACGAGCTCGATCGTGCGGGCCATCGCGTCGAGATTGACCTTGATGCGGGGGAGAAGATCGGCATTTCCCCAGCCGTTTACCTTCGCGGTCGCGCCGCAGAGTTCGACCTTGACCCCAATGTCGACGAGGTCGGCAACCAGCTTCTTGTAGGGGTTGCCAATGGCGATGTTGCGCGAGGCATTGTAAGCCGCGTCATTCAGCGTGACATGGCCCGCGTTGGTGTGGAAGATCACGATCACGTCCGACGCCGCGTTCCAGTTCGCGATGTCCGTGGTGATCAACTGAAGATGGAACAGCGCCGCGGGTAGGTCCCCTTCGAACTGAAGACTCCCGATGCTGTGAACCGATCTCACTTCCTTCAGTTCGACCGGAATATCGATGAACAGAGCACTTTTTGTTTCCGACATAGCTGTCTCCTGCGGGTTTGGAATTCTGTCAAAAGATTCGGCCCCGGGGTCGCCTCGAGAGGCCTCCCGATGGCGCGGGACCTGGGGGAGCAACGCGCCAGAAGAGAACGTCGGATGACCGAAGGTTCGTGCTAGACGCCCTCGTAAACCAGCCGCGTGAAGAAGCCCGGATCGATGACGAAATTGCCCCACTTGGCGTCGAACGCCACCGTGGGCTTGGCGGCGACGGCCTCGTCGCTCGAGCGTCCCTGGCGCTTGAGCGCTGCGACATTCTCACGGACGGCGACAAGCATGTCGCGGAATTTCTGCAGCTCGGCGCGGTTGCTCACCGGGTTCCCGTGGCCTGGGATGATGATCGTCTTGTCGGTCGACGCAGCCAGGTTCGCATCTGAGGCGGCGATCATCCCGTCGATGCCACCTCCAGTCGAATGGTCAATGAACGGATATATCCCGTTCCAGTATGTGTCGCCGACATGGAGCACGTCCGCCTCGCCGAACGTGACCGAGATGTCGCCGTCGGTATGCGCCGGACCGTAATATTTCAGGTCGAGCGACTGGCCGTTCAGCTTGAGCGAATGCTCCTTTGAGAAGACGAGTTCGGGCACCCCGCTCTGCTCCAGCGGCAGGAAATTGTAATCCCAGTCTTCCACCCGCTGCACCTGCGACAGGTACTTGCGGGTGTTCTCGTGCGCGATGATCTTGGCTCCGCCAGCACCGACCCAAGGGTTGCCGTCTGCGTGATCAAAATGCCAGTGCGTGTTGATGAGATGGGTCACCGGCTCCGGGGAGAGGGCCGTGAGCACCTTCGTTATCTGCGGGCGCGACACGCTGATGCCAGCGTCGACCATGACGAGGCCATCCTTGCCGCCCAGAACCGCGACGTTGCCCCCGGATCCTTCGAGGATGGTGATGTCATTCCTCAGCTTGTGGGTGACGATTTCTGCCTTGGCGGCACTGTTCTTGATGAGACTCACCAGGCCGCGTGCCTCGGCATAGGCCTCACGCGGGCTCATCCACCCCCCCGTGGCGGCGAAACTCGCCGCGCCCATGCAGCAAAGGCAGAATCCGCGGCGGGAGATCAGGTGTTCGGACCTCATGACATACCTTTCCGCAGCCGGTCTCAGGCGAGCCGACAGCTGTCGATTAGATTTTGGAGGTTGAGGGCAGGCCTTTCGGCTTGCCCGGGCGGTCACGAGTTGATGAAGGCCAGCAGGTCCGCGTTGATCACGTCGGCGTGGGTCGTGAACATTCCATGCGGGTAACCGTCGTAGACCTTGAGCTTCCCGTTCTTGAGCAGCTTGACGGAGAGTTCGGCGGAGTCGGCGATGGGCACCACCTGGTCGTCGCTGCCGTGCATCACCAGGACCGGAACGTCAATGACCTGCAGGTCCTCGGTGAAATCGGTCTCGGAGAAGACCTTGATGCACTCGTAGTGCGCATTCGCTCCGCCCATCATGCCCTGACGCCACCAATTGCGGATCGTCCCTTCGGAGGGAACCGCGCCGGGGCGGTTGAAGCCATAGAACGGGCCGCTGGCGATATCGAGGTAGAGCTGCGCCCGGTTGGCCGCGAGAGCCGCGCGGTAGCCGTCGAAGACCTCGATAGGAAGCCCGCCAGGATTCTTCTCAGACTTGACCATCACGGGCGGAATGGCGGAGATCAGGACCGCTTTGGCGACCCTGCCTTTGCCGTGCCGGGCGACGTACCTCGTCACCTCGCCACCGCCCGTCGAATGACCTATGTGGATCGCATCGCGAAGGTCGAGCGCCTCGGCCAGTGCCGCCACGTCGGCCGCGTACGTGTCCATGTCGTTGCCGCCGGATGTTTGGCTTGAGCGGCCGTGACCCCTCCGGTCATGGGCGATGACCCGGAAGCCCTTGCCGAGGAAGAACAGCATCTGGTTGTCCCAGTCGTCGCCGCTCAGCGGCCATCCGTGATGGAACACGATCGGCTGCCCGGTGCCCCAGTCCTTGTAGAAAATCTGCGCGCCGTCTTTCGTCTTGATGCTGTTCATGGTTGTACTCCCGTCTTCAATGGTTGCACTGGTTGGGTTCGACGATGCAGTGGCGGCCAAGGCCTCCAGCGACAGCGTCGTGGCGAGGGCAACGGCTCCGGTCCCGATCAGGACATCCCGTCTTGTAGCCGTGGGCATTTTCATGGCTGTGCTCGTATCCATTTCTCATCCCTGTGTGAGTCGGCACGGTTCCACTGTCAGCTCTGGGCGTGTGCTGCCCGGAAGCTCTCTTTTCGCCCGTGTCGAGATCGCGAAATGGTCATCCCTGAACCGGCGCTGCTGCGGCCCACTCTTTCCGGGTGGTAGGCATGCCGTCGATCATTTCGACGACGTCTTTGGATTTCGAAAGCGTCGTCATCAACGACTTGGGCCCTTCGAACGGCCGGCCGCCAATGTGCCAGCCATCGGTGTGCAATTCTTCGATCAGGACCCATACCACCTCGCGGAAGGCTTCCGATCCCTCGAACTTCACCATGACGTCGGTCAAGGCCTTGGCCATCGCGTGTTTCTCTTCCGGCGTGAAGACGCCGTCGACCAGTTTCACATTGACGAATGGCATGACATCTTACCTTTGTTCAGAGGGTTGAAGGTGCTGCTCTAATCGGCGACGTCGATCACGATCTTGCCGTTGGCGGTCCGGTTTTCGATTTCGGCATACGCCTCCGCTATGGTCTCGAAACTGAAGCGACGCGGATCGACGTGTGGGGTAATCTTTCCCGCTTCCGCGAGCCGCTTGGCCTCTCGCAGGATGTGCCCGTGATGGGCCCGGCCTTCCCCGGTCAGGATCGGCAGGAGCGTGAAGACACCCGAGTAGCTTGCGGCACGGAACGAGAGCGGCCCGAGCGAATGGGTGCCCCATCCGAGGCAGCTCACAACGTGGCCAAAACGCGCCACCGCGTTGAACGCGGCGTCAATTCCGGCCCCGCCTACGGTGTCATAGACGACGTCGAAGCCGCGCCCGCCGGTATGGTCCTTGACGTATTCCTCGACAGTCGTCTGATGCCTGTCGATCGCCGTGGCGCAGAGCTCCTCGATCTCGCGTTGCTTGGCAGCCTTCTCCACGGCGAAGACCTCAGCTCCGAAAGCCCGTGCGATCTGGATCGCAACGTGGCCCACACCGCCCGCACCGAGTACGAGCACCTTCTGGCGCGCTTGAACCTGCGCGCGGTCGACGAGACCTTCCCAAGCGGTGATGAAGACCAGCGGCAACGATGCCGTTTCGCGCATGGTCAGGTTCGCGGGCTTGGGTGCTAGCAAATCGGCGTCGACGGCAACGAAGGTCGCCAGAGAACCTTGGAGACCGCCCACGCCACCCGTCATGCCAAAGACCTCGTCCTTCGGCTTGAACGCGGTCACCCCAGGGCCGACAGCCTCGACAATCCCGGCCACGTCCATCCCGAGAATGGCGGGCAGGGAATGCCGCGCATGCGGAGCTTGGCCGCTTTTGATCTTGAGATCGAGCGGGTTGACACTGCTCGCCTTGACGCGGACAAGGACCTCTCCCGCCGCGGGCGCTGGGCAGACCATGCTGGTGCGGACGAAGTCAGAGTTCGTCTCGTTCAAGACGAGCGCGTCCATTTTCTTCATCTGTCTGCCCTCTCTCTGCGGCGTCGGCGACGATCCGGCGACGGGCGGAAGATGACAGAGTCGTAGTCTCAAGCCAGTGAATCGTAGTGAAATCTTGTGACGGAAGGCGACCGTACAGGGGGCGGCGAAGGTCAGGACATTTCAACCAAAAGAGCCTGGGCCGTGACTATGTCAGCTGTTTCAAAGCCTTCGGAGAACCGTTGATAAACCGGCTCCAACAGGGCACGCGCTCGAATTGTGTCTCCGTGATCACGTGCCAACCGCGCCAAACTCATGATCGTCCTGAGCTCCCACGAGACCGCGTCCTGTTGCCGCGCCACGTCGACGGAATGGAGATAGCACTGCTCGGCGCTCTCGATGCCCCCGCCACCGCGCCAAAGGACGTCGCCTTTCACGCGGTATAGTTCCGCGACGCACCAGAGTTCTTCCTTTTCTTCGCTGGCACTGATCGCCGCCTCCACTGCCGCCCGCGCTTCGGCGTGCTGCCCAAGACAAGACAAGCCTTCGGCCAGGAACCCGAAAAATCTGACGTTGTATAGGTTGAAGAGTTTAACCTGTCGCAGTTCAGCCAACCCGTACCGTAGAAGTGGAACGCCTCTTTCGGGAAGCCCTCGCTGGATCAGGAGCGCCGCCTTCCAGCAGCGGCCAAACACCTCCCACGGTCCAAGCGCATTCATTTTCGCCAGGTCGAGGAGCTCGGTGATCGCTGCGTCCGCAGTCGCCAGGTTTCCGACATGAACAAGGACTGGACATGACCACCGAGCCAACGCTTCACACAAGGAGATCGTGTGGCCGGAGGCGCGCGCTGCCTCGACGGCTGTATCGACAGCCCGGATTGCCTGTTCCGGGAAACCTTGGATCCAGAGGAGTTGGGCAGGTTGAATTCGCGCTGAAACCGATTGACCGAACCTGAAACGCACCGAACTTTTGGAGGGGATTTCAGCTGAGACATCGTGGGATAGCATGAGATCGGCGTGGAGACGGGCAACCCGGAAATCTCCCATGCAGAACAGCGTCATGCTGAGCATCCGGTCGCCGATGAACCGATCGATGCCGCTTTGGGCAAGCGCCAGGAACCGTTCCGCATTTTCTAGTGATGCTCTATACTCGCCCATACCCACCTGCGCGAGCCATAAGCCCCAAAGGGCCTCGGCCTGGCCGTCTACGTCGCCCAACTCTTGCGATATCTCCAATGCCTTGGCGAACGCGGCCGGAGCCTGTGGCGCGAAGCCGACCTTGAACGCCTGGGAGAGCCCGAGAGCCGTGTAGAGCTGCATGATTTGACGAGCCCGCCCGTCTCGTTGCTCTCCCGGGTCGATGCCGAGCAACGCGCGTTGGACGTTATTCAGGCACTCATCAACCAGAGAGAGTTGATACCATAGTGAAATAGCGGCGATGGTAACTGCGAGGCCGATCTCGACGTCGCCACGATCTGAGTATGCCCAGTCCAGAACCAAGCGCACGTTGTTGATGTGGGAGCCGTACCTGAACAGCCATTCGTCGCTTGACAGGGTTTCGACTTCCTCCTGCGAATACTGGAGAATTTCGCACAGATAGTTCGCCAGTTGCCGCATGAGGGCATCGAGCTCCCCTTCCTCCCGAACTTTGTCCAGAACGAACGCCCTCGTCGTGTCGAGCAGACGGTATCGCGCGGCCTTGCCTTGAGCGTCGACGGCCACCAGGGATTTGGCGACGAGGTCAGCAAGATGGCCTGGTACATCTCGGTCGGGGGCAGTTGGGTCGGTTGCAACGGCAACGGCCGCTTCCCGCCTGAAATCGCCAGCAAACACCGCAAGTCGACGCAAGACTTTCCGCTCACCTTCCGAGAGCGCGCCGTAGCTCCAGTCGATCATTGCAGCCAATGTCTGGTGCCTAGGGAGAGCTGTGCGCCGTCCGCCGGTCAGCAACCGTAGACGATCATTCAGAAGTTCCGCGATCCCCCGTGTACCGAAAGCCTCCACCCGCCCAGCGGCGAGTTCGATCGCCAGCGCGATTCCATCGAGCTGGCGACATATGTGCGTGACCAGCGGGGCTTCGTCGTCGTCAAATTTGTAATCGCTCCCGAACGAGGTTGCCCGCTCGACGAACAGGCGGATGGCGGGAAACTTCAAAGCGCCGGCGGCAGTCAGACCCGCAGCCAACGGCGGCATATCGAGAGGTGGCAGCCTGTAGACGCTTTCACCCTCAACTCGTAACGCCTCGCGGCTGGTGGCGAGAATACTGATCTCTGGGGCTTCCCGGAGCAAAGTCTCTATGAGCCCGGCTGTGGCGTCCAGGATGAGTTCGCAGCTGTCGAACATGAGCAGCATACGTTTGCCGCGAAGGTGCCCGATGATGCTCGCGATCGGATCACCCGATGTCTCCACGAGCCGAAGCTGTGACGCCAGCAATGACGCCAGGAGTTGCGAATTCGCAATTGGTGCTAAGTCCAGAAAGCACAAGCCATGCTCATACGATGACGACAGTTGTTCTGCCACACGGATGCCGACGGTGGTCTTTCCCATGCCGCCCGGTCCCACAATGGTGACCAGCCGGAACCGTTGAAACCGCCCTTCGACAATCTTGATCGCTTCGTCACGCCCGATGGGGTGCGTCAGCTGTCTTGGAAGGTTGTTCGGGGCCGCCGTCGTCGCAGGCTCGTTCTCAACATGAGTGCGGGTAAGAGGCGCAATGAACCGATAACCTCTTGATGGAACGGCGACGATGTATCGCGGAGCGGCTTGATCGTCGCCGAGCACCCTGCGGAGCAACGCGATCTGAGCTCTGAGGTTCGACTCCTCCACCGTGGTGTTGGGCCAGGCTCGCGCGGTCAATTCATCCTTCGTTACCAGTTCGCCCGCTTGCTCGGTCAACGCGATGAGTATTTCGAGCGCTCGGGAGCCGATCGTGACGGGCTCATTGTCCTTGAGCAGAAGGTGTCGCCCCGGATAGAGCAGGAATGAACCAAAAGTGGTCGCGACATCTGCCGCAGCGGTTGCGTTTGGGAAAGCTTGTCCTCGCATTCTATCCTTCACTGGTAACAGAGCGGCCCGGAATATGGAGTGATGCTGCGAAGCAAGGGGCGAGTGTGCCAGAGTCGAGTTGCTGGGCGACCGAATGATTTCCCTTGGCTCGGACAGGACTTCGAAGGGTCACGCATCGCGCCTCAACTGCTTGCGATGTCCAGTCCGGTCAGCCTCACGCTCGCGCACCATAACCTTTCGGCCCCATCCGGATCGATTGCATAAGGCCGCACCCCGAACCCTCCATTGGACTCTACGCGTGCAACATCACAGTTCTCGCAATAGACACCGCCTACCGAGGCCAATACAGGAGCCGTGGCGCACCAGACTGTCGTCGCTGCGCCTTGTTCCACGGTTTTCATATCCCTCGCCGGATCAATTATGGGGGACCCATCCGGAGCGACAGCACCGAAAGCGTCGAGTTCGGACCGGGTCAGGTGACGAATCCCAGGTGTCATTATCATTCCCGGGTGTACGGAAAAGGCGCTGATGCCGTGACGACGCCCACGCATGTCGAGCGCGACCGCCAAAAGCGCGCTCGCAGTTTTTGATTGGGCATAGGCCATCCATTTATCATAGGGACGTCGGGCAAAATCGAGATCGTCGAGGTCGATATCACATATCTGATGGCCTCGGGACGAGAGGACCACCACCCGGGATTTTCCCGCCGCAAGCAAAGCTGGCCACAGGAGCGCCGTCAGCCGAAAGTGCCCGAGGTAGTTGATAGAGAAATGGCCTTCGTGGCCATCGGAATCGCGGAACAGCGGCCGCGCCATCACGCCCGCGTTCAGGACCAGAAGATCAAGTCGGCTTTGTCGCTCGAGAAACGCCGTGGCAAAGGCTTTGATTGAGACGTGATCGATTAGGTCAACAGGCGACACCTCAACCCCGTCAATCCCCCTCAAAGCAGCTCGGGCGGCGACAGGGTCTATCGCGGGTACACAGATGCTGGCCCCGCATGCTGCCAGCACTCTGACAGTCTCGAGGCCCAGCCCGGAGGAACCACCGGTCACCAGTGCAATTTGCCCGGTGAGGTTCACGCCACGTGCCACTTCCTCCGCGGTCACGGCAGGCCCAAAAGCGGTGTGGAGCGGATTTTGCAGTTGTCGCATTTTTTGTTCCCCAAAATTCCAACCCGTCTAGTGCTCAGCACAGGTAGACTCTTTAGCGATGTTCCTACGCGGTGTCGCCAAAGGACGGGACGGTTGGAGATATGATAGATGCCTGTCCTTTGACTGAGCGGGAGAGGAAAGTTCTTGCGGAGCGCCGACGGCACTGGGGCCGGGAGCGGACTGGCATCTTTCGAGCATCTAGTTGGCAAAGCAGCCATTCAGCTCATGACCGTATTTACGAGGCGGCCACGCAAGTCCGCAGGTGAGACGC
>NZ_JAMYRR010000019.1:0-105092 GCF_040321535.1 Mesorhizobium sp. M0340 | reverse complement strand
TCGCTCCTTCGCTCAACTGCCTCTCCAAAGAATCCTTTCTCAGCCTAAACTCAACCCCAAAATCGCCATATGCGATTCCCCTGCCCGCAAGGGGGAGATTAGCCGCTTCACCGCCCGGCGATGGCCAGCGGATTGCTCTCCAGTGCCGCCCGGTCCGGCGTGTCGATCGACGGCTGGTTGGTGAAGGCGGCGAACAGCCGGCGGACATAGTCTTCCGGCATGTCGAGCGTGATCAGCACCAGCCTGGTGCCGCGCTGGCTGTCCGGCCAGGCCGGCAATTGCACCGGCGGATGCAGGATCTTCTGCACGCCATGGATAACCAGCGGCCGGGACGGGTCTTCTGCAAGCTCGATGACGCCCTTCATCCGCAACAGGCGCTCGCCATGCGCCGAGCGCAGCAGATCGAGGAACATCTCGATTGCCGAAAACGGCACCGGCCCGTCATGAACCAACGAATGCGAACGCACGCGGGAATCGTGCCTATGGCCATGCGCATGGTGATGGTGATCGCCACCGTCATGCCCGTCGTCATCATGCCCGCTGTGGTCATGCCGGCTATGGTCATGGTCGTGGCCGGCTTCTTCGCCCAGCCAACGCTGCACATCGACCGATTTGGTGGCCGGATTGTAGAGGCCGCAATCGAACAGGGTCGCCACGCTTGCCTGGCTCGCGTCGAGCACCACGGCGCCCGGGTTGAGCTGCCTCAGCCGCGCCCGCAACGCCTCGACATCGCCTGCATCCGTGGCCAGGTCGGCCTTGCTGAGCACGATACGGTCGGCGACCGCCACCTGCTTCACCGCCTCGACATGGGCATCGAGCGCCGTATTGCCGTTGACGGCATCGACCAGGGTGATGACGCCGTCGAGCCGGAAGGCCTGGACCAGGGCCGGGTGCGCCATGATCGACTGCAGCACGGGGGCTGGATCGGCGAGCCCGGTGGTCTCGACGACGACACGGGCAAGCCGGCCGATGCGGCCGGTCTGCAGCCGGTCGACGAGATCGGCCAGCGTATCGACCAGCTCGCCGCGCACCGTGCAGCAGAGGCAGCCGTCAGAGAGCTGGATGATGCCGTCGGAGGCCTGCTCGACCAGGAGATGGTCGATCGCCACCTCGCCGAACTCGTTGATGATGACGGCGGTGTCGGCGAGCGCGGGATCCCGCAGCAGCCGGTTGAGCAGCGTCGTCTTGCCCGCACCGAGAAAGCCGGTGAGCACCGAAACGGGGATCGGGAAGCCGGCCATCAGGCTAGTTCAACGCCTTGGCCGGCTGCTGGACCTGCGCGGCGGTGGCGGATCCGGCCACAACAGGCGCGCCGCCGGCCGGCGGCGCCCGGTCCGGCCGCCATGTCGGCAGCGGCACGTCGGCATATTCCTGCCCGGAGGCGTCGAGCATCGCCTTCGGCGTCGGTCCCGTGGCGCCGCCGAGGCCGACAGCGATCAGCGTCGGCACATGGTCGAGCTTTTCCTGATAGGGCGACTTCGGCACGTCCTTGCCCTTGTCGCCGACGGCGGGTGCTGCTTCCGACTGCTCCTCGGCCGGCTTCTTCTTGCAGATTTCCCCATTCATATCGTTGGCCGACATCGTGTCGCCATAGGCGGGCAGCGCCGCGACGGTCAGCCAGCTCGGCGCCGGCGTTGCAAAGCCCTGGTCGAGCAATTTTGCCGCCGTTTCGGCGCGGGTAATGGCTGACCGTTCGCCGAGCACCACGGCGACCAGGGTCCGGCCGTTGCGGGTCGCCGAGCCGATCATGTTGAAGCCGGAAGAGCAGACGAAACCCGTTTTCATGCCGTCGGCACCCGGATAGCGGCCGATCAGGAGGTTGTAGTTGGAGATTGCCTTCTTGCCGACGGCAAGGCCTTCGATCGAGAACCAGGGGGCATATTGCGGGAAGTCCTTGCGGATCGCCATCACCAGCAAAGCGAGATCGCGTGCTGTCGTATATTGGTCCGGCGAATAGAGCCCGTTCGGATTGACGAAGTGCGACCCGCTCATGCCGAGCCGTTGCGCTTCGGCGTTCATGCGTTCGGCAAAGGCGGCTTGCGAACCGCCGATATTCTCGCCGACCGCCATGGCGATATCGTTGGCCGATTTGACCAGCATCATCTTCAGCGCGCTGTCGAGCCGCATCACCGAGCCCGGCTTGAAGCCCATCTTGCTCGGCGGCTCGCCGGCCGAATGTTTCGTTACCTTGATCGGCGAATCGAGCTGGACCTCACCCGCGGCAATCGCCCGAAACGCCACATAGGCGGTCATCAGCTTGGTCAGCGATGCCGGGTACCAGCGCCTGAACGCCTCCTGGTGCTGCAGGATCTTGCCGCTGTTCAGGTCGAACAGGATGGTCGGATTGGCCAAGGCAGGCCCGGCCAGCGCCGGAAGCACCACCGCGCCCGCCACCAACAGTTTGAGGAAATGCCTGTAGCGCATCATGAAAACCGAAATAGCCTCTTGCCGCAGTCGCACCTGGCTCCGTAAGATTTCGTTACACGATCACCAGGATAATGGTCCGGCTCTCTGTTCCCGGACCACAGTCGCGGTGCTATTTACTCTATGTGACGTCAACATGGCAAAGTGCTGCCGATCACAATGTGGAAGCAGCAGCACAATGCAAAGCAGCGTGCATGGTTGCAAGGCAGCAGGCACAATTGCAAAGCAGCAGGCCAAGACCGCCTGCTCCAACAGCGAAATGGAACCATCATGCCGATTCTGAACCGAGCCGCCGAAATGCAGGACGAGGTGGCCGGCTGGCGCCGCCATTTGCACCAGACGCCGGAGCTGAATTTCGACGTCTTCAAGACCGCCGCTTTTGTCACCGAGAAGCTGAAGGCGTTCGGCTGCGACGACATCGTGACGGGTTTGGGCAAGACCGGCGTCGTCGGCATCATCCGCGGTCGCCACGGCGAAGGCTCGACCATCGGCCTGCGCGCCGACATGGATGCCCTGCCGCTCAACGAGATCACCGGCAAATCCTATGCCTCGACGGTCCCCGGCAAGATGCACGCCTGCGGCCATGACGGCCACACCGCGATGCTTTTGGGCGCCGCCAAATACCTCGCCGAAACGCGCAATTTCGCCGGCTCGGTCGCGGTCATCTTCCAGCCGGCCGAAGAGGGCGGCGGCGGCGGCAACGAGATGGTCAAGGACGGCATGATGGAGCGCTTCGGCATCTCCAAGGTGTTCGGCATGCACAACATGCCGGGCCTGCCGGTCGGCCAGTTCGCCATCAGGCCGGGCCCGATCATGGCGGCGACCGCCGAATTCACCATCACCGTCAAGGGCCGGGGCGGCCACGCGGCGATGCCGCACGGCACCATCGATCCGATCGTCATCGCCAGCCAGCTCGTCGGCGCATTGCAGACGATCGCCTCGCGCAGCACCGATCCGGTCGAGGCGGTGGTCGTCTCGGTGACGAAATTCCATGCCGGCGACGCCTACAACGTCATTCCCGAGAGCGCCGAGATCGCCGGCACGGTACGCACGCTGAAGAAGGAGGTTGCCAAGAAGGCCGAAGAACGCATCCGCGCGCTTTGCCAAGGCCTGGGCGCTGCCTTCGGCGCCACAATTGAGGTCGACTACAACGCCAACTACCCCGTCACCTTCAACCATCCCGAAGAGACGGTCTTTGCCAGCGACATCGCGGCCGACGTCGCCGGCGACAGCCATGTGCACCGCGCCATCCAGCCGGTGATGGGCGGCGAGGATTTCTCCTACATGCTGGAAGCGCGGCCGGGCGCGTTCATCTTCATCGGCAATGGCGACACCGCCGGTCTGCACAACCCGGCTTACGACTTCAACGACGAGGTCATCCCGCACGGCATGAGCTATTGGGTGAAGCTGGCGGAAACGGCGCTGGCGGCGTAGCCGTTCGGCATTGGCTTACGGCCCGCTCTTCGGATCCTCGACCTCCAGCGCTTCCATGACCGGCGCCAGCTCGTTGTCGTCGGCGGGTTGCGGTTCTTCGCCTGTCCTCGCCTTCTTCAGGGCTGCCTCAATCGCCTCCTGGATGTTGCCGAGTTCGTCTTCGCGAACCTCGTGGCCATAGCCGGCAGCGTCGGCATCCTGCTCGAATTGCTGCGCCAGGACGGCGACGCTCACTTCACTCTCGGTCGGCAAATTGCCGACATTCTCCTGCAGCCAGGTTTCAAAGAACTCTTTGGTGGCGCTCATGCGGTCTCTCCTTCGGGACACTAAAGCGCGCTGGCATCCCGAAAGTTCCGCTATCTGAGCCGTCTTTGCGCCCGTTGCTGGCTGTCCCGCAATTCAGAGCGGCCAGGCGGCGATGGCGCCGCCTGGCTCGGCTGCTTACTGGCTGGCAGCAGTCGTCGCTTCGCACGACACGTTCGGGTTCATATCGGCGAACGCGCCGGTCGGGTTGCCCTTCCAGGCCCAGACATGCAGCTCGTAGAAAGGCCCGAGGCCATAGCGGTTGGGCGCGCTGTTGAAATTGAACAGATGTCCATCGAGCGAGGCCGGGCCTTTCGAGGTGATGTATTCGACCGCGATCAGTTTTAGCGTGCCGTCGGCCATCGGCTCGTACATGACGGCTTCAGGCTTGGCGACATCGACCGCGTCGTCCTTGAGGTAGCCGGGATTGACGTAGTGGATGCCCATGGCGCCGCCGGTGATGCCGCTGGCGCAAGGAATGGGCGCATAGCCCTCGGCGGTCGCCGCCGCCACATTCTCGAAGCGGCTGTTGGCGGCGCGCACCTTGTCGGCCAGCGGATTGGGACCGGTCGTGGGCGCTGCCTGATGCGCCTGCGCCAGCGCAGTGCAGGCCGACAGCAGCGCCGCGGCAGCGAGGAACTTGTTGCGAAAGTTGATTGTCATAGTCATTCCATTCTTCTTGAAAAGCGCAGCCCGGCCGGCCGCCGGAAGTAAGGAGGTCCGGCAGGTGGGCGCTGTGGCTGTTGTTGCTGGGAGATCCCTGCCCCGATGCGACGAATGCAGGGGGAGATCATCCCTTCGGCAAATACGGGATGGTTCCGGCCAGATCGGAATTGTCGATCATCTGGAAACGGCTGTCGCTACCGCCCTGACGGGCCGAAACGAAGGGTGCGTAGGCAGGATCGTCGGTAAAGGCGCGCGCCGCGGCCTCGGTCGGGAACGCCATCAAGGCAATCAGGGTGGTGTCGAGCGGCTTGCCTTCGAGCGTCTTCACATTGCCGCTGCGCGACAGATATCTGCCGCCGTGCTTGTGGACGAGGTCGTGGACCGACGCGGCATAGGCCGGCATCCACTTTGGGTCCCTCACCTTGATGTCTGCGATAACGTAAGCGGTCATAGGTTATGTCTCCTGGTCGTGCACAGGGGTATCCCGTGCAGCGGCAGAGGGGTCGCATGTCAGGGCCGGCGCCAGCCAGTCCGCCATCTGTACTGGGCCGGTACAGTTTCTGTACTCGCGGCGTTGCCGGGAAAGGCCTATGGTTCCGCCAGAGTTTGAGGGAAGGCAACATCGTGACCCAGTCCGGATACAAACAGTTCTGCCCGTTATCGATGGCCGCGGAGGTGCTGTGCACTCGCTGGACCATGGTTCTGCTTCGCGAATTGGTGGCGGGCTCGACCCGTTTCAACGATCTGCGCCGCGGCGTCCCCAAAATGTCGCCGACCCTTCTGTCGCAACGCCTCAAGGAGCTCGAGCTGGCCGGGATCGTCGAGCGCAAGGAGGTGCGCGGCGAGAAAGGCATCTTCGAATACCGGATGACCGAGGCGGGCAGGGATCTGCGTTCCGTCGTCGAGGCGATGGGTTTTTGGGGGCAGAAATGGGTCGAGTCCCGGCTGTCGCTGAAGAACCTCGATCCGTCGCTGCTGATGTGGGACATGCGGCGCAATCTGAACGCGTCGCCGCTGCCCGACGGGCGCACGGTGATACAATTTCTGTATCAGGAGCTCCCCGCCTCCAAACGGTCGTGGTGGCTGATCGTCGAGAAGCACGGCGAGGTCGATCTCTGCTGGTATGACCCGGGCTTCGATGTCGATCTCTACGTCTCGACCGACCTGCACACCATGACCGAAATCTGGATGGGATTGATCACCGTCGAGAAGGCCGGGGCGAAAGTCGTTCTGACGGGCGACCAGGATATCGCGCGCAAAATGCAGACCTGGCTCGGCCTGAGTCCGTTCGCGGTGGAGCCGAAGCGAGCGGCCTAACTGCCTCTTGGCGAAACGATCCGAAGCGGTTATGTGTCGGGCCGCGTGGTCCCGTAGCTCAGTAGGATAGAGCGGCAGATTCCTAATCTGTAGGTCACAGGTTCGATTCCTGTCGGGATCACCAAAGTTTTCAATAACTTAGTGACTTGGTGCCGTACTTTTTTGCCAATTAGTACGGCACCTCGTCTATGGCACGAGCGGCGAGGGTTATTGGACCTCTGAGGAAGTTGATTGGATTGTCTACTGTTCGCACGAAGGGACGATCACGCTTGGCGGGTCAATAACAGCAATCGCCCCATCAAAACTCCCTTGCGGCTGATTGGAGTTAACGTCCGCTCCGGGTTGGGAGTTGAATGGCAGCTATCCTTGAACCAGCCCCTTTGACCGGACGGTCTGAAATCGGCCCAAATCGCCGATGCAGAAATGCAGTATGAACGATCATCGCTTGTCCGCTGGCTGACCGCTTGTCGTCAAAGGGATGCGGGCGATGACCTTGATCTCGAAATCGAAACCCGCGAGCCAGTTGACGCCCACTGCCGTCCAGTTCGGATAGGGAGGTGCGCCGATCTCTTCCGCGCGAACAGCCAGCACCGTTTCGATCTGTTCGTCCGGGTTGGTGTGGAAGGTGGTGACGTCGACAACGTCATCGAAGCTACACCCGGCGGCGGCCAAGACCTCACGCATATTGGCGAAGGCCCGCCGAACCTGATCCTCGAATACGGGCTCAGGCGAGCCGTCCTGACGGCTCCCGACCTGACCCGACACGAAGAGAAGATCGCCAGAGCGAATGGCCGCGGAATATCGATGAACATCGTATAACGCGTGGCGTTTGGCCGGGAAAATGGCGTCACGTGCAGGCATTTCGTGTTCCTTTCTGTCTTAATAACGGCGCCGGGCCGGAGCCTGGGGCATCAACGGGCGGAGCTGCATGCCGGTGGCCTGCGGCTCTGGATCGGCGGGACAGGTTGGGTCACAGCCGCGCCAGCTCCTCGTCGGTGAAATCCGCCGCAACCGCGATGTCCTTCTGCCGGTCGAGCTCCTCGATGCGCCCGCCAAGTGCCTTGCGGATGCCGGCATAGGCCTCGGCACCAAGCACGAGCCGTTTCGGGAGTGGACCATCCTGATCGGCAAGCCTGATCATTGCGTCCGTCATGCGGTCGGGGTCGCCCTTGATCACCCATGAGACACCCAGCGCCTCGCGGATCTGACCGGCGGGTATTTCCTCATAGGCCGCGAGCGGCTTGGTCCGCGCGAGATTGCCGCCGAACCCGGTCCGCGCCGGCCCAGGCTCCACAAGGCTGAATTCGATGCCGAAAGGAGCCGCCTCCTGCGCCACGGACTCGACGAATCCCTCGATACCCCACTTGGTTGCGTGATAGAGGCTGAAAGCCGGATAGGCGATCTGGCCTCCCTCGCTCGATACCTGTAAAATCCGGCCGCCACCCTGGCTGCGCAGATGCGGCACCGCCGCCCGGATGAGTGCGATCGAGCCGATGAGATTGGTGTCGATGATGTCCCGGACCTGCACATCGCCAGCCTCTTCAGCCGCGCCGAGGAGGCCATAGCCAGCATTGCTGACGACGAGGTCGATCCGAGCGGATGCCGCGAAGGCGCGGTCGACCGCGGCGCGGACCGAGCTCTGGTCCTTGAGGTCCATTGCGACGATGCGGAGCCGTTCGGGGTAACTTGCACGCAGGTCGGGAAGTGCGTCCTCGCTGCGGCTGGCACCGACGACGCGGTCTCCCCTGATCAGGGCCTTCTCCGCCAGCAGCCGGCCTAGACCGGAAGACACACCCGTGATGAGCCAGGTCTTTTCCATTTCTCATTTCTCCAATCGATCCAGGCGGGAGATAGGGCAACCGCATTGCGCGCATTAGCCGTTGAAATCGGCATGGGATAATGCAAAATCCCCATCAATGCCCCGCCCGTCGCTCAACGATCTCACCGCCTTCGTCGCCGTTGCCACACACCGCAGCTTCCGCCGCGCAGCGGACGAGATCGGCACGGCACCTTCCACATTGAGCCATGCGATGCGTGCGCTCGAGGAACGCATGGGCGTGCGACTTCTGAACCGCACCACACGCAGCGTCTCGCCGACAGAAGCCGGGTTCCGGTTGCTCGACCGTCTTCAGCCGGCGCTCGCCTCGCTGGACGAGGCGCTCGACAGCGTCGCGGGGTTCCGGGGCAATGTCGCGGGCACGGTCCGCATCAACGCACCGCGATTGGTGGCCGGGCTTCTCGTTCGCTGGGTCCTTCCGCAAGTGGCGGAGCGCCATCCGGACGTGACCGTGGACATCGTTGTCGAGGGGCGGCTCATCGATATCGTGTCCAGCGGGTTCGATGCCGGCGTACGCCTCATCACATCAATTCCCAAGGACATGATCGCCGTGCCGTTTGCACGCGCGTTGACGTTCATCTGTATCGCGTCGCCCGCCTATCTCGATCGCTTCGGGGAGCCGGGAACGCCCGAGGAATTGCAACGCCACCATTGCATCGGCCACCGTATGCCCAGCGGCAAGCTCTATCGATGGGAGTTCGAACGCGCAGGCCAGGAACTGGTGATCGGGGCAAACGGCCCCATCGTCCTTGATGACGAGGAACTGATGGTCGAAGCCGCAATAGAGGGTCTGGGCATCGCCTATGTGGCGGATTGGGCCGCCGTAGCGCCGTTGTCCGATGGCCGGCTACGCAAGGTCCTGACCGCGTGGACGCCAGCACCGGAAGAAGTTGCGGTCTACTACCCCGGACATCGAGCCGTACCGCCCGCACTGCGAGCTTTTCTCGACGTAGTCAAAGACCTGCGGAAGAAAGAACCTTAACTGGATCACGAAGCCGACGCCCTCGCGCGGAACAGCCGCTCTGCGGACAAAGCTATCCTCGCCACCGGTTCCTTGGCCATACCCGTCTGACGTTAGTCCGTGTGTCTGAGCTGGGCTGTGTGGGCGCCTACCCACTGCGTAAGACATGGCGCAGGACAAGGACGCCTTTGACGCTAACTCCTTGGCCGATAATCAGGCGGTGACTGGCTGCATCAGTTCGAAGATGTTGCCCCAAGGATCGGAGAAGAACGCGATGCGACTGCTGATCGCCGGAACATCGAATGGCTCATGCACGATTTTCACGCTACGGCGCTTCAACTCGGCAACGGCCTTGTCGACGTCCTCCAGGCGAAGACAAAGGTGATGCCACCCCGACAGGCCGAGGCTGGCGCCAAGATCCGCGTATACGGGGCGCTCGGCAGCGCCGGGGCCTGCCAGAAGTTCAAGGCGGAAGCCGTCATCCACTGCCGGCGAAAGAAAGACGAAGGTCATATCGTCGCCAGAAGGTACGGTATTCACGACTCTGAAATCCAGCTTTCCGGTGTACCACGAGATCGCGGCATCGCGGTCAGGCACTCGGAGCAAAGAAGGGTCGCATCAGGTCATAGCGCGAACGGCAGGTTTCGAAACGCGCCATGAGGGTCAGCAAATGGCGCTCCTTGTCCTGCTGGTGCAAGCGTTTCCCCACCCCGCACCGTACTGCGGTCGGATTCAGGCATCTTGCCGGAACTCACGATAATCGTCATCCTTGCCAGCCCGACGGCCAGCGTTCCGACCGGTCGTCACGGAGCCCGCCCTTGCAAGAAGACGACGACGGAAACGCATTCCAACAGGCGATCCTCGCTTCGGTGGTTCGCTCATCGCTCGACTGCGTGATCGTCACGGACGAAGCCGGATTGGTTGTGGAATTCAACGCGGCGGCCGAGGCGACCTTCGGCTATTCGCGCGCTGAAGCGGTCGGCAGACCGATCTCGGAGCTCATCGTCCCGCCGCATCTGCGCAAGGCGCACGCAAACGGGCTTGCCGCCTATCTTGCGGGTGGCGCCCCGCGGTTGCTCGGGCGTCGCACAGAGCAGACTGCCATGCGAGCGAACGGCACCGAGTTTCCGGTGGAACTCACGATCACCGAAGCCCGGAGCGGCAAACGCCGTTTCTTCACGGCGAGCTTGCGCGACCTGTCGCAGCGCCACGCTGCCGACGCAGCTCTGCGTGCCAGCGAAGCCCGCTTGGCGGCATTCATGAAGCATGCTCCCGTAGGGATGTACCTGAAGGATACCGACGGACGCTATCTGGTCGCCAATCCGGAAATGGGAAAGGTCTTCGGCCGGCCAGCCGAGAGCGCGATCGGACTAAGCGCGGCCGACATTTTCGGGCCGCAGGAGGCCGCGATGATCGCGGAAAACGATCGCCGCGTGCTGGAATCGGGACAGGCGATTGCAATCGAGGAATTTCTAAGCAACGCGGTCGACTATGCCTGGAGCCTTGTCGTTCGCTTTCCCGTGCTGTGGGCCGATCAGCAACAGGCGCGCATCGGCGGCTTCGATATCGACATCACCGAGCAGAAGCGCGCGGCCGAGCGCCTGCAGCAAAGCGAGCGGCGCTTCCGAGACCTCACTCACCATCATCCGGTTCCGGTCGTGTTCATAGACTCGCGAACGAGGCACCTGATTACCGCAAATCCGGCCTTCCGCGAGATCATGGGTATAGGCCCGCGTGACGAGGACCGCTTCCGCCAGCACCGCTGGTTCGCCACACGGGAAGATTATCGGCGCCTCAAGGCCCTGTCACGTCAGCAGCCGCGCGCCGACGGCGTGGAGGCTCAACTTCGGCGGCTGGACGGCTCCGTGTTTCCCGTGTCGCTGAGTTGGCGCCACATCGAAATGGACAACCGACCGGTGATCGTCGGCAGCATTCTTGATCTCACCGCAACCAAGGCGGCTGAAGCCGAACTGGCGCGGTCGCGCGAGGCATTGGCGCAGAGCGAGCGGCTCAACGCACTTGGTTCGCTGCTTGCCGGCGTTTCGCACGAACTCAACAACCCCTTGGCGGTCGTCGTCGCGCAGGCCCAGTTGCTGGAAGAATTTCTAGCCGGAACCGCCCACGCACAGCGGGCCGGCAAGATCAGACTCGCCGCCGAGCGCTGCGCGCGCATCGTGAAGACTTTCCTGGCAATGGCGCGACAACGCCAGCCGGAGCGCCGCAGTACCGACGTCAACGATCTGATCCGCGCAGTTCTTGACATCGCCGGCTACGGTTTGCGCACGGCAGGCATCGAGGTGCAATGCCGGCTCGCCGAGGGCCTGCCACCTTTGGAAGTCGACCCTGACCAGATGCATCAGGTGTTCTACAACCTGATCGTCAACGCGCAACACGCCCTGCAGGAGATACCGGCACCGCGGCGGATCGAGATCGAAACGTCGCTTGAAGGCAATGACCTCCAGATCGTGATCGCCGACAATGGCCCCGGTGTGCCCGCCGAGATCCGGAACCGCATTTTCGATCCGTTTTTTACCACCAAGGCTCAGGGTGCGGGCACCGGGATCGGGCTCGCTTTCTCGCTCGGCGTGGTGCAGTCGCACAATGGGCGGCTGACCCTGCTTGAACGTGCGGACGGCGCGCATTTCCGGTTGCTGTTGCCGGTGGAGGCCTGCACTTCGTCGAATTCAGTCGAAGGTGTTGCGGCTCACTCGGTCGCGGACATCGGTTGTACCGCCCTTGTGGTCGATGACGAGCGGGAGGTTGGAGAAACGGTGGCAGAACTACTAGAGGCTGAAGGTTTTGCCGTCAGGATCGTCGAGGACGGTGCCGGCGCCAAGGCAGCGCTGATGAGTGCTGTTTTCGATGTGATCTTTTGCGATCTGCGGATGCCGAACATCGACGGCCCCGCCTTGTTCGACTGGGCCTGTGAGGCAACCCCGGGCATGGCGGAGCGATTCGTTTTCGTTACCGGCGACACGCTCGGCGGCGCTGCGGCGCGCTTCCTTGAACGGGCCGGTCGACCAGTTGTCGAGAAGCCATTTTCGCGCGATTCTATCCGCCGGGCACTAAGCTCGTTGGCAGACGTTCCGCGCTAGCCAACGACCTCAGCACCTCTAAGCGCGAACGTCTGGTGATGCCCGATGCGCGTTCGTAGGCATCTCGCTGTTACATCGCGGTGACAAAAACACCGCCACGGTGGCGTCAACCGGTTACCAAGGGCAGTAAATATCTCCGGCCTTCTGGGAGGAGTGGCGTGTCAGCGTCCCCAGAGGCTGCGTGGGCGTATCGCCGGTTGGCTGTTAGCGCGGCGACTGGATCGCTCCACGCCTCGCAAGCGGGATAGCGAAATCTCGTGAAGGCAAAGTCGAGCTGCGTTTTCCGTTCTGTGTCGGCGACCGGCGGCGACGGGGAGAGACGGATACCATGCACATGGGGCGTCTGGAAGGTGCCAGGACATGGACGCGGGGCGGCCCGCGCGCAGGCGCTTGGTCGAGCGGTGCAATGACCACGCAGCGCCACCTCGCAGCGATCATGGTTTGCGACGTGGTCGGCTATTCGCGCCTGACGGAGCGCGACGAGCGCGGCACGCTCGAGCGGCTGAAGATCTACCGCAAGGACCTGCTCGAACCGCTTGTCTCTGAGCACCGGGGTCGGATCGTCAAGCTCACCGGCGACGGCATGCTGTGTGAGTTCGCGAGCGTCGTCAACGCGGTGGCCTCGGCGATGGCGATCCAGCAGGCCCTGGCAGAACACGAAGCGGAGATGCCCGAGGAAGAGCGGATTCGCTTCCGCATCGGCGTCAATCTCGGCGACGTAGTTTGCGAGGAGGACGGCGACCTCTACGGCGACGGGGTCAACATCGCAGCCCGCCTCGACGGCATCGCGGACCCCGGCACCGTGGTCGTCTCAGGCACCGCCTACGACCACCTTCAGGGCAAGCTCGACTGCGGCTTCACACCGCTCGGCAACCTGCGCCTCAAGAACATCGAGCGGCCGGTGCGCGCCTACCGCGTCGAGACCGACGCCGGCGCCTCGGTGGCTGCATCGCCTCCGCTGCCCGCGAAACCCTCGATCGCGGTTCTGCCTTTTACGAACATGAGCGGCGATCCCGACCAGGAATACTTCGCCGACGGGCTGGTGGAGGACATCATTACGGGATTGAGCCGGGTGAACTCCTTCTTCGTGATCGCCCGCAACTCGTCCTTCACCTACAAGGGCCGGGCGGTGGACCTGCGCCAGGTCGGGCGCGAGCTGGGCGTCCGCTACGTGCTCGAAGGCAGCATCCGCAGAGCAGGGTCGCGGGTGCGCATCAGTGGGCAGTTGGTGGACGCGATCAGCGGACACCATGTCTGGGCCGACCGCTTCGAGGGCGACGTGAGCGACATCTTCGACCTGCAGGACAAGGTGACCGAGAGCGTCGTCGGCGCTGTCGAACCGAGCATCCGGCTGCAGGAGATCAAGCAGGCGCGCATGAAGCCGACCGACTACATCGGTGCCTACGACCTCTACCTTCGTGCGCTGCCGCGCTTCTACAGCATGACGCGCGAAGGCTTCGCCGACGTGCGCCGGCTCACCAACGAGGCACTCAGCATCGACCCAGACTTCACCCTGGCGAAGGCACTCGGTGCCTATATCCGCAGCCTGTCGGTGAGTCAGTGCTGGCACGAGCCCGACGATATCCGCGTCGCCGTGCGCATGGCCCGCGAGGTGCTGGCAGACGCGCGAGACGACCCGACAAGCTTGCGTTTCGCCGCGCAGGTGATCGCCTACAGCGCCAAGGATTACGAGACGGCGCTGGACACGATCGAACGATCCCTGCTCCTAAATCCCAATTCGGCGCAGGGCCATACGGGCAGCGGCTGGGTGAACGCCCATTCCGGCCACCCCCTCGTCGCGATCGAGCACTTCCACAGGGCAATGCGGCTGAGCCCGGTCGACCCCGAGAAGGGCATCGCGCTCTCCGGCATCGGGATGAGCTACCTGATGCTCGAACGCTACGAGGAAGCGCTGGCTTGGGGAGAACGAGCGCTGCGCGAGATGCCGAATTACGGCTCCTCGCACCGGGTGGTGATCATGGCGCTGGTCAAACTCAACCGGCTGGACGAAGCGCAGGCGGCGGCGCGGCGGCTGATGGAGGCGTTCCCGACCTACACCCTCGGCCTGCAGAGGCAGATCAACCCGTGGCGGGACAAGGTGTTCGCCGAGCACTACGTCGAAGCGTTGGGTATTGCCGGCGTGCCGGAGTGATCGTCGCGGTTGCAAAGATGCCCTCTCCTGCGCGTCACGTCCGGCCAGGCGACGCGCCCCTTGATCCCGCATCGCTTCAGGAAGGATAGTTCTCTGGTCGGCTTGTCGAGGACCGAGCGCGTAGAGCAGCTGTGAACAGCCCGCGAGCTCTCGTGGCACTTTCGTAGGATGGCGTTTCGTGGTGACCCCAAAATTGACCTTGGCGGAAATTCGAACCGAGACACTACGTCGCGGTGCGTCCGTCTGGCGGACGCGGGTAACGCCGGAAGCACTTTCGTCGCCGCCTGTCTGTTGGTGTAGATCGGCCCTCGCGTCGTCACGCCGGGAAAAGACGATGCGCCGAGGCTTGTCATCATTTGGAAGTTCTTCGATGCACAGCGAAATCGCTTGCAGCTCTGCGAAGCGATTCGCAATTATCGCCGCAATCCACGTCCCACCTGGAGGCTCCCATGGCCGAGGTCCTGCTGTTCCACCACGCACAAGGGTTGACTCCCGGCGTGCGCGCGTTCGCTGACGACCTGCGGGCAGCCGGGCACACCGTGCATACGCCGGACCTGTTCGACGGACGCACATTCCAGAGTATTGACGAGGGTCTCGCCTACATCGGTGAGATCGGGTTCGACGACATGCGGGAGCGCGGCGTCCGCGTCGCCGGCGAACTGACGCCCGAGCTCGTTTACGCCGGATTCTCGTTCGGCGTACTGCCGGCGCAGAAGCTCACACAGACACGACCCGGTGCCTGCGGAGCCCTGCTCTTCCACTCCTGTCTGCCGATTAGCGGCGAGTGGGCCTTCGGACCCTGGCCGGACGGCGTCCCGGTCCAGATCCACGGTATGGATAACGACCCGATCTTCATCGGCGAGGGCGACATCGACGCCGCTCGCGAGATCGTGGAGAAGGTCGAGGACGCGGAGCTGTTCCTCTATCCCGGCGACCAGCACTACTTCGCCGACAGCTCGCTCCCGTCGTACGACGCGGCTGCCAGCGCACTGCTCACGCGGCGGGTGCTCGAGTTCCTGGACCGTGTCTGACCATGTCGGCGAGGGCCTTATTGAGGAGTATTGGCAGCTCTCGTCAAATCCCCATAGGGTCGAAATCGCGATCACCACCCGCGCGTTCGTTCCCTGGAGGGCTTCCGGACGCCGGCCCCGGCACCCAAATTCCTAATCTGTAGGTCACAGATTCAATCCCTGTCGGGATCACCACGTTTTCAACAGGTTACCAGACGGTTGCATCGGTGCTCGGCTGTGAACGCGTGCGAGGAAGTCGCGCACCAACGCAAGCGCCTCATCGAAATGGGTTTCCAGTAGCCAGTGGCCGGCGCCATCGAGGAGATGGAGTTCTGCTTGCGGCAAGTCGCGCTTGTAGGCGCGGGCGGATGCGGCCGGCATATAGCCATCCTCAGGACCCCAGACGATCAGTGTCGGTGGTTGCCGTTCGCGCAGATAACCCTGGTATTTCGGGAACCAGTTGAGGTTCGCCTCCAGCTTCTCCATCAGGCCGACCGCGAGCCGCCGACGGGGCGGCGTGTCCATCAGAGGCCAATGGAGTTTCCACAGATCCGGTGGCACGCGCTCGGCCACGGCCTCGCCAACCTCACCGATGAACTCGTGCCGGAAGCCCTCCTCGCTCACCGCTTCTTCCAGCGGGCGGTGCTTGTCGGGCGTCTTGTCGTTCCAATACGCCTTGATGGCTGCGTATTTCGGGCCGAGCACGTCTTCGTAGATGTCGCCGTTCTGGATGATAAGCGCGGCAACGCGCTCCGGATAGGCGATGGCGTGGCGCAATCCGATCTGCGAGCCGTAATCGTGCAGCCAGAGCGCATAGTGGGACAGGCCGAGCGCGTCCGCGAAAGCCGCCAAAAACCCGGCATAGTTCTCGAAATCGTAGCTGAATGCAGCCATGTCGGGCGTAGCGCTATAGCCGAAGCCAGGAAAGTCCGGGGCGAACGTGTGCCAGCGATCGGCCAGTCCGGGCATCAGCCTTCGAAACTGATAGGAGGAACAGGGATAGCCGTGCGGCAGCAGAAGCACGGGAGCATCGGCCGGGCCTTCCTCGCGAAAGAAGACAGTAATTCCGTCAACTCTGATTTGGCGGTGTCGCAACTTTGCCTCCTCGATTGAAAGGCTCCGAAAATGACTGGTAACCTCCCGCATCCCGTTGTGAGCGCCTGGACCCGAAACTCATGATCAGGTCGAGGGTTCCCGGTCACGGCGGTGGAAGCGACCAAGGAACCCCGCCGCCGATCAGATCGTTTGGCGATATCTGGCCAGATCAACCTGAGGCAGATATGCCGCATGCTCGCAATCGCATGGAGCCGACCATCGGCAAAGTCTGCCGTGGAATTCGGGGCTTGGCGCAATGCTGCGTGACGTCGATTATGTCCTGCAAAAACTCGACTGGATGCGCGCCGAAGGCATCTGGCCCAACGGCTTGCGATATCTGTGGACCGATGCATTCGGGGTCGTGCTCTACGTCTCGCTTTATGCGGAACTTGACGAAGAGCGCTGGCTGGACGAGGGCGAGCGGCTGGTGGTGGATGTCGAGCGTGTGCTCGGCCGGCGGCGCGGATTGAGGATCGGCGAAGCGCCGGATCGCGACGGCCAGTATTTCCACTATCTGGCGATGTGGCTGTTTGCCCTGGCGCGTCTCGGCGATCTGAAGCCGGAATACCGCGAGCGCGGCATTGCGCTGGCGCGGGACATTCACCCGGCGTTTGTGGTTCCCGGCCGCGGCGTGATCTGGAAGATGCAGGAGGATTTGAGCGGTCCTTACCCCGGCTACGGCCTCGGCAGCATGGATGCCTATGACGGCTACGTCTCTTATCGCATGCTCGACGAAGAGGAACTGGCGCCCGAGATCGCGCAGATGCGTGATCTGATGGAGCGCGATTGGCGCACGCTCGACGTCGACCAGGACCTCGGCCTCGGCATGATGCTGTGGCTCGCCCATTTCTTTCCCGACGAGCCGTGGGCCGAGGCCCAGACAAGGCATTCGCTGCGAACCCTGGAAACGATGTGGGTCGACCCGCCCGGTTATTTCAGCCGCGCGCCATGGCTGCGCGATACCAAGTTCGCCTTCACCAATTACGGCGTATCGCTCGGCCTGCAAGCCGCCGGCATCTGGCCGGGGCGTGTCGATAGGCTGAATGCCTTCTTCGAGGACTGGCGCTCCGGCGACGAATACGACCGCGAGGCGATCACCTGGGTGATGGCCTGCACCTCGCGCGTTCCCGGTGCTTTTCTGACCCGGGGTGGCGGGACAATGACTGAAAGAAGCAACCAAGCTCGGGAACGTTCCCCTGCTGGCGCGGTTGTCGATGGAAGTGCATCGAGACGCAAGGAGCGCGGTTGAAATGGCCATTCTCTTGGGAAAACCGGGAAGCTGTTGGGTAGCGGCAGCCAGATCCACGAACTACCCCCAGCTCGAAGGTTCGATCCGTGCGGACGCCGTTGTCGTGGGTGCTGGAATTGTCGGGCTGACGACGGCGCTTCGCCTTTGCGAGGCAGGCCGGTCGGTGGTCGTCGTTGAAGGCCTGCGCACGGGCGGCCAGGTGACCGGCCGCTCGACGGCCAAGATCACCACGCAGCATGCACTGATCTATCGTCATCTCATCGACACTGTCGGCCGGGAGTTGGCCCAAGTCTACGCCGATGCGAATTCCGCCGGCTCCCGACAGATCCGCGATTGGGTTCGCGAGTACGCCATCGCCTGCGATCTCGAGAGCAAGGACGCCTACACCTACACCTGCGATGAAAGCCGGCGCGCGGAGGTCGCGGCCGAGGCCGAGGCCGCGCGCCAGGTCGGGCTGGAGGCCGAGATCCTCGACCACGCGCCGCTGCCTTTCGAAACGGCCGCCGCGCTACGGTTTTCTGACCAGGCGCAGTTCAATCCGGCGATGTATCTGGTTGGCCTGGCGGAAGCGGTGACGGCCCATGGTGGTCGGATCTTCGAAAACAGCCGCGCCACCTCGATCGACGAGGCAAGCCGCTGGCGCATTGTCACCGATGGCGGCGCCGTTGATGCCGGGCATGTCGTCGTCGCCACCAACATGACGGTGAAGAGCCCCATCGGCATGGCGAACCGGACGCAACCGCGCTGCCACACCGCCATGGCCTTTCGGATCGACGATCCCTTTACTGTCGACGGCATGTTCATCGGCATCGACGATCCGACGCATTCCATCCGCACGGGCCACGATGCCGAAGGGCCGCTGCTGGTCACGCTCGGCCCCAAGTTCAACACCGGCTGGGACGGCGACGTGGCCAAGCGGTTTGTCGAACTGGAAAAATGGGCAAGAAAGAACCTTTCGGTCGGCGACGTCGCGTGGCGCTGGTGCAATGAGGATTATGATACGGCCGACAGGATTCCATATGCCGGCGAGCCGGATCCCGCCAAAGCAGCCGGCTTCCACATTGCCACTGGCTTCAACGCCTGGGGCATCACCAACGGGACGGCCGTGGGCGCGATGATCGCCGACCTGATCTGCGGCCGCCCGAGCCCATGGCAAAAACTCTACGATCCGGCCCGGCCCTATCCTGAGGACTTCCACAAGAACGGCCGCAGTCAATCGATTGTCTCGAGCACCCACGACATTGCGCCTGGTATGGGGGGCGTGATCGTCAGGGGAGACGAAAAGATTGCGGCGTGGAGAGACACCGAAGGTGCACTCCAGGCGGTTTCGGCGACTTGCACCCACAAGGGCTGCACCGTAACCTGGAACAATGCGGACCACACCTGGGATTGTCCCTGCCACGGCTCGATCTTCGCGGCCGATGGTTCGGTCATCCACGGCCCTGCCCGAAAACCGCTTGCCCAGATTACGCTGTGAAGGCGGCGACCGACGCCCTCCGCGTCACGCCGGCCGTTCGTAGGTTCCGACCAACTCCGTCTCCTCCAATGCGTGTTTCTGGGCTTGCTTCCAGACCTGATGCACGCCCGCCTGTCCCGGTACGCTGAGGCTCGGCACATCAAGCGCGGCCAGCCGGAAATGGTAATGATGGACGCCATGCCCTACGGGCGGCTGCGGGCCATCGTAATAGGCATTGCCGAAATCGTTGGTGCCTTGCCTGAGTGCCGACGGACCGGGCTTGCCGTCTGCTGCCTCGGCGAGTTCGCCGGCATCGGGCGGGATGTTGAATACCGCCCAATGCCCGAAAGTCCCGCTTGGCGCATCGGGATCCAACACGACAAGAACAAGGCTCTTGGCACCATCCGGAACACCGGACCACTTCAGTGGCGGCGAGACGTTCTGGCCGTCACGCGTATACCTTTCGGGAATTTTTCCGCCTGCCGGGAACGCCGGGCTGATAAGGGTGAGTGGCATTGCTGTTTCCCCAAGAAGATTGCGACCAAGAAACCCGCGCCGGCGCCGTTCACGCCGCTTGCTGAGCTTCGGCGACGCGACTGATCTCTCCTGGCAGGGATTCCCAGACCTTGTGCATCTGTCCTTCTCCGACATGATGGGCAAGCACCTTGGACACGGCCCTGAATGCATCCTTGGAATCGACCGGACGGGTGAATTCAAGCTCCGCCTTGATCTTGGCCAGAAATTCGTCGAGCGACCCCACCTTCTCGGGAGCCTTGGAAGGCTGATATTGGTCATAGAAGGCGCCCCGCACCAGAATCGGCAGCTGCGAGCCGAGGTGGGCTGCAAGATCCGGCTGCATACGGTCGCGCAGGGCGTGCAGCACCGCTCCGAGAACGTGCCAGGCGACCTGCCGATCCGGTCCGATCTCGTCCATGATCTCGTCGAGCCAGATGTTCGTGGTCTGTAGTGTCTTGTCGAATACGTCGAGTCCGGTGGCGTTCATCGAATCCTCCTTCCGCTCAAATCCGATTACGGCGGATGTGACCAAACAGTCCTACCTGCCGGTTGTTCCCCGATGCGCATTCCGCGGTTTTTCGGACCGCCTTTCCCGGCCGGCGTGCGGAACATCCTCATGGGCGGACGAGTTTTATTTGCTGTCGCCGATCACATGGCGGCGAGCGATGCAAATAGGAAAAACAGGAGAAGAACCATGGCAAACCGTGACTTGGCGTCCTGGCCGCCATCCCGAAGTCTTTATCCATCCGGACGAGATCCGCTTACGTCATTCCACCGGCAGATCGATCGCCTGTTCGACGACTTCTTTGCGCCAATGGCCGAAGCGACTACGGCCGGCGATCTTTGGCCGAGCGTCGACGTATATGAAACAGACCAAGCCTATAAGGTCACCGCCGAATTGCCGGGGCTCGAGCAGAAGGACGTTGAGCTCAAGCTGCGCGACAACACCCTCTCCATCACGGGCGAGAAGCGTTCGGAGCACAAGGAAGGCGTTGGCGGCCGCACCTATAGCGAACGCAGTTATGGCCGGTTTCAGCGGACCATCTCCCTGGATGCGGAGGTCGATGCCGACAAGGTGCAGGCCACTTTCAAGAACGGCGTTTTGGCTGTCGAGCTTCCGAAGAACCCCGCAGCAAAGGACAAGACACGCCGCATTGAAGTGAAAGCGCGATAGTTGCCAAGCTGAAGGCTGCCTGAGCAGGCGGTGCTCAGCTAAACGGCGAGCGCGGTACAACCTGCGGGCAAGCGCCCTAGCGCCGGGGATTGTCCGTCGCCTCGGAAACGCCTTCGAGAGCGATTTTGGCGGCTTCCTCATCGGTCCGCCCGAGGTCGGCCAGGGCGATGACGCCGACGAGGCGCTTGTCGTGGTTGATCACCGGAAGACGACGCACCTGATGCTTGGCCATGATCTTCGCCGCATCGGTGATATCGGCGTCGTCGAAGCACCAATAGACATGCTCGGACATGACCTCGCGGACGGTCGTGTTGCCGGCTGAGCGCTCCTCGGCGACGCCGCGCATCACGATGTCGCGGTCTGTCACCATGCCGACCAGCCTGTCATTCTCGCCGACCGGAAGGGCGCCGAGATTGTCGGCCCGCATTTTCCGGGCGGCATCCCTAATTGTCGTGTTCGGGCCGACCAGTTCGGTCCGACGGCTCATGATCTCCTGAACTTGCATGGGATATTCCTCTCTCTGACTGCTGAGGCAACAAGCCGCCAACCGCGCCTGCTGCTGCGCATCGCGAGATCGCCAGCTATCCTGACGAGGCATGTACGGATCACGATCTTCTCGATCCGCGCGCGAACGCGCCTCCCGGCACCTCGCGATCGAAACTATTCTTGGAACGTCCCGGCAGCGAGCGAGTTCCAAAATGATACCGGTGCCGCAGCCATCCCACGGGATGTGGCCGCAGGTTGGTGAAAGAACATCCACCGGGAAAACAGATGCACGCGGATTGAAGGTCATGGCTGTCCTCTTTTCAGATCGCCGCGAGGCCGGGCGGCGGCTCGCCGGGGAGCTCGTTCGCTTTGCCGGCCGCGACGACGTAATCGTATTGGCGCTGCCCCGAGGCGGCGTGCCGGTCGGCTACGAGGTCGCGCAGGCACTCAAGGCACCACTCGACGTCTTCGTCGTGCGCAAGCTCGGCGTCCCCGGCCACGAGGAACTGGCCATGGGGGCGATCGCGCCCTCCGGCGTACGTGTCCTGAACGACGAAATCGTCAGCGGTCTCGCGATCCCGCCATATGTCATCGACGCGGTCGCAGCAAAGGAGGAAAAAGAGCTTCTGCGCCGCGAGCACCTCTATAGGGCCGGGCGACCCCCACCGCAGTTGAATGGACGGACCATTATCCTCGTGGATGACGGGCTTGCGACCGGATCGACCATGCGGGCCGGAATCAAGGCGCTGCGAAAAAACCACGCCGCCCGTATTGTCGCGGCCGTTCCCGTCGGTAGCCCCGACACTTGCGACGCGATGCGGGCGGACGCCGACGAGGTCGTTTGCGCGACGACACCAGAGCCGTTGCTCGGTGTCGGGCGCTGGTACGTGGATTTCTCGCAGACGAGCGATGAAGAGGTCCGCGCGCTCCTCGCCAGGTCCGTGCCCAAGCCTGCAGCTTCCGACAAGACTGCCGCTTCCGAAGAGGAGTTGGCTGGGCACGCGGGCGCGGGTCCGGCGCGCGGCACCAGATCGCCATAGCGGAGGTGGATATGGACCGGCATAGCGAGCACGTCGTTCATGTTCCCGCGGGGCCTGTCACGCTTGAGGGCAATCTTTCGTTGCCCCCGGATGCTCGCGGCCTCGTGCTCTTCGCCCATGGCAGCGGAAGCAGCCGCCACAGCCCGCGCAACCGCTACGTGGCCGCAAGGCTGAACGAGGCGAACCTCGCCACCTTCCTCGTCGACCTGTTGACGGCCGAAGAGGAGCGGATCGACCAGGTCACGGCCGAGTTGCGCTTCAATATCGGACTGCTCGCCGATCGGCTGGTCGGCGTCACGGATTGGCTCGCCGCCTCCCCGGACACGTCGGGGTTGCGTCTTGGCTATTTCGGCGCGAGCACGGGCGCCGGTGCCGCCCTGGTGGCGGCGGCCGAGCGGCCCGACCAGGCCGCGGCGGTGGTTTCGCGTGGTGGCCGGCCCGATCTCGCAGCGCTCGCCCTGCCGCGCGTCCGGGCGCCGACCTTGCTCGTCGTCGGAGGCGCGGACACGCAAGTGATCGCACTCAACCGCTCGGCTTTGGTGGCGCTCCGCGGCGAGAAGGAGCTCGCCATCGTCCCTGGCGCGACACATCTGTTCGAGGAGCCCGGCGCCCTGGACGAAGTCGCGGATCTCGCTACCCAATGGTTCTTGCGCCATCTGGTTTCGGACAGATCGGCGTCGACCTCCTGACAGCCGGGGCTTGGATCACCAGTCCCGGGATCATTTGCGTCCTCAACGCGTTATGATCCTCATAAGACCGCGCGCAGCGGCAACCCGAAAGGCTGTCGCAACCCGTATGTGGGAGAAAGACAATGCCGGACAAGAAAACCATCGAGAAGGCCCGAAAGGACAAGCGCGAGGGCAAATCGCCGAGCACCCAGGCCGGCGAGTTCGTGCACGAGGAGATCGATAAAATCCGCCGCGGCGAGCACGGCGCGCGGTCGACCCAGCAGGCTATCGCCATCGGGCTTTCCGAGGCCAGGCGCGCAGGCGTAGACCTGCCCCCGCCCAAAAAGGGCAAGGTGAAGGAGAGCACGCGCAAGAGCGCCGAATACGCCTATGAGGCCGGCCAGGGCGAACGCACGCCGAAACGCCGCCCGCGGGTCTCGAAGGCCGTCTCCAAGGTGCTCGAGCACGAGCCGAAGAGCACGGCGTCGCACGAGGCGCTCTCGCAGCAGGCCAAGCGTGCGGCCTCGCGCCGGACGGCTGAGGAGCGCTCGGCCGCCGCGAAGAAGGCCGCCGAGACGAAAGGCGCCAGCGGAAGGAAGGCGGCGGCGCAGAAGGCCGCCAGAACGCGGGCACAGCACGCATAGTTCAGGACGGCAGTTCGCCTCCTGGAAACCCGATATGGCCCAAACGACCGGCGAGATCGCCAGTCATAAACGCTTATCCCCGCCACACCCCTTCCCGGCGCAGATCGTCCATCGTGCGCGAAATACCTTGGCGCAGGATCGACACCATGTCGTCGATCTGCTCGCGCGTGATGATCAGCGCCGGGACATGACGCACATATTGATCAGCGGCCTGACCAGCAGGCCGAGCTCGCGGCAATGCGTGTCGATCCCGCTCCGCAGCTTGATCTGCCTCGCTTATGGCCCCGAGGCTCTGCTGTCGATGGCCGACTGAATAATTTTTCGGGCAGCAATGCGGCCGGCGACGATGGCGCCCTCGACATAGCCCGGAAATGACGGCGACAGCTCCGACGAGGCAAAATGGACCAGCGGAGCGCCCGCACGGATAATGCGTTCGGCATCCGTTGCCGTCGCATCGACGATCAGATCGCTGTAACCGCCGCCGCTCCAGCGATCCCCGGTCCAGTCGCGATAACTGAGATCGATAATGCCGGCCGCCTCGATACCGAGCGCCTCTTCCAGCTTTGACGTCACCTTTGCGCGTAACGCCGCGTCGTCCATATCCCGCCAGCGCTGCGCCAGCGGCCCGCCGATGAAGACGACAAGTGCTGCATGATCCTCGTCCCTGCTGGCATCGCAGGCAAAAAGCCCGTGCGGGTCGCGCCACATCACCATGCCGCTCAAGCCCCTGTCGCGCCAGAAAGCCTTGGGGTAGCGCACCAGCATCTTGATCACCGCGCCGCTTTGCCAGACGCTGAGGGCCCTCTTCAGCACAGCCGGCAGCGGCGGCACGAAATCCACTCTCGAGGCCATCATCGGCGGTACGGCGACCAGTACCGCTCGTGCCTCGATCGCGCCGGCAGGCGAAACGACGCGAACCCCTCCCGGGCCGTGCTCAATGGCCTCGACAGCTGTACTCAGCCGCAGTCGATCGCCGAGATCCCGCGCAAGATCATCCGCCAGCGAATGCATGGTTTCGCCCACGAAATACTGCAGCTCCGACACCTCGTTGGTGATGCGGCGATCATTGTCGATCAAGTACCACAGCGGCAGCCTTTCCATTGCCAGGCACCACAGGCCCTCGATCATCGACCGAAAGGCGGCCTTCGCATCGTCGGGATCGGCCTGGCGATCGAGCCATGCCGCGACCGTCAAGCCGGCAATGGTCGGGTCGTTCGGTGCGATCGCGTTCATCCGCTCGCGCATTCGCATCGCGGTGCCGTAAGTGCGCCCGGCTTGCGCCTCGCCCATTCGCGGCTGCGTGACGAATTCGCCTGCGACATGGGTCTCGACCAATGTCTTGCCGCGCGCTCGTACCAGCGCCATTAATTCCGGCATGTCTTCGCACAAGAACTGGCCGCCGCCGTCGATCCGCTCGCCGAGCCCGTTCTGCACAGCTTCGACGCGGCCGCCGACACGGTCGCGGGCTTCGAGCAGCACGACATCGATGCCGGCGTGGTCCAATTCACGCGCGGCCGACAGGCCGGTGAAGCCGGCGCCGACGATCGCCACATCGGCTCGTTCGATCTTGAACTTCATTAGCCGGCCTTGATCTTCTCGAATGTCAGGGGCCGGATCATTGTCTTCATTGCTGGTCCACCCTCTTTTTGATGGTTCACGCCGGCCTGGCACCGCGGGCTGCGAAGTTCGGATAGTGCTTGGGGAATGCCGCAGACAGGAACTCATTCGCGGCCTGCAGCGCCGTCTCGCGTGTGGCGTCCTCGGTGCCCATCATCAAATGCAGCCACAGACCATCCAGCATGGCGCTGAGCGCCAGCGCCATGACTTGCGGCTCATAGGCATAGAAGCCGCTCTGCTTGAGCGCCGCGCAAAGATCGATGAAGATGTTCTGGTAGACGGCATCGCGTGCGCTGCTCAGCGCCTGATATTTCGGTCGCGATTTGGCCTCGCCCCAGAAGGCACACCAGGCAGCCAGCTTCCGCTTGTTGCAGATCGAGCGGTCGAAATCGGCCGCCACCAATGCCTGCAGCTGGCGGGCGGGATCATCGCCGGCCCTTTGCAAGGCGCTGCGCCAATGCGCCGAATACTCGTCATGCATGTACTGCAAAGTGGCGACGAGCAGCTTCTCCTTGCTCTCGAAATGGAAATTGACGATGCCGCGCGACAGGCCGGCGCCGTCGGCGACGTCGGCCATAGTCGTTTCCGAATAGCCGCGCTTGGCCAATGAATCGATAGTCGCTTCGATCAGTTGAACCTGCCTCGTGTCTTTCGACGCTTTGCGGCCGCGCTTATCGGAATCGCTTTTTCGCGCCGGTTCGAGGAGGGCTTCGCGCGCCTCTGTTGTCTTCATCGGGTAACGGTCTCCAGCATCGCCGGCTAGCCGACCGGCTTCGGCCGCGAAGATCAGTGGGACGGTGTTTGGCACTGTCAAGCACCTTCTGCATGGCTGCCCATATTCGAATGTTCTCGTCGAGATTGCATCCTTGGAGAAAACGACGTCGAAGGCGCCATCGGCGAAAGGCAACGATCCCGGCACGCGGACCAGATCAGCGCCGCCGAGTCCGCCTGCAGCGGACCTTGGGTCGAGATCTACGCCAGGCGCGAGCTGCAATATCAAAAGCTGCTGAAGCGTGCCAAACTGGTGCCGCGGCTGGTCATCAAGCTCGGCCGCCGCACTGCCAATCCGCCTGCGGATTTCTGAATATGGCCGACGACATCGACAGTCACGAAATCGACGCTGAAGCCGCCGAACAGTGGCAGCTGGTCAACACGCCGCTCGGCGAAAAATGGTCGGGCCGCACCCGCTATGCCGCGGCCATGTTCTTCTACAAGCGCGGCGAGATGAGCGCTGAAACGCTGGAGGTCTACCGCATTTGTGCGAGGCTGGATTCGACCGATCCGCTGCCGATCATCCGCGACCGCGGCGTCGGCCAGGACTGGCTTAAACGCATGGGTTTCGAATAGTCCGCCTCCAAACTGTGTTCCGGACAAGCCGGCATCACCCGCTTAGCCGATGGTCTTCTCCAAGATGCCGAGCCAGTTGCGATAGGCGATCTTCTCGATCAGCGCGCGCCCGAAGCCGCGCGCCGCGAAAGCGTCGAGCAATCTTGGCAGGCCGGCAACGTCGCCTATCACGGCCGGGATCATGGCGCCGTCGAAATCCGAGCCCAGGCCGACGCCGTCTTCGCCCAGCGCCTGCAGCAGTGAATCGACATGGCGCACCATGATGTCGAGGCTGGTGTCGGCGTTCATCCTGCCGTCCTCACGCAGGAACCCGGTGGCGAAGTTCAGCCCGACCATGCCGCCGGAGTCGCGGATCGCGCCGAGCTGCCATTCGGTGAGGTTGCGCGAATGGCCGCAGATCGCGTGCACGTTTGAATGGGTCGCGACCAGCGGTGCGTCACTGATCTCGACGACGTCGCGGAAACCTTTTTCGTTGAGATGCGAAAGATCGATCATGATCTTCAGCTGGTTGCAGGCTTTCACCAGCGCCTTGCCGGCATCGGTCAGCCCCGGCCCTGTATCGGGCGACGAGGGGAAGCGGAACGGCACGCCGTGGCCGAAGGCATTGGGACGGCTCCAGACGATGCCTAGCGAGCGCAGGCCGGCTGCGTGGAGAACGTCGAGCAGGGTGAGCTCAGGGTCGATCGCCTCGACCCCTTCGATATGAAACACCGCCGCAATCGAGCCTTGCGCCATCGCCTTTCTCACATCGCCGGCGCTGCGGCAGACGGTAAGCGCCGAAGCCCGCTCCAGCCTGAACAGGATCGAGGCCATCGCTACGGTGGAGTTGAGCGCATCGGCGCGCGGAACCTCGGGCGGCAAGGGCTCGCTGTCGCTCGGCGCCAGGGGCACCGTACCGCGTTTGGATTTCTCGGCAGGCGGCGGGAAGATCGCGAACATGCCGCCGGCAAATCCGCCTTTCTTCGCGCGCGGCAGGTCGATATGGCCACCCGGTGTCCCCTCGACGAACAGCTTTTCGACATCCGCATCCTTCGACTGGTAGAGCCTGAGCAGCGTGTCGTTGTGGCCGTCGAAGACGGGAACGAGATCGGATTCGGTCATGGGGGGCCATTCGGTTGAAGTGGTCGGGCGCAGAAGGCGAGCCGGTTGTTGCCAATACTTAGGCAAGACGGGCGCTCTGCGCAAATCCCGCATGTTTGCCTTGTGTTTGTAAGCCGCCAATGGTCGAAGGGGCACGCGGTAAAGCCGCGCACCCTTTCTCTGTCATTCATCGAGGGGCTGTCTCTTACCGCTTCAGCACGTCCGCCCATTCCGGATGGCGGCGGAACTGAGCATTGGCGAACGGGCAAAGCGGGATGATCGTCTTGCCCGCCGCACGCGCATCCTCGACGGCACGGGTGACCAGGCGAAGTCCCGCGCCCTGGCCGCGAAATGCATCCGGCACTTCTGTATGGTCGATGATGATCTGGTGCTCGCCGATCTTGGTGAAGGTCATCTCCGCCTCGGCGCCGTCCGGCCCACGCAGGAAGTAGCGGCCCTTCGAGCCGCGGTCCTCCAGTTCAATTTCCGGCAATAGGTCAGACATGGCTTGCGGTCCTTTCATCCGACGCCACGGCGAACAGCTGCCGCGCCGCCTCGATCTCGCCCGGCCGCACCTCATGGCCGCCGTCATGCCACTCGACTGTGACATCGGCGCCATCGGCGCGCAAATAGGCTTCGAGCCGCGCCGTCAAATTAGGCGGACAGATCGGGTCTCGCCTGCCGGCGGTGACCAGGATGCGGCTGCCGCCAAGGCTGCCCCTGACCTCCGGCTGGAACGGGATCAGCGGATGCATCAGCACCGTTGCGTCGAACAGCGACGGCTCGGCAAACAGCACCGAGGCCAGGATGTTGGCGCCGTTGGAATAACCGAGGCCTAGCACCGAAGATGGCTTTGCCGCCTCGACATGCGCCTTGACGAAGCCGGCCATCTTGTCCGTCGCTCGCGTGAGGTCGCCGATGTCGTAAACGCCCTCGCCGGTACGACGAAAAAAGCGTGCGGCGCCTTGTTCCGAGACATCGCCCCGCGGGGCAACGATCGTTGCTTGCGGCGCAAGATCGCGCCCAAGCGACAGAAGCTGATCCTCGTCGCCGCCAGTGCCATGGAAGACGAAGAGCAACGGTCCGCCCGGCGAACCGGGCAGCACCTTGTAAATATACGAATCCTTGCTCATAACCTTGCCCTCAGTCTTCCAGTTTCTGCAGATGCTGCTCGAGATAGGGCCGCAAATGCTGGTGTTGCGACGGCAGTTTCAGCGCCTCGCCGAGATGGGCGGTATCCTCGTCGCGGTCGAAGCCCGGCTCGTTGGTGGCGACTTCGAACAGCACGCCGCCCGGTGTGCGGAAGTAGATCGCCCAGAAATAATCGCGGTCGATCACTGGCGTCACCTGATAACCTGTATCGAGCAGCGCCTTGCGCACTTCGAGCTGCTTGGCGCGGTTCTCGACGGCGAAAGCGACATGGTGGACAGAGCCGGCGCCGAGATTGGCGAAGCCGGCCCCTGGCAGCGATTCGATATCGACCACATCGGCGCCGTTGCCGTTCTTCACCGCCAGCCGCCTGACGTTGCCGGATTTGTCGACCTCCTCATAACCCATGAATTTCAGCAGCTCTTCGGTGGCGCCGCCATCTTTCAGCCTGAGCGACACCGAGTGGAAGCCGCGGATCGCCTCGTCGGTGGGGATGCCACCCTTGGCCCATGGCGCACGGCTGTCCGCTCTGTCCTCGACCAGCGCAAACCCGTCGCCGTCGGGACCGGCGAACGCAAGGCGCTTCTCGCCGAACGTCTCCTCGCGGGACAGCCCGGTGACACCTTGCTCGGCAAACCGTTTCTCCCAATAGCCGAGCGTGCCCTCGGGCACCGAATAAGCGGTGGTGCCGACTTCGCCGACTCCATGGCGGCCTTTGCCGATGTTCGGGAACGGGAAGTAGGTCATCACCGAGCCGGGCGTGCCGACCTCGTCGCCGTAATAGAGGTGGTAGACGTCGGGTGCGTCGAAATTGACGGTTTTCTTGACCCGCCGCAGGCCGAGCGTCCCGGTGAAGAATTCATTATTCTGGCGCGCATCGCTGGCCATCGAGGTGACGTGATGCAGGCCCTTGACCTGGTCGAGCATGTCTGTTGCTCCTTTCCTTGTGTCGGTGCGGCCCTTGCCGCTGTCCACGCGAATATGAGCATCCGCCTCCTGGCCGCAAAGGCGGCAAACACAGAATGGACTGTGCTGTTAAAGTGAACGATGAAGCAGGTTCTGTTCACCATTCGGCAAACTGGACCGGCTTGCATACGCGCCGAAATTGCGCTCCATGAGCGACGCATGTAGCCAGCATGAGGATACAGCGGTTGAGTGGAAAACGCCCCAACATTCTCCTGATCACCTGCGACCAATGGCGCGGCGGCTGTCTGTCAGCTGCTGGGCACAAGGTGGTAAGGACGCCGAATGCCGACGCGCTGGCTGCCGAGGGCGTTTTGTTCCGGAAGCACTATGGCGGCGCCGCACCTTGCTCGCCGGCGCGCGCCTGCCTCTACACCGGCCTTTACCAGATGAACAATCGTGTCTGCCGCAACGGCACACCGCTCGACGCCCGCCACGGCAACATAGCGCTCTGGGCGCGCGCCCTCGGCTATGATCCGACGCTGTTCGGTTATACCGACACCGCGCGCGACCCGCGCACGCTGGCGCCTGGCGACCCGCAGCTGAAGAGTTATGAAGGCGTGCTGCCGGGCTTTACCGTGCGCCAGCTTCTGCCCGAGCACCAGAGGCCCTGGCTGTCATGGCTCAAGGCGCGCGGCGTCGATGCCGGCGCCGGCTCCCCCGACATCCACCGCCCGGCGGGCGAAATCCTGGAAAACGACGGCGAGATCAGCAACGCCCCGCCAGCCTATTCGAAGGATGAGACGCCGTCGGCCTTCCTGGCTGGCGAATTCATCCGCTGGGTCGGCGAGCAGGAGCACGATGCGCCGTGGTTCGCGCACCTTTCCTTCATCAGCCCCCATCCGCCCTTCATCGTGCCGGCGCCTTACAACACCATGTACGATCCGGCCGTGGGCCCAGCTTTTGACCGCGCCGAAAGCTGGCAGGCCGAAGCAGCAAGCCACCCCTATCTCGCCTATGAATTAGACCGGCAGGAACGGTCGAAATTCCGCCCCGGCTCGGAGGGTAAGGTGCGCGACTGGAGCGACGATAGTTTTCGCCGCATCCGGGCGCTCTATTACGGCATGATCTCGGAGGTCGACGCGCAGCTTGGCCGTGTCTGGCAAGCGGTCAAGGCGGCCGATGCATGGGACGACACCGTCATCGTGCTGACCTCAGACCACGCCGAGATGATGGGCGATCATTTCATGCTGGGCAAGGGCGGCTTCTTCGACGGCAGCTTCCATATTCCGCTGATCATTCGCGATCCGCGCCGCCGCAAGGCTGCCGGCAGCAGTGTCGACCGCTTCACCGAGGCAGTCGATTTGGCACCGACCTTGCTCGAGCTCACTGGGCTCGAGCTCACCGGCGGCGAAGTGCTGCCGCATCTCGACGGCCGCTCGCTGGCGCCTTTCCTGGACGCAACGGAGCCGGACGATTGGCGCGATGCGGCGCATTGGGAGTTCGATTTCCGCTCGATCGCCGATGGTGATGCAGAACGCTATTTCAGTATCGGTCCGCGTCAGTGCAATCTCGCCGTCATCCGCACCCAAAAGTTCAAATATGTGAATTTCGGGGGCGGCCTGCCGCCCTTGCTCTTCGACCTGGAAAAAGATGCCGGCGAGCTGACCAACGTCGCTGACGACCCAGCCTATCTGCCGGTGCGGTTGGAACTTGCCGAAAGGCTGCTTGCCTGGCGGGCCGAGCATCTCGACCAATCTCTGGCGCTCGCCGAATTGACGGACAATGGCGTTGCCGGCCATGTCGCCGGCTTTCCCTCGACATAAACAAACCCCGCGCCGTTGCCGGCGCGGGCTTCTCTGTCGACCTGTGTGCTGCTAGCGCATGATCATGCGCTGTTTGTCGCGGTTTTGCGCATAGCTGGCCTTGTCATAGGGGGCCTGCGCTTCGAGCTGCTCCTTGGTGAAGTTCGTGTAGAGATAGCGCTTGCCGTTCTTGTCGGTCATGAATTTCAGGTTGTCCATGCCGACCGCCACCTCCTTCTCGCCGACACCGAGGAACCCGCCGACATCGATAATGACTGCATCGACCTTTTTATCGGCGCCCAGCACGATATCGCCGATCTCGCCGACGTTGACATCGTTGGCGCCGTAAACGGTCGTTCCAACCAGATCCTCGGCCCGGATCTGGCCGATCGGCATTTCAGTCAACGTCGACTTGTCGATCGACCCGGTCTTGGTCTGGTCGGCCGTTGCGGGCGCTGGGGCGTTTTGAGCCGTCTTGCCGGCCTGGTCGGCGTTATTGGTCGTCGCAGTGTTGTTGGTCGACGCGGTGTTGCTGGCCATCACGGTAGGCGTGACGGTGGCAGGCGCATTGGCATCGTTCGAAGCAGTGGATGCCGGCGCCGGATCATAGGCCTTGCGGTTGAAGTCCGGCTGCGCCTGCAGCTCTTCCTTGGTGGTTTGCGCGACCAGCCAGCGATCGCCGTTCCTCTCGGCCCACTGCGCCTTGTCGAAATCATAGGCGACGTTCTTTTCGCCGATGCCGAGGAAGCCGCCGACGCCGATGATCAGCGATTGCGCTTTGGCTTCCTTGTTGATGACGATGTCGTTTACGTCGCCGATATTTTGGGCGTCGTCGCCGGTGCCGTTATAGACGGTCTCGCCGATGATATTGGTGGCGAGATTGCCTTCGGCGCGCTTCACTGGCTCAGCCGGCGCGGCAGGCGCTGGCGTTGTATTTTGCGCGCTGGTGGAAGCCGAAGGGGCGGCGGGTGCCGCATTATCGGCCGAAGCTGGCGGCGGAGGCGGATCGTAAGGCTTCCGGTCGAAATCCGGCTGAGCCGTCAACTCATCCTTCGTCGTCTGAGCTATCAGCCAGCGGTCGCCGTTTTTTTCTGCCCATTGCATCTTGCCGTAGTCGAAGGCGACATTCTTGGTTCCGATGCCCAGGAATCCGCCGACGCCGATGACGACGGATTTTACCTCGCCGCGCTCGTCGAAGACGATGTCGCTGACGTTGCCGATATTCTGGGCATCGGCCCCGGTGCCGTTATAGACGGATTCGCCGATGATGTTGGTAGCAAGGCTGCCCTCGGCCCGTTGCACCGGAGCGGCTGGGGCGGGGTTCTCTACTGCGGGTGGTTGCGCCGGCGCCGGGGTCGTCGCCGACTGCGCAAAGGCACCCGTCGCAATCAATGTTGCGACTGCTGTCGTGGTTAAAAGGGTGCGGATCATCTTAGTGTCTCCTCGTCGGTGATTTCGTGCACGCCCTGCCCGCCTGGCGTCACTGCGGGCGCAGCGTCTTCTGCATGTTCACAACGTTGTGACCACACTGTTGTTCCGAAAAAAGCCGTGGTGCACCCGGTACGATGTCAATGGTTCTCGGATTCACCGCGCTGGTCGAAAGGAACATTTTCTCGGCCGCGCCGTTCCACTCCCGGCTGGGACCCCGTCCCGGCCGGATAGGTGCTGGAAAAAATGGAACGGCCATGCGGTTTGCAGCGGTGCTGAACAAGGACGGCGGCACCCTGCGCACCATCGATCTTGAGGCCTTCGCCAGTCGGATGCGCAGCACGCTTGAGACTGCCGGCCACTCGATCGATATTGAAATCGTTGCCGGCAAGGATATCGTCGCCACACTGGACGGCGTAGCTTCCAGGCGCGGCATCGACGTCGTGCTGGCCGGCGGCGGCGACGGCACCATTTCGGCCGCGGCAGCCCGTTTGATGAATGGGGAGAAGGCACTGGCAATTCTGCCGGCTGGCACAATGAACCTTTTTGCGCGCGGCCTCGGTATTCCGCAGACCCTCGATGCGGCGCTGAAATCGTTTGCCGACGGCGAGGTGATGGCGATTGACATTGCAACAGCCAACGGCCGGCCTTTCGTGCATCAATTCTCGATCGGCATGCATGCCAGGATGGTGCAACTGCGCCAGAAGATGGAATTCGGCTCGCGGCTGGGGAAGATGCGTGCCTCGGTGCGAGCCGCTTGGGCAACGATCAACAACCCGCCGGCGATGAACGTAACGCTGACGATCGGCGAGGCCGAGATCAAAACCCGGATCACCGGTATCGGCATCACCAACAATCTGTTTGGCGAGGGACACCTGCCCTATGCCGATGATCCGGCAGGCGGCGTGCTGGGCATCTATGTCACCGTAGCACGGCGGCGCGGCGAATTGATCAGGTTCCTCTTTGACGTCGCCCGTGGGAAATGGCGCGGCAACGAACATGTCGAAATCCATCAGGCAAACCGCGCCGTTTTGAAAATCCATTCGACGAACAGGAAAGTTCAGGCCGTCATGGACGGTGAACTGGTAAAGCTCGATCGCGAGACGACCGTCGAAATCCATCCGCGCGCGTTGAATGTTCTCGTCCCGGCGCGCGCCGCCGAGGCAAAGGTTGCCTGACGTGGGATGCCTGATGTGGGGTTGCGTGATGCGAGCTGGCACGAGCGATGGGGAGAACCTAGCCGCTGGGCGTGTTGCCCTGTTCGGTCTTCGGCGTCTCGATCATCCAGCCGTAGATTTCGGCGACGCCCCAGGCGATAAAAGCCAGCAACAGCGCGGCGATCAGGATACGAAGGACATGCCGACCCTGCCGTCCTTGACGGGCTTTGTTTTCAGGAATGGTTTTTGGCATTGTCTGGCTCCATATTTGGCGCCGGCAGGCGTAACTGGCGGGGCGTTGGCTGGTAACGGTCCCCCGCAGCGAAAGTTCCGGCTCTGCAAGGCGGCAAACGGGCCGGTTGGCCTGATCAATCAGAGCCGGCCACTGGGGGCATAGTGGACGACAATAGCCAGAACACGCCGGGCCTGCCGGCCGATATTCGCCGTGTGGTGGGCGCCGCGGACCGTCTTGCCGTGCTGCACGGCCTCGACGCGCTGGACAGGGCTGCCGACCCTGATTTCGATCGTATCGGTGGTCTTGCCGCTTCGGCGATGCAAACGCCTGTCGCACTGATCACGCTGCTCGACGCCGAGCGGCAGTGGTTCAAGTCCTGTATCGGCCTCGACCAGACCGAAACCGCAACCGAGACATCGTTCTGTGCCTATGCCATCGCAGCCGGCAACGTGCCGATGGTGGTGGCCGACGCGGCGGCCGATCCGCGGTTCAAAGCCAATCCGCTGGTCACCGGCGAGCATCATATCCGCTTTTATGCAGGCGTGCCGATCATGATCGACGGCGCGCTGATCGGCACGCTGTGCGTGCTCGACCGGAAGCCGCACGCACATCCCTCCTCTGTCCAGCTCGACCAGTTGTCGGCGCTGGCTGGGCTCGCCGCCAGCCTGTTCACGCTGAAGGATGCAACCCGCAGCGCGGCGATCGCCAAGGCCGCATTGGTTCGAGAGGAAAAGCGGCGCGCTATCGCGCTCGATGCGGCTTCGCTTGCCAGCTGGGCATGGGATATCCGCAGCGAAATGATCGACTGCGACGTCCTGCTGCCCGAATTGTTCAACCTGCCGAAGTCGAACAGGCTGAGGGCGCGCGACATCCTGACCGCCATCGACCCGCGCGACGTTCACCAGACCGAAACACGCTTTCGCGACGCGCTGACCGGCAGCGATGACTATTTTGGCGAATACCGTGTCAGAGGCCTCGATCCGCCACGATGGATCGCAACGCGCGGCCGCGTCATAGAGCGCGACGGCGAGGGCAAGCCGACGCTGATCTTCGGCGTCAATTACGACATCACTGAACGCAAGCTAGGCGACGAACGCCAACGGCTGTTGCTGCGCGAGCTCAATCATCGCGTCAAGAACACGTTGGCAACTGTACAGGCGCTGGCCACGCAGACCGTTCGCCATGCCCGCCAGCCAAGCGAATTCCTCGGCGCCTTCAGTGCCAGGCTGCAGGCACTGGGCGTTGCGCACAGCCTGCTGTCGGACCGCGAGTGGCGCGGCATCGGCATCCGCGAGCTGGTACAGATCGAGGTAAAGCCGTTCCAAGCCGCCGGACAATCGCGGATGGCGATCTCCGGCGCCGATGTCTTGCTCTCACCCGACCAGGCAGTCGGGCTCGGGCTGATCCTGCATGAACTGGCAAGCAACGCACTGCAATACGGGTCGCTCTCGGTTTCTTCCGGAAAGGTCGATCTCGATTGGAAGGTACAAGGCAGGAAGGGTGCACGGCGTCTGTTGCTGGCCTGGCGCGAAAGCGGCGGCCCGCGGGTTGCGCCGCCCGAACGCCATGGCTTCGGCTCGATCCTGATCCGCCGCAGCCTGGCCAAGGTCATTTCCAGCGAGGTGACCCATGAATTCCGGCCGGATGGCGTGGTCGCGGAAATATCGATTCCGCTCGAAGATTTGTAACGCCGGCATTTTGCGACCGGCGCCAGAATCGTTTGTCCCGAACTATTCGCGTTTGCCGGTATCCGGATCATCCGAGCCGCGCTTCACGTTCTCGCGGTAGATGGCGTAGGCAGCGAGTGCTATCGCCGGGCCGAGAATGGCGCCCAACCCGCCCTTCGCCAGGCCACCTTTGCCCTTGAGCAGCGCCGGCAGCACGGCGAGTGCCGCAGTGATGCCGATAGCCTTCATGTCGGCGTTGCGTCGCTTCGCCCGGCGCCTGGCGCGCGAGCCGGCCGACATCCGGTAGACGAGCAGGATGAGACCGGCGATTGCCAGAAAGCCGATCCCGAAGCTCAGGCAAGCTGCCATCGGCCCATAGCGGGCGGCCGCCCAGATACAGGCCGCCCCGACGAGGAAGCCGAGGCCGCACAGCGCCGCGAGCGCTGCGACCGAATAGACAATCGCAGCGACGCGCACGCGTTGCACCGCCGCAATGGTTTCGCCCGAGGCAAGGCCCGAGATCAGCGATGCAAGCATTCCCATGCGTGCAGAACTAGCGGCGCGCGAGAAGCGCGAAGAGGAATCCGACGCCTGCGGCGATCGCCAGCGAAGTCACCGGTTTTTCGCGCATATGCGCTATCATCTGCGCCTCGATGTCCCTGGCGTTGGTGCGCAAGCTATCGAAGGCTGCCTCGCCCTGGGTTCGCAACTGCTCGACGCTTTCGGCGGCGACTCGCCGCGCTGCCCCGTAGCCATGTTCGCCAGTTTTGGCCAACAGCTTGGTAAGTTGATCGATGTCGGCCTTCAATTGTGCGATGTCGGCCTCAATATCGGAATTCGTGCGGGTTTCGTTCCCGGCCTTACCTGCGGCAGTCGCCATTGCTTCACTCTCCATGATTTTGCTCGGTCGAAACGCCCGACAGACCCCAAGGTTCCGGCGCGAACCTCTTCTAACCCTATCTCCGGCAGCGCGCGTTGCAAATGCCTTGCATGGGCCGAGGCCGACGCATCCGCGCCGGCACGTCTTTTTTAAATGACAGCATGCCAAATAACGATCATGACTTCCCTCGTTTCACGATACGCATTTAAGGAGATATTGCTGCGTGCGCGCATCACTTGACGGTTTGCGGATTCTTATCCTGGAAGATGAGTTCCTGATTGCCATGGATATCGAGCAGCTTTGCCGCGACTACGGCGCGCTCAATGTGGTCATCGCCCGTGATCTGACCGAGATCGAACAGCAAGACGTTGCCGTCCAGTTCGATGTGGCCATCGTCGACCTCATGCTGAGCGGCGTTTCGACGCTCCAATTTGCTTCGCGGCTGCGTGAAGCGGGCATCCCGTTCGTCTTCGCCTCCGGCTATTCGGATACGAACGAGATCAAGAAATCCTTTCCCGGCGTCAGACTGGTCACCAAGCCCTATTCGGGAGACGATCTCGTCGAGGCAGTGGCGGCGGCCTGCAGGCGAACGCCTCTCCGCTGAGGCGCGGAGGGGTTCGAACACGCCGCGCCTCACGCAGCCGTCGACCCGGTTACCTGAGCCGAAATTGCGTCCGGGCCATACTCGTCTTCACCGGAGATCTTCAGGATTTCCTGCAGCCGTGTGCGGGCGCGGCTGACGCGGCTCTTGATCGTTCCGACGGCGCAGCCGCAGATCTCGGCCGCTTCCTCGTAGGAGAAGCCCGACGCGCCGATGAGGATAATGGCTTCGCGCTGGTCTTCTGGCAGCAATTCGAGCGCGCCGCGAAAGTCTTCGAGGTCAAGCTGGCCGTGCTGGGCCGGGTGAACGGCAAGCCTGGCCGTCATGACACCATCGCTATCCTGCACCTCGCGGCCGCGCTTGCGCATCTGCGAATAGAATTCGTTGCGCAAGATCGTGAACAGCCATGCCTTCAGATTGGTGCCGGGCTGGAAGCTTTCATGCTTGTCCCAGGCCTTGACCAATGTTTCCTGCACCAAGTCGTCGGCCTTGTCGGCGTTTTGCGTCAGCGACACGGCAAAAGCCCGCAGGCTCGGGATCGAGCCGAGCAAGTCGGTCTTGAAGCCCTGGGAGACGGCCGCCATGCCTCAGTCCTTCTTTTGTACAGGTTCGGCCTTTTCCAACTGGCTGAGCAGTTGGGCGAAGCGATCCGGCACATTGTCGGAGACCAGCTCGTCGTAGTATTGTTTGAGTTTGCGCCCGATTTCCGAGTTCGGCCCAAGCGGGTCGCGGGAAGCAGCCCGGCGCCCGTTGCCAACGCCACCCATGGTAGCTTTCGTCATGTTCTTCATTCGCCCTTTTGTCCCAGCCTTAAGCCGCCCTTCAACACATAACGCAAGGCAAGCGGCAGCCTCGTCTGGTTGCCCAACCCGCCCTTAAACGCCAGCCCATATACTTAGTTCCGCATGATCGGAACTTTTTCGCAGAACCTGCGTTTTCAACCTTGGGCCCTGCGAACCGTTTTTAGCTGTAACATGCATCACGTCATATGAGGGAGACGTCCAATATGAGCCTATCAGCAACCATCGCTCCGCACCTGCCGTTCCTGCGTCGCTTCTCGCGCGCTGTATCCGGTTCGCAGGAGAGCGGCGACGCGCTGGTCGCCGCAATGCTCGAGGCCATCATTGCCGATGTCGACATCTTTCCGAACGCATCGAACGACCGCATCGCGCTCTACAAGGTCTTTGCCAAGCTCTTCACCTCAGTGGCCATTCGCGTTCCGCAGGAGCATGCCCAGTCGGCATGGGAACAGCGTGCCGCGGCCAATCTGAATGCAATTGCGCCTCGTCCCCGCCAAGCCTTTCTGCTGGTCGCGGTTGAAGGCTTCAGCGAAGACGAGGCGGCGGAGATTCTCGACGTCGACGAACAGGAATTCTCCGAACTTCTCGCGCAGGCGAGCAACGAGATCTCCCGCCAGGTGGCAACCGATGTGCTGATCATCGAGGATGAGCCGCTGATCGCCATGGATATCGAGGAAATGGTCGAAAGCCTCGGCCACCGCGTCGTCGGAACGGCGCGCACCCACGCCGAGGCGGTGGCGATGTTCGGCAAGACGCGGCCAAAGATGGTGCTTGCCGATATTCAGCTTGCCGACGGCAGTTCGGGTATCGCGGCCGTCAATGAGATCCTGTCGTCCACCTCGGTGCCGGTGATCTTCATCACCGCCTTTCCCGAGCGCCTGCTCACCGGCGAGCGGCCGGAACCGGCTTTCCTCGTTACCAAGCCGTTCAACCCGGATATGGTCAAGGCTCTTATCAGCCAGGCCCTGTTCTTTGACCGGCACGCGAAAGCCGCGGCATAAACAGCGAGCGGCCGAATTGCCGCCGCCAGGGTGTGGGATAGCCACTCCTCTTGAACCAGATGGGGCGTGACGCCGGCTTAACACACGACAGCCGACTGCTGCCGAACCTGACGAGGACCTTTTCGCACACATCGCAGCAATTCGGGCCGCAACGATTTTCAGCATCGTCTTTTTCGGGAAATGGTGGAACAAACGGAGGCGAATCACGTTTTCACCGCAGCATTGGAAGGAGATGGATCATGCTTTACTGGGCGCTCGTATTTCTAGTCGTGGCGATTATCGCCGGTGCGCTTGGTTTCGGCGGCATCGCTGGCACTTCGGCCGGCATAGCGCAGATATTGTTCTTCATCTTTCTCGCCTTCCTGATCATATCGCTAATTGCCGGCCTGATCAGACGGGCGTGAATGCCAAGCGGCCATTCAAGCGAACACTGGAAGCCGCACCCCTCAAACGGTTTCCAGCCACCGCCGGGCAGTGTCCTCTAACGGGATGCCGCTCGGCGGACCGCTTTTTAGGGCTTGATCCGCAGCTCCTCCTTTTGGAACCCATTTTACCCTGAGCCGTTCAGCCCGACGTGGGTTGAGCAAAATTGACCGATGCGTTCCAGAGTCGGAAAAATGAAAGACCGCGGCCAGAGTGATGAGATCATCGCTCCGCATCCCGCCGAAAGCGGAATGCAGCTTGGCCGAGCCCTTCTTCACGCTTTGCACAATGCCGGGGTTTCCGTTCTATACCAAGATCGCGAGATGAAAACCGTGTGGGCGCGCAACATGCGCGCACCATGGACTTCCGATGCCTCCGACAACAACGGCATCTTGCCGCCGGCGCAGGCAGAGCGTATCGGCGCTGCCAAGCACGACGTCATCGTCTCCGGCAATCCTCAACATCTCGAACTCAGCGTGCCGGCCGATGATGGCGCCCGCTGGTTTCAGGTGTGGATCGACGCCGACCGCAGCGACACCGGCGCGGTGCAGGGCATCGTGACCACGATGGTCGAAACAACCGAGCAGAAACGCCGGGAGCAGACGCTGAAGGCGCTGCTGCGTGAAGTCAGTCATCGCTCCAAGAACCTTTTGGCCATCATCCAGAGCATCGCCACCCAGACGGGCCGTTACTCCGGCAGCATTGACGATTTCCTGACGCGTTTCCGGGGCCGATTGCAGTCGCTGGCCTCCTCGCAGGACCTGGTCACGTCATCCAACTGGCGGGGCGCAGCGCTGCGCGAGCTGGTTTCCGGTCAGGTCGGCAGGTACGGCGCGGACCCCTTACACAGCCTGCGTTTCCGCGGCGCAAATCCATATCTCAACCCCAATGCCGCCTTGCACATCGGCTTGGCCATGCATGAGCTCGCCCTCAATTCGGTCAGCTATGGCGCGCTGTCGCGCAGCGACGGTTTCGTCGAGGTGACGGCCGATCTGACGGCAGCTTCCGCTGGCGAGCCTGCGCTGTCGCTGACATGGGCCGAAGTGATCGGAGCCAATGACAATCAGCGTAGCGAGAAGCGTTTTGGCAGCGTCGCGCTTGAACGCGTCGTACCCACATCGTTGAATGGAACGGCGACACTTGAGATCACCGGGAACCGCCTCGAATACCGCCTTCTTGTTCCTCACGGCAATTTCGAGACGGATTGAACGAACGGCGGCCGCCGCGAGAAGGCTTCTGCGCATCGCCAACTTTAACCGACTGTTCACCATAAAGTCCGATCCTGTCCGACGTGTCAATCCATCGATTGAGTTTGGCACAAAATGAAAGGAATGGGCCTTGACGGCTGCCGACTTGAACAGACTGGAACAGGCCGCTCGTGTCTCGATGGGCGGTTTTCAGGATCCCGAAGCGTCCGCAGCGCCCGCGCCTCGTGCTTCGCCCCTCCGCTTCGCCGCCGTCGCGCTTATGGCCGCGATCGTCCTGACCGCAGCGTCCCAGTTGATCTGATCGAGTTCGCCTCTGCTTGATCGCTTTGAAACCACTGCCCGAGTACTCGGCCGCGCCCGTTCGCGGTCACCGACCTGCAAGGCCAGGCCCAGCATCTCGTCGCCAGATGCCTTGCCGTCGATCCGGCGCTCGAGGACGACTGTGACAGGATCGTCTGGAACGTGCGTCCCGACGGCACGCTCGATGCGTCCTTGGAGATTTCCGGGTTCGTGGTAGCATCGAACGGCGCACGCCCCGAAAAAGACTATCTTAATCAACAATGAAATCGTGCGGGCAAAGGCCGAACTTTCATGCTAAATGGCGGCTGGAGCTTATTAAAGTGAGGACAAAAGTGAGGATGACTTCATGCGGAAGATGATTATTGCCATGGTTGCCGTGGTTGCGGTCAGCGGCTGCACCACCACGGAAGAGAACGTGGGTATCGGCACTGTGGGCGGCGCGCTCATTGGTGGCGCTGTCGGCGGCGGCAAGGGCGCTTTGATCGGCGCTGGCGCTGGTGCGATTGGCGGTCTGCTGGTTCGCCGTCTGCAAAATGGCTACTGCCAATACAGAGATCGTCACGGCCGGATTTACACAGCTCGCTGCAACTAGTTTCGAGCTCCAGGCGAATAGCAAACGCGGAGGCAGGCCACCTGTCTTCGCGTTTGCCCTTTGAAGCGCTGTTGCGACGCGGCCCGCGAGAGGCGTTTCAGGCCGGCAGCGGAACCCTGATTTCCACGTTCAAGCCATCTTCGCGAAAATCGCGCCTGATTGTGCCACGCAATTCGCGTGTGATGTTGAGATCGATCAGTCTGGTGCCAAAACCGCTCTTTGCCGGTGTCGCGAGCTTCTTCTGACCGGCCTCGCGCCAGTTGAGGGCCAGTGTCCGGGCGCCGCTACCTCCTTCGAGCGACCAGTCGACCTTCAGCGCACCGACTGAATTGCCGGCTTCGCCATGCTTCAGCGCGTTAGTCGCCAGTTCGTGAAAGACGAGGCCGAGTGCCTGCGTCGTCTTTTCATCGAGAAGAACCTGCGGTCCCGACAGCAGCCCTTCAGGAAGCTCACTGCCGAACACCTGGCCTAGCTCGATGCGCAGCAGGTCGCCGAGATCGGCTTTCTGCCAGCGTGAGCGCGTCAGCATGTCCTGGGAAGCCGCCATCGCCTGCAGCCGGGCCGAGAAAGAAGCCGAGAATTCCTGGACGTCGGTAGTGTGCGATGCTGTCTGGCGCGCGATTGCCAGCACCCGCGTGATCGAGTTCTTGATGCGATGCTTCATCTCCTGCAGCATCAGGTCTTTTTCCAGCAGGCTCTTTTCGGTCGTTTCGTGAAGCAGCGAGATCGCCTCATAGGCCCGCTCCTGATAGCGGGCCACCAGCGCGATGGCGCCCGCAAGCAGCAGTCCGAACAATCCGAGCATCACCGGGATGGCGCGCGAGGAAGGTTGCGAGAAAGCACTTGTCGGCCTGAACAGGACGACCCACGGCCGGCCGGCGACGGTGATCTTGCGGGTGACCAGCAGCCTGTCGCCGAGGCTCGAAACAGGCGGCGTTTCCGATTGGAACAGCAGGTTGTCGCTGTCAACTGTGCCGTCATAGATCTCGGTGTTGACCGGCAGCAATGGTGCCCGACTGAGCGCAGCCTGGAACAGGTCACGGGCGCGGAAGGCCGCATAAAGGAAGCCGGCAGTCGAGGATCTCGTCGCGTTCACGGCGTCCGGCGCGGTTTCGACATTGAGCCGGACGAAGACGAGGAACCCGGTAAAGGTCTGCGCGGCACCCGTATCCTTGCCGAGCTGCACGAGCCCGCTGGCGTGCTGCTGATCGTCGGCCATCGCCTTTTCGATCGCCTCGCGCCGCGCCGGCCCGGTGAACATGTCGTAGCCGATGCTGGATTGGTTGGACGGATCCAGCGGTTCGAACAGCACGATGGGCGTACGCCACGGTAAGTTCGTGTCGGGGTAGATCGGATGGCTTGCGCCGTGATCGTGCAGGATGTCGCGCTCGACCGCCGCCTCGTTGCCAGTTTTCGCCAGGCGGAGGAAACCGATGCCGCGCAGGCCGGCGAAATTATTGTCGATGTCGAGCGCGTTGAAGAAAGCCTTGAACTCGCCTTGCGAGATACCGCCATTGCGAGCGTCGAACAGCGCTCGCGTTGAGCGCAGCAGCGACAGGTCCAGGTCGATGCGGCTTTCGATCCGGTTAAGCGCGTCGTCCGCCGTCGCCTCGAATTTTATGCGGGCCGCCTCCTGGGTGGCAAAATAGGCAAAGCCCGCCATCGTCAGGCTGATCAGCGCGACGGCGATAAAAGCGACGGTCGGAAACAGCTTCTTCAATTGCTGATACGTCCCGTGGACGGTTCGGCATCTTTTATGGGCAAGTCCCGACGCCAACACAATGCCCAGGCCAAAGCATGGTGACGGCTGGCATATTTTGGCGGCTTGTGATTAGCCGGCTAATTCTCGTTCATGCGGCGATCTTCAGCGCGCCCGGCCCCGGAATGGCGCCGGGTGGGCACTTGCCGAGGATGATCATGCCGAGCACTTCGTCCTGGGTGACGTCGGTTGTGCGCGCCGTGCCGACAACCCGACCGTTCTTCATGACGCAGACACGGTCGGCAAGCTCGAACACGTCGTGAATATCATGGCTGATCAGGAAGATGCCGATGCCGTCGGCCTTGAGCTGCTTGACCAGTTCGCCGACCTGCGCCGTCTCTTGCGGCCCGAGTGCCGCCGTCGGCTCGTCCATGATCAGAATGCGAGCATTGAACAGGATGGCGCGGGCGATCGCCACCGACTGCCGCTGCCCGCCCGAAAGCTTTACCACCGGCTCCTTGAAGCGTTGGAAACGCGGATTGAGCCTGCCCATCACCTTGCGCGCCTCGGCCTCCATGGCGACGTCGTCGAGCGTACCCCAGCCGGTCATCAGCTCGCGGCCGAGAAAAAGGTTGGCGGCCGCATCGACATTGTCGGCCAGCGCCAGCGTCTGATAGATCGTCTCGATGCCGTACTTCTTGGCGTCGCGAGGGTTGGAGATCGAAGCCTCCTCGCCGTTGACGAAAATCTGGCCCGCATCGCGCCTGTAGGCGCCGGACAGGATTTTTATCAACGTCGATTTGCCGGCACCGTTGTGGCCGAGCAAAGCCATCACCTCGCCCGGGAAAAGATCGACCGAGGCATCGTCGACAGCGCGAATGCCGCCGAAGGCGATCGAGATGTTGCGCATGTCGATCAGCGGCGTGCCCGTGGGAGCGGTCTTGTCGGCCATGATCGTTCCTCCTCCCTAAACGCGTTTGCGATAGAAGGTATCGAGCCAGACCGCGAGCACCAGCACGGCACCGACGACGATGCTCTGCAGCGGTGAATCGATGCCGAGCAGCACCATGCCGGATTGCAGCGACTGCATCAAAAGGGCGCCGAGCATGGCGCCGAGCACCGTGCCGGAGCCGCCTGCAAGTGACGTGCCGCCGATGACCGCGGCGGCGATGACCAGCAGTTCGTCTAGCGTGCCCAGCGCATTGGTCGACGAGTTCTGCCTGGCTGACGAGATCGCCGCGGCGATCGTCGCCAGCACGCCCATGATCATGAACACCTTCATGGTCACCCACCGCGTGTTGATACCGGCAAGGTTGGCGGCTTCCGGATTGCCGCCGATAGCGAAGACATAGCGGCCAAAACGGGTACGCTTGGTGATGAAGGTCATGATCAGCCCGACCGCCACAGCCATCAGCACGGGTATGGCGATGCCATGGGCGATGAACAGCCCGCCTTCGGGAACGTTTATATTGTTGGCCGCCGCGTATCTGTTCACGATGCCGACCGGCCAAGGATAGGAATTGGCGAGCCATATGGCCCCCATGATCACAGCGCAGGTGAGGACACCGAGGAACGTCTCGGCCCAGATCGGGCGCAACGGAAAGCGGAACCGCTTGCGCTGCACCCGCCCGTTGAGCAGCATGAACACAACCGCCAGGCACGCGATAATTCCGACGATCCAGCTCCATCGCGCGCCGATCGAACCCGCCGGCCCACCGCCCATCAGCTGGAACGTGGCATCAAGCGGCGCAATCGTCTGACCGCTGGCGACCCACCATGCGGCACCCCGCCAGACCAGAAGGCCGCCCAGCGTCACGATGAAGGCCGGCACCTCGAGATAAGCGATGATGTATCCCTGGAACGCTCCGATAAGAAGGCCGAGCGCCAGGCCAATGGCCAGCGCCAGGATCCAGATCCAGGGGTTGCCGAGTTGCAGACCGATCATTCGCACCAGGAAATGCACCTGCGCAAAGCCCATGACTACGCCAATCAGGCCTTCGGCGGAACCGACCGACAGGTCGATATTGCGCATGACGATAACCAGCACCATTCCGGCGGCCATTATGGCCACGGCGGAAGTCTGCACCGAGAGGTTCCAGAGATTGCGTGGCGTCAGGAAGGTCCGGCTGTCGAAGTCGAACGGATTGACGCCGAGCCGTACGCTGGAAACGACATGCAGGCCGATCCAGATGACCAACAGCGCGCCGACCATGCCGAGCATGCGGGTGTCGATCTCGGTTGCCTTGAGAAACCGGGCAACGATGCCGAGCTCGGATTCCCGCGCCCGGTCTGCCGTGCTGTCGACCGGCGTGTTGGAAGTCGTGTCGGTCATCATGTTTCTCCCGCCGGGTTGCCGTCTGCCGCGGATGCCGGAAGCAGCCTAGAAGTTATCCGCCGGAAGCGGAAAAACAATTCTTTTTGAAAAAACGCCGCGGCGAGCGGCCGCGGCGTTCGGACTTCTCGGAAACGTCGGCTCAGTTGCAGACCGCAACAGTGCCAGCCGCCACGCCGGCGCAGACCTCTTCTTTCTTGATCCAACCGGCGTCGATGACGACGTTGAGGTTATCCTTGGTGATGGCCACCGGAGTCAGGAACAGCGACTTGACCGTGTTGCCGCCGGGCGTGGTGAAATCCTTCACGCCGGCAATGTCGGTCATCTGCTTGCCGTCGGCAAGCTGCGAGGCGATCTCGGCGGCGTTCTTACCGAGCTCGCGCGCGTCCTTCCACACCGACACGGTCTGTGTGCCAAGCGCGATGCGGTTCAGTGCGGCGTGGTCGCCGTCCTGGCCCGAGACCGGAACCGATCCGGCCAGCCCTTGCGCCGTCAGCGCGGCGACGACGCCACCGGCGGTGCCGTCATTGGCCGCGACCACGGCATCGACCTTGTTGTCGTTGGCGGTCAGGAACTGTTCCATGTTCTTCTGAGCGTTGGCCGGCAGCCAGCCGTCCGTATAGGCCTCGCCGACATTCTTGATCTTGCCGCTGTCGATGGCCTCCTTCAGCACCTCCATCGAACCGGCAAACAGGAAATCGGCATTCGGATCGGAACCCGAACCCTTGATGAAGACGTAATTGCCTTCCGGCTTCACCTTGAAGACTTCGCGGGCCTGCATGCGGCCGACTTCCTTGTTGTCGAAGGTCAGATAGAACACGTCCTTGTTCTCGATCAGCCGGTCATAGCCGACGACCGGGATGCCTTCGTCCAGTGCCTTCTGCACGGCCGGCCCGATGGCCGAGGCATCCTGTGCGAGGATGATCAGCGCATTGGCACCCTGCGAGATCAGGCTCTCGACGTCGGTGAGCTGCTTGCCGGGGTTGGACTGTGCGTCGGCGGAAATATACTTGTCGCCGGCGGCCTCGATGGCCGCCTTCATTGCGGCCTCGTCGGTCTTCCAGCGCTCTTCCTGGAAGTTCGACCAGGAAACGCCGATGACCTTGTCTTTCGCCTGCGCCACCGACGCCAGCGCCAGCGTCATGGCGACACCCGCCAGAATGGCGGTCGTGAATCTCTTCATCATATCCTCCCTGCGCCGCGTACGGCGTGACCAATTGCTCAACGACCAGCTTGGAAGCTCTAATTTTTTCGAGCCTCGAAAAAATACTGGCCCGATCTCCGGCTGCTGTCAACATCGATTGTGATGGATTTTGATGACTCTGCGAGTTTTTTCGAGCGTCGGAATAAACGATGACAGCGCCACCTGCATCTGACACTATTTGCCGCATCTGACACTATTTGTCGGACATTACCGACGGCTTCCGGTTCATGAGCGGCCGCGGCAACCGGGAGGAAAGCAAAACGATGTCGGTCGGAATCCGCCACGACGATTTGCGCCGGCGCAACCGGGCGATGGTGATCTCGGCGGTGCGCCGGGCCGGCCAGCCATCGCGTACGGAGATCGCAGCCACCACCGGCCTCAGTCATTCAACCATATCGGCGATCTCCTCCGACCTGATACGGGAAGGCATCCTCGCCGAGAGCAAGGCAAGTGAGCCCGTTTCGTTGAAACGCGGTCGTCCGCAGGTCGGCCTCGCCCTCAACCCGGAAGCGGCGGCGGTGCTGACCGTGGTGTTGTCGCTGAATTTCCTGTCGGCCGCCATTATCGACTATGCGGGACAGGTGGTCGCCGAGGAACAGCGCCGGCTGGACACGCTGACCATGCCGCGCGACGAACTGATCCGCGAATGCAGGGCCATCGTCCGGCGCCGGCTTGAGGACCCAGACCTTGACGTCCGCAGTGTCGCCCGCATCGCCCTGGCGATTCAGGGCATTACCGACTCCCCTGCACGCGCCATGCTGTGGTCGCCGATCACGCCGCAGACCGACATCGCCTTTGCCGACATGCTGGAGGACGAATTCGGTATCCCGGCCACGGTGGAGAACGACTGCAATATGATGGCGGTGGCTTTGCGCTGGCGCGATCCGGATCGCTATCGCGACGACTTCATCGCCATCCTGCTTTCGCATGGCATCGGTATGGGGCTTGTGCTGAAGGGCGAACTGTTCACCGGGACGCATTCCTCGGGCGGCGAATTTGGCCACATGATCCATCGTCCGGGCGGAGCGCTCTGCCGTTGCGGGCGGCGCGGCTGCGTCGAAGCCTATGCCGGCAACTATGCCATCTGGCGCAACGCCAGGCAGATGAGCGAAGACAGCGAACCTATCGCCGACGTCAGCGACGCCGACATGCGCGCTCTGGCGGCCCGCGCGCGCGAGAAGGATGGGCCGGAACGCGAGGCCTACCGCAAGGCCGGCGAAGCGCTGGGTTTCGGTCTCGGCTCGCTGTTCGCGCTGATCGATCCAGCACCGGTCGCGATGGTCGGCGCCAGTGCCGCTGCCTTCGATCTGATCGAGCCGGCCTTGCGCAAGGCCATCGCCCAGACCGCCGGTGGCCAGCATTCGGGCTCGATCTCCTTCGACACCGAGCCAAACGAATTGCCGCTGATCCGCGAAGGCTGCGCGATGCGGGCGTTAAGCTTCGTCGACCAGGAGATTTTCGCGCCGGGCGCGCAAATGAGGCCCGGCGTCAGAAGGAACGTCGCCTGACCAGGCGGGTCAATCTTCCCTGATCGCATAGCCGGCGCCGCGGATGGTGCGGATGACATCCGGCATGCGGCCGTTATTGACGGCTTTGCGCAGCCGCCCGACATGCACGTCGACGGTGCGTTCGTCGATATAGATCGTCTCGCCCCAGACATTATCGAGCAACTGGCTACGCGAGAAGACGCGGCCCGGATGCCGCATCATGAACTCGAGCAGCCGGAATTCGGTCGGCCCGAGCCGGATCTCGCTCTTCTTGCGATAAACCCGGTGCGATTCGCGATCGAGCACGATGTCGCCGACCTTCAGCACGCTGGACAGCACTTCCGGCTTGGCGCGCCGCAGCAGCGCCTTGACCCTGGCCATGAATTCCGGTGTCGAAAACGGTTTGACCAGATAGTCGTCGGCGCCGGTCGAAAGACCGCGCACCCGGTCGCTCTCCTCGCCGCGCGCGGTCAGCATGATGATCGGCAGCCGCTCGGTTTCGGGGCGCACGCGCAACCTGCGGCAGAGCTCGATGCCGGAAACCGCCGGTATCATCCAGTCGAGCACCAGAAGGTCGGGCACATTTTCCTGCAAACGGATCTCGGCTTCGTCGCCGCGTGTCACCACCTCGACCTGGTAGCCTTCGGATTCGAGATTGTAGCGGAGCAGCACGCCCAACGGCTCCTCGTCCTCCACCACCATTATGCGTGGTGCGATCATCGGCTGGGCACCCCCATCATGTCACCGGTGCAGGCATTGTCGTTTCGTCCTGCTTCGGACGATTGACCGGCAATTGCTCGCCGGTCAGCACATAGTACGCATTTTCGGCGATGTTGGTGACATGGTCGCCGATCCGCTCGAGATTCTTGGCGCAGAACAGCAGATGCGTGCAAGCGGTGATGTTGCGCGGATCTTCCATCATGTAGGTCAACAGCTCGCGGAACACCGACGTGTATTTGACGTCGATGCGCTCGTCGGCGGCGCGCAGCTTGGCCAACGCGGCCGCATCGCCTGCAGCATATTCCTCGATGACGCCCTGCACCTGGATGAGCACTAGCTGCGCCATCGCATCGATGGAATGCGATAGGTCGCGCGGCGTGACGCTGAGGCCGACCGCGCTCACACGCTTGGCGATGTTCTTGGCAAGGTCGCCGATGCGTTCGAGGTCGCCGGCCATGCGGATCGCTCCGACGACATGGCGCAGATCGTGAGCCATTGGCTGGCGCTTGGCGATCAGGGTGATGGCGCGATCGTCCAGTTCGCGTTGACGCGCATCCATGATGGCGTCGTCGGAGACGACGCGTTGCGCCAGCACGTTGTCGGAATTCAACAGGGCCTTGGTCGCCCCGCCGACCATCGAACCGGCGAGGTCGGCCATGTCGCGGATCAGCTTGCTGATCTGCTCGAGATCCTCGTCGAAAGAAGCGACTGTGTGTTCGCCCATGGTCCTGTCCTCATATGCATGATCGGAACGGCTCAGCCGAAGCGGCCGGTGATGTAGTCCTGCGTGCGCTTCTCGCGGGGCGACGTGAATATCTTCTCGGTCCGGTCGAACTCGACCAGTTCACCCAGATACATGAAGGCGGTCTGGCGCGACACGCGCGCCGCTTGCTGCATGTTGTGGGTGACGATGACGATCGTGTAGTCGGCTTGCAGCTCGTCGATCAGTTCCTCGATCTTGGCCGTCGACAGCGGGTCGAGGGCCGAAGCCGGTTCGTCGAGCAGAATGACTTCCGGCTTCACTGCCACGGTGCGCGCGATGCAGAGCCGCTGCTGCTGGCCACCGGACAGGCTCAACCCGCTGGCGTTTAGCTTGTCCTTGACCTCGCTCCACAGCGCGGCCCGCTTCAACGCTTGCTCGACGCGGCCGTCCATCTCGGACTTGCCGAGATTCTCGTAGAGCCTGACGCCGAATGCTATGTTCTCGTAGATCGACATCGGGAACGGCGTCGGCTTCTGGAACACCATGCCGATCTTTGTCCTGAGGAGGTTGAGATCCTGCGACCGGTCGAGAATGTTCTTGCCGTCGAGCAGCACCTGGCCCTCGGCGGTCTGTTTCGGGTAGAGCTCGTAGATGCGGTTGAAGACGCGCAGCAGCGTCGATTTCCCGCAACCCGAAGGGCCGATGAAGGCTGTGACGCTGCGCTCGGGCAGCGACAGGCTGATGTCCTTCAGCGCCTTGCTCTGGCCGTAGTAGAAGTTGAGGTTCTTGACCTCGATCTTCGTCTTCTCGGTGGCCGTTTCGGTCATCGTCATGTCCGGGGACAACATCTGTGTCATCTGTCCTCTCTGCGTCCGGTAAGGCTGCGGGCGAGGATGCTCAAGCCCAGAACCGTCAGGGTGATTATGAGTGCGCCGGTCCACGCCAATTGCTGCCATTCCTCGTAAGGGCTGAGAGCGAACTGGAAGATGGTCACCGGCAGGCTGGCCATCGGCGCGTTGATATTGCTGCTCCAGAACTGGTTGTTGAGCGCGGTGAAGAGCAGCGGCGCCGTCTCGCCGGAAATGCGTGCTATCGCCAGCAATATGCCGGTGACGATGCCGGACAATGCGGCGCGGTAGGCGACCGAACGGATCACCACCCAGCGTGGCGCGCCGATCGCGGCACCGGCTTCACGCAACGCGTTCGGCACCAGGTTGAGCATGTCTTCAGTGGTGCGCACGACCACCGGAATGACCAGGATGGCAAGCGCCACGGCGCCGGCAATGGCCGAGAAATGTCCCATTGGCCGCACCATCAATTCGTAGACGAACAAGCCGATGATGATCGACGGCGCCGACAACAGGATGTCGTTGATGAAGCGGACGACGGTGGTGATGCGCGAAAAACGTCCATACTCGGCCATGTAGGTTCCCGCCAGCACGCCGATCGGCGTGCCGACGACAACGGCGATGATCGTCATCAGCAGGCTGCCCGCGATGGCATTGAGCAGGCCGCCGGCCTCGCCTGGCGGCGGCGTCATCTCGGTGAAGACCGCGAACGAAAGCCCGGCTGTGCCCTTATAGACCAACGCACCGAGGATGAGCGCCAGCCAGGCAAGCCCGATGCCGGCGGCGACGACGCAAAGCGCCATCATCACCGAATTCCTGGCTTTGCGGCGGCTGTGGAGCGATGAGGATGTCGACATCGGTCAGGCTCCCGTACGGGCGTCGATCCGCATCAGCATATAGCGGGCGGCGGCAAGGATCAGGAAGGTGATGACGAACAGGATCAGGCCGAGCGCGACCAGCGAGGAGGTGTAGAGGTCGCCGTCGGCCTCGGTAAATTCATTGGCGATGGTCGCCGAGATCGTCGTGCCCGGTGCGAACAGGGAGGCACTGATGCGATGCGCGTTGCCGATGACGAAAGTCACCGCCATGGTTTCGCCGAGTGCCCGGCCGAGGCCAAGCATAACGCCGCCCATGATGCCGATGCGGGTATAGGGAATGACCACGCGCCGGGTCACCTCCCAGGTGGTGCAACCGATGCCGTAGGCCGATTCCTTCAGCACCGCCGGCACCGTATCGAAAACGTCCTTGGTGATCGAGGTGATGAAGGGCAACACCATGATGGCGAGGATCAGCGCCGAGGTCAGAAGGCCGATGCCGTAAGGAGGGCCGGCGAAAAGGCTGGATAGTCCCGGCACGCCGTGGAAGATGCTGATGATGAAGGGTTGTATCGTCGTCTGCAGGAACGGCGCGAACACGAACAGGCCCCAGATACCATAGATGATCGAGGGAATGCCGGCCAACAGCTCGACCGCTATGCCGATCGGGCGCCTGAGCGGGCGCGGGCAGAGCTCGGTGAGAAAGATTGCAATGCCGATGCCGATCGGAACCGCGATCAGGATGGCGATCGCCGCCGTTACCAGGGTGCCGTAGATCGGCGCCAGTGCGCCAAATTTTTCCGTGACCGGATTCCAGCTCTCAGTCGTCAGGAAAGAAAAACCGAAGGACGACAGCGCCTGCCATGAGCCGGCAAACAGCGAGATCGCGACACCGCCGAGGATGACCAGCACAAGGATTGCGGAAGCGCGGGTGAGTCCGCGAAATATGGCATCTGTGAGCGCGAAGCGCCGCACCGTAGCGTCCCTGGCCCGGGCTGCTGCAGATGATGGCATGGCATCGGAAGCGATGGTCATTGGGTCCTCGCAATTAAAGGCAACAGGGAGGGCGCCGTCGACGCCCTCCCTGGAGGAGATTACATAGCCGAGTAGAGCGGCTTGCCATCGTCGCCGACGACTTCCTTGGCCCACATGGCCTTGACGCTCTCAACCACCTTGTCGGGCATCGGAACGTAGTCCAGCTCGCCGGCCATCTCGTCGCCCTTGTCATACGCCCAGGCGAAGAATTTGAGCGCTTCGCCGGTGGTCGCGGCGTCGTCCGGCTTCTTATACAGGAGGATCCACGTCGCCGCCGTCATCGGCCAGGACTCGGCGCCCGGCTCATTGGCGAGGATCACCCCATAGCCCGGCTGCGAGCTCCAGTCGGCATTGGCCGCTGCCGCCGAGAACGCGGCTGCGGTGGGCTCGACCTTCTTGCCGTCCTTGTTGATCATGTCGGTGTGGGTGAGCTTGTTCTGCTTGGCATAGGCGTATTCGACATAACCGATCGCGCCGCCCGTCTGGGAGACGTTGTTGGCAACGCCCTCATTGCCCTTGGCGCCGATGCCGACCGGCCATTCCACGGCCTTGTCGACGCCGACCTTTTCTTTCCAGTCCGCGCTGACGTCGCCGAGGTAATAGGTGAAGTTGAACGTCGTGCCCGAACCATCGGAACGGTGAACGACCGCGATCGCTTGCGAAGGCAGCTTGACGTCGGGATTGAGCTTCTTGATCGCCTCGTCATCCCAGCTCGTGATCTTGCCGAGGAAGATGTCGGCCAGCGTCGGGCCGTCGAGAACCAACTCGCCCGGCTTGATGCCTTCGAGGTTGACGACCGGAACGATGCCGCCCATCACCATCGGGAACTGAGCCAGTCCGGACGCTTCAAGCTCGTCGCCCTTGAGCGGCGCATCCGAAGCGCCGAAGGTCACGGTCTTGGCCTTGATCTGCTTGATGCCGCCGCCGGAACCGATCGACTGGTAGTTGAGGCCAACGCCGGTGTCTTTCTTGTAGGTGTCGGCCCACTTCGCATAGATCGGGTAGGGGAAGGTGGCGCCGGCGCCGGAGATGTCCGCGGCGAGCGCGGCGGACAGGGTGAGGGTGGTCGTCGCCGCCATTGCAATCGCAACGGCCGCCGAGCGGATGAAATGTCTCATGTGGCCTGCTCCTGTTCGGAATATGGTCTCTCGGCGCCATTCCTCCGGCGCCCGCTGAGGCCAATAGCCCCCGACTATTACAGTCGCATGACAGTTTCATGTCGCTCCGGTAACGTCGTCCAGCCGGGTTAAGAAGGGGCGGCCGCGGTCTTTGTCGGCATGGGCCGCGGTTTGCCGCTGGAATCAGCAGCTTGCGTGATTTCCGGCCGGCATCGTCTGCTCGGCGATCGCAGCCACCGGCTTTAAAAGAAAAAAGCCGGACGGGAGCGCGTTGCATGCAGCCAGAACGTGTCATGGCCGCGCCATCGCCGAAACAGGTCCGTTGGGGTAAATCTGACCCTGTTTCTTGCCGGCGGTCGCTGCTCCCGCCCGTAACTGGAGGAGCGGAACTTCGAACATCCCATTGTCGCCACTCAGCGCGGCTTTGGTATGGTGCGATCGCACCATGGCCTTACGCTGGAAGCGTTGACGAATCGCAAGTTTCTAACTCGCGCTGGACCCCCATTCGCGCCCGACTCGGCGCTCGATCTTCGAGCAAGGCCTTCGACGGGAAGCGCGACGACTTCTACTTCACGGTATCTACTCCCTTCGCCCTATTCCGCCGGTTGTCGGTTAGGCCGAAGCGGCGTTATAAGCTTGCAGGGGTATTGCTGATGTCTCGACGGATTCTGCCTGTCTTCCTGTGCCTGGCGCTGCCTCTGGGAAGCGGCTGCGCGCGCAGCTATGACGGCACCGTGATCATTCCCAAGCCGCTCGATGTTCGCCGGTTCTGGGACCGGCCTTCGCCGCAGGCGCAAGCCGAACAGTCGCAACTGGAGACCGACGTCTTTCCAGTGGCGCCGCAAACGACGAAAAGGCCGGCGATGCGCAGGAATGCAGCTTCCGTTGCAGCGCCACGGAGGAGGGCCACCAACAACCCACCCGTGCTGTCGCCGGAGCCGACGAAGGCGCTAACTTGCAGGAACGTCAGCGAGCCCGGCAAACGGGCCCGCATGGTCTGCGAATAACCAGCCGACGTCGGTCGACGGCCCTACGCCTCGAAGCGGCTATCCGGTCAAAAGTTCGCCGTCTCGGAACATCGCCCGCCTGGGTCAGTTCGCCGGAAAAAAGGCTGGCCCGACCACTCTCACCGGCCGCGCGCCGATCGCCCTTTCGATCGACTGATGCTGGGCGGCGCCTTGCACCTCGGCAACCGGCGTCTTTGCCTCTGCAGGAACGGCACCGGCGGTTTCGATCCCGGATTCAGGAATTTCCGCGACGATGCCAAAATCCGGCTTTGCCGTCGGCAAAGGAATGATGGCGTTGGTCATGTTGGCCGGTGTCACGGTTCGTGCCCGGAGTTCGGCGACGCGCCGATAATAGCGCTTGACGTCGCAGGCCTTGAAGTTCGCGTCGTCGCGGTACCGGAACGCGGCAGGTAGCTCCACATAGGGTTTTCCCGACTGGAGCGCGACCATCTCTTCAGTCTCGCGAGTGGCGTCGCTCAGCGTGTAGAGGTCGACGCCGGCATCGTCGCAGATATAGCGGCACTGATCGACCGTTTCCTTCAGATCGTCGCTCTTGGCGAACTGCGATTTTGGCGCGGGGAAGAAATATCCGTCCGACAAGCGAACGCAAAACAGCATCCGATTGCCGCCCATTGTTGCGCCTGCGAACTGGGGTTTGGGTGCTGTGCGCTGCTGCGCCGGCTGTTTCTTGGCAGCGGGGGCGGCGCAGCCCAGCGCGACAAACCTGGCCTTCAATCCGGATGTGTCCCTGCCCGAATTCGACAGTCTGGCGATCTGGCGTTGCACCTCCGCCTTGCTGGCGACCAGGTCGGCGCAGGGGTTGAAGAAGAAGCCGGCCGTTTTCGCCGTGCATCGGCGTTGTCTCTCCAGCTTTTGAACCGCGGGAGTTGCCGGCGCAGTCGGGCAAGCTCGGGGCTGGTCCCGCCGCTGCGCCCCGCCGAAAGCAATTGGCTCCTGATAGCACCGCAGCTATCCGCGTAGGAGAAGGATGTGCCGAGCGCAATGGCTATTGCCGACACCAGCATCAGAATCGTGAGGAGCCAGAAGCGTGTCATTGGAACGACCATTGTCCTTGTTGCACCGAGAACAGGATTTCTTTGTCGACTATGGATAAGTGCTGGCTAAATCAGTTATACCTAATTGAAGTAGACCACAACACCATCGGAGACTTCAGTTCTAGTGTAGTAAATCCACTCGCGTGAATTCAATATTACATTTTTATTTCAAGATTGAGACGAACCGGCAGCAACGACGCCCGCCACGGCGAAATTTGAAGCGCGCGGCTGGTTCCGCACCGCGATCAATCCGGCGTTGCCGGCCGGCCGTTGCTGAAACCTTAGCCCCAGGTTCGGCGTTGAGCGTCCAAAGGAGGAGACCGCACAAATGTCGATCCACTTCACTGTCGCGGGGCTGACCAGGAATCTGTTCCATTCACTTGGGCTGGACCATGAACGCGCACCGAGTCCACTCGACCACGAGCAGAGGCTTTTGCTGGAGTGCTATCTCGCCGGCCAGATTCCGGAATCGGCCTGGAGCGACTATGTCTTCGAGATGCCGGAACTGGCGCGACATGTCGAGGCCAGACGAAGCCGCCACTAGATCCCGAAAAGTGGAATCCGGTTGTTGGAAAAGATCAAGGCGAAGCCTTCACTCGCGGTGCAGCCTGTTCTTGTTTGGGCGAGTTGAATTGCAGAGTTAACACCTTGCCCGGGATGCCTTGAGCCAGCGCGGGTGAAAAGCTCAACGGCAGGCAATGGTCCACGGCCGCGACCGCCGCGTCGACAAAAGCTTGGCGCGCCTTCTCCTCGCCGGCGACGCGGATGGCGGTCGGCTTGGGCCGGCCGATCAGCGTGCCATCGCGCCTGAAGCTGAAGCTCAGGGTGACGGTGGAATTCCCGGCATTCGCCGGAGGGGTCCAGCACGCCTGGATGGCAGCCCCGACCTCGGGCATGGTGTTGAGCGTCGCTGCATTCGATTGACCGGTTGCGCCCACCAGCATAGCGCCTGCGATCACGATCATTTCAGCAACGCTTTTCATGGCAGGGCCTCTATCCTTGAACCGCCCTCGAGGACGGGACGAACTTCGATGGTAGGGCCGACAGCGGCGATGACAAGATGGCGGCGACGCGTTTCATCAGCCATGCAGGCGTCGTGAAACGCCGTCTGGCGCAACTTCGGCAGGGGCTGAAATAAGCAAAAGGCCGGCGCGCAGCCGACCTTTGCTTCCCATCCGCGCCAGTACATCCGTGGTCGCGGGCTGGAGGTGGATCCAGTAGAAAGGGTTTAGGTTAACGAAACCTTAAGCTCCCCACATCGTTCAAACAGGGGAGATTAAAAAAATCCCCAGTTCATTACCGGCTCCTGCAGACGTGCGGACGACCGCTATTGACATGTGCCTCAGGCGTTGGCCTGCGACCTCACATAGGCGATATAGCCGCGCACGTCGCCGGCCGGCTCGGCATAGGCCTTGCCGAGCTTCTTCTCGATCGCCGCCATATAGTCTTTTGCCCATTGGGGCAACGCGTAGTCGATGACGGCGAGGAACTCGAGCGTCGCCGCCAGACGGATGTCGGCGATCGACGGGTCCTTGCCGCCGATGAACGGCTTGCCGTTCCTGAAGAAGGAGTGAAACACCTCCAGCGGCTCGGCTATCGCTTCTATAGCGGCCTTCTGGGCTTCCGACTTCTTGTCGGGATGAGCGTCGCTGTGGCCGACCTCGCCGGCATATTGCGGGAAATTCAGTGCAGGATAGGTGGCGCGCGCCACATAGGGGTAGAGCGTGCCGATCAGGTAGAACATGGCGCTGTCGATCATTGCCCGCTTGGCCGGCGCCTTGGGATATAATTTCTCCAGCCCGTGCTTGTTGGCGAGATACTGCATGATGGCGCAGCTTTCCCACAAGACACCTCTCGGCAGGCCCTTGTCCTCGATCATCGGCGTAAGATGGGCCGGGTTTCGCGCCATGTATTCGGGCGAACGCGTGAGGCCCCAAACGTCGGTTTCGGAATGGTCGAGCCCCGCGGCGCGTGCAAACACCCGAACGCTCATATTGTTGACGCTGGGCTTCAGCATGCTGAGCGTGAGCGCCGGCTTTTTCGCCGGTTTCGCCTTGGTCTTCGCGGCCTTTTTGGCGGAGACCTTCGTCGCCGGCTTTGCCACTTTCGCCGCTGACTTGGCGGCGGCTTCGGCCGCCGGCTTCGCTCCTGGCCTGGCTGCCTTGGCCGCGGGCTTCTTTGCACTCTTGGTTGCTGTCTTTGCCATTATATCCTCCCTTTGTTCGGCGTGCCGTCAGTACGGATTTTTCGGTGCGCGATCCTCCGACAAGGTCGCGCGCGAACGCTCGACAAGCGCCTGGATCGCATCGGCAAGGTGCACCTCGGCGATGTTGTAGTCGCCACGCGCGACACGCAGCTTGTGCGCCTGCATCAGCACGTCGGCATGGCTGAAGCCGGCCGGCGGCTCGAAGCGGTAGGAGGCGAGTTCGATCAGCAGGCCGAGCGGATCCTCGAAATAGATCGAGTCCATGAAGCCGCGATCCTTGACGCCGCTGTGCTTGATGCCGCGCTCGTCGAGCCGGGCGACCGCCTGCAGGAAGGTGACGCGCGACACCGCAAACGCGATGTGATGGACGCAGCCCGTATCGGTCGGCGTGCGGCGTTTCTCCGGCGTGCGGCTCTCGTCGGTGAAGACGGTGATCAGCCGGCCATCGCCCGGATCGAAATAGAGATGGCTTTCGGTGGCTTTGTCGAGGTTGGGCTGCTCGAAGATGAAGGGCATGCCGAGCACGCCCTCCCAGAAATCGATCGAGGTCTGACGCCCGGCGCCGACCAGCGTGACGTGATGAACGCCTTGTGACTGCAGCTTCTGCATCTGACTCCTCCCGGCCACGCCGTCTTGCCGCCGAACGGAAGTTCGGATGCCCAGTCGCGCTTGGATCAGCGCCCGGCATGTGACCGCGCCCGGCCTCGCTCGCCTGCGCTCCGCATTCCGCATCCTGCGGGAGTGCGGCCGGAGCTTTGATGAACGGATGCTAGTTCAATCCGAGGCGTTGCGCCAGAAGCGCTGAGTTTCAAGAACTCCACGCAGGCGCCAAGAGCGCGGACGCCTTCGCCGAGCTCGCCGAAACGATCCCTCGCCGGCAGCTGTAATGGTGCGGCAGCCCGCAGGTCGCTGGGTTTCCCGAGCGGCCGGTTTGGCGACGGCAGGTCAAAGGGGCCTCGTTGACGCATGCCGCGCCTGGTTCGGATTACGGGCATCCGTGGCCCCTTAGATGAAAATCACATATTCTTCATCGGCACATCGGGATCGACATGTCCCCCATCGGCAGTGATCTTCAGCCTTGAGAGGTAGTGCTCCCATCCCTTTCGGTGGCTGTCACGCTCCTTTGCGTTCGGCAGTCCGCTATGCGTGAAGCGGATCAGTGTCCCCGCATCCCTCGCGATCAGGTCGATCTCGACATGGCTGGAGCCGGGCGGCACGGTCTCGTTGTCTTCCCAGCCAAAACTGTAGGCGAGACGGTGGACCGGGATCACCTCGGTGAACTCACCGCGCGCCATATGGCGACCACCGACATTGACGAGGAACAGACCGCCCGGCGATGCATCCAAATTCGCTTCGGTCCCGATCCATCGCACGATCTGGTCCGGATCCGTCAAAAGCGCGAACACGGTCGCTTGTGGCGCCGCGACCTCAATCTCTGTGTAAACCGATTCCGCCATCGCTCACTCCAGGTCACATCCGCATCGAATGCCGTGCAAGCGAATATGGGGAGTTGCAAGAAGATGTTCGAGGCGTAAGCATAAGCCGGTGCCGAGTGATCTTCTACCGATGCTTCTCGCAAACTCGCTTTCATTCCTTCTGGACGACGCCGCGCATATTGGCGACGGTGGCCGACTTCTATTGCAGCTCTCAACGCATTTGATGGAAGACGGCTTGCCGATCATCGCCGGCGCACTGGCGCAGGATGCTCCCGACCCGATTATCTCACGCCGCATCTGGCTCTGGCGAGCGCCTGGGGGTGAAGTGGTCGAGGCTTTGGGGATAGGCGCCGACCGCCAGAATGCCGATCCCCGGCTCGTGCTGCGGGAGTGGCTTGGCACGACGCGGGCGATCGTGTTCGACGAGCGAGCGGGCGGTGTCGCACCGACTTTGGTGTGGGCGTTCGACCATACTCCGGATGATGCGCAGTCAGAGCTGCTGCGGCAAATCTCCCGGTTTGCTGCGGCTCCGATGACCGCACTCGCAGAACGGTCCGCGAAACGCGCATTGCTCGAAGCATATTTGGGAAAGCGCAGTGCAGCACATGTGCTCAACGGTCATTCTCGTCGAGTAAGGGGAGAGACGATACGGGCTGCGCTTCTGTGCGCGGACCTTCGAGGTTTCACTGATCTATCCGAGGTTTATGATGCAGACGAGATCGTATTGGTACTTGATGCCTGGTTCGATTGCGTCGCCGGCGCGGTGCACGCATTTGGTGGTGAGGTTCTCAAGTTTATAGGTGATGGCGTCCTCGCGATTTTCCCGATTGGCGAGCGCGATGCAAATGCCGCATGTGACGCTGCGGTCCGAGCCGTGAAGGCTACGCGCGCCGGGATAGATCATCTCAACCAAACTCGGCGCCGCAATGGCGGCCCCGAGCTCGGATATGGCATTGGCCTGCATGTCGGCGAGATACTCTGGGGGAATATCGGCACTGCCGGCAGGTTGGACTTCACCGCGATCGGCAAGGCTGTAAATCTTGTCAGCCGCATCGAAGGGCTGTGCAAGCCGTTGGGACGGACGGTGCTCGCGTCGACAGTGTTCGAGGCAGAAACTACCGAGCCGATGATCGCCATGGGCAGTCATCCGCTCGGAGGAATAGCAGGCGCGCAAACGCTTTTCGGCTTGCCGGAATAGATCGAATGGTTGAGCGCGCCGTGGATGTGCCGTTCGCAGCATATCTTAGTATCGTGCGAAGCCATGACTGAGAGAAATTCGAACGGCAAAGAAGCTACGATACTGCAACTGGAGTATGGCGGGTTTAGAGCCCAGCCATGCGCGTCGCGCGCAGCTTCGCTGGCCGGTGCTAAGGGCCGAGTATTCCCGGCATCCACCCTTCAAGGGAGAGGCGCCTTCGCCGAGCTCGCCAAAACGATCCGCCGCCGGCAGCTGTAGCTCAGGTCGGCTCCAGGCAGTGCCGACCAGCGTGATGGACGCCTTGCGATTGTAGTTTCTGTATCTGGGTCCCCCCGCGTGGCATCGACTGCCCTGGTCAGCGCGACGTTCTGCGCGCCGCTAAGCGGTGCCTCAAGACCCATGATGCAATGCTAATGCAATCAGCTCCGCTGCGCCAGAAGCGGCAATGAGCCAAACCCGCCGCGACCTAAGGCGATGGATCGGATTGATGGTTTGCCGAGAGCTTGGAGAGACTTGGTACGCCCAAGGGGAATCGAACCCCTGTTCCCGCCGTGAGAGGGCGGTGTCCTGACCGCTAGACGATGGGCGCGTTCAAGAACCGGCGATATAGGCTGACGGCTGGGAAAAAGCAACTAGGCTCAGGGCCACTGCTCGCACAGACGAAAAATCCGCTGCAAGCCTATCGTTTTGGCTCGATCAGGTCCCAGAGATTTCCATAAAGGTCGGCGAAGACCGCGACCGTGCCATAAGCCTCATGGCGTGGCGCTTCGCGGAACTTGACGCCTTTTTCGAGCATCAGCGCATGGTCGCGTGCAAAATCGTCGGTTTCGAGGAACAAAAAGACCCGCCCGCCGGTCTGGTTGCCGACGGCGTGCCTTTGCGCATCGCCGGATGCTTCGGCGAGAAGCAGCCGCGCGCCCTGCCCTTTGCCCGGCGTGATCGTGACCCAGCGTTTGCCGCCGCCGAGATCGATATCTTCGGTGAGCACAAAACCCAGCCGGTCGACATACCAGGAAATCGCCTCGTCATAATTTGCGACGACAAGCGCGACCGTGGCAATGCTGCGGTGTTCGGCAAAACCGGTCATTTGTTCCTGATCGCAAAACGGCCGACGATGCGGCGCTCGGTAATGTCATAGACGAAGATGGCGCGGCTGCCGTCGGGCAGCTCGGCGTCGATCGAAAGGTGATTGCCGGAGAGCGATTGGCTAATCACCCTGGCGCCGACCGGCAGCACGATGTCGCCGTTGACCGGTTCGCCGATCGGCACCTGGAAGTCACTGGTCAACGGCGGGGCGGCAGGCGGCGCGTTGCGCGCTTTGTAGACAAGTGCTGCTATCACCACCATAAGGGCGAGGAACAGCAGGCCGAGATTGATGGCGACGAAGCGGACGAGCTTCCTCCGCACCTTTTCGACCTCGGGGTCGAGTGGCTTTTCCTCGTCTTCGTCGGCAAGCGGCCGGGCCATGGCAGCAGATTCCGGAACTGTTTTCGATGAGCGCTCATAACGAAGAGGTCAGACAATTAATAGGGGCCGGATCGATCGTGCTGGAGGCGGGCGCCGATGCCGCCGGCCAGCGGCTCGACCAATGGTTGGCGGCCAGGCTCGGCCCCGACATGTCGCGCAGCCGGGTGCAGATGCTGATAAAGCAAGGCGCGGTCAGGATCGGCGGCAGGCAGGTCGAAGAGACGAAGCGCAAGATGGCACAAGGTGACAGCGTGTCGGTCGACATGCCGGAGCCTGAACCGGCGGCGCCGCAAGGCGAAGATATTGCGCTGGACGTCCTCTACGAGGACAACGCGCTGATCGTCATCAACAAGCCGGCCGGGCTGGTCGTACATCCCGGCGCCGGCAACTGGACCGGTACGCTGGTCAACGCGCTGATCCATCATTGCGGCGACAGCCTGTCCGGCATCGGCGGCGTGAGACGGCCGGGCATCGTCCACCGCCTCGACAAGGAGACCAGCGGCGTCATGGTCGTCGCCAAGACCGACCGCGCCCACAAGGCGTTGTCGGAGGCCTTTGCCGACCACGGCCTGACCGGCGATCTCGAGCGGGCCTATCTGGCGTTGGTCTGGGGCATACCGGCAAGGCCGACCGGGACGGTCGACGCGCCGCTCGGCCGCGCCGCCGACCGGGTACGCCGTGCCGTGGTGCCGCAAGGCCGCGACGATGCGCGCCATGCCATAACGCATTTCACCGTCGTCGAGCGCTTTGGCGAGCAGCAGCAGGAATTCGCCACGGCGAGCCTGGTCGAATGCCGGCTGGAAACCGGTCGCACCCACCAGATACGCGTCCACATGGCCCATATCGGCCATCCAGTGATCGGCGATCCCGAATACGGCCAGGCTTTCCGAACCAAGGCCAACCGGTTGCCCGAGCCGCTAAGGAGCAAGGTAAAGGCGTTTCCGCGACAAGCTTTGCACGCCCGCCTCCTTGCATTTCGCCATCCCGATACCCATCTAACGATGAGGTTCGAAGCAGCGATACCGTGGGACATGGAGGAACTCGTCGACGGCTTCCGCAAGCTCTGAACCAACCACCTGAAAACCTGACCGGCGTTGTTCACTTCAGCGTGACACACTGTTTCGTGCTGAACAAATGCCTGTCTTTCTGGTTTTGTTCCTATATATGTCGGTTGGCGCGAATGTGCCTTTGGCATTCGCGCCACATGCCCGCCGCGTTTCGGGGGCATCACTCCAATAGAGAGGGGGCGCTATCATGGCCCAGTCATTACCCAGTATCGTTTCCGGCGAAGGCGGTCTCAGCCGCTACCTGGAAGAAATCCGCCGCTTTCCGATGCTTCAGCCGCAGGAAGAGTACATGCTCGCCAAGCGCTACGCCGAGCATGAGGACACCACGGCTGCGCACAAGCTCGTCACCAGCCACCTTCGGCTCGTCGCCAAGATCGCCATGGGCTATCGCGGCTACGGCCTGCCGATCGGCGAGGTGATCTCGGAAGGCAATGTCGGTCTGATGCAGGCCGTCAAGAAATTCGAACCGGAGCGCGGCTTCCGTCTCGCCACCTACGCGATGTGGTGGATCAAGGCCTCGATCCAGGAATACATCCTGCGCTCGTGGAGCCTGGTCAAGATGGGCACCACCGCCAACCAGAAGCGCCTGTTCTTCAACCTGCGCAAGGTGAAGGGCAAGATCCAGGCGCTCGATGAAGGCGATTTGAAGCCCGACCAGATCACCGAGATTGCCACCCGGCTGAACGTCTCGGAAGCGGAAGTCGTGTCGATGAACCGCCGTCTGTCGGGCGACGCCTCGCTCAATGCGCCCATCCGGGCCAGTGAAGGCGAGTCCGGCGAATGGCAGGACTGGCTGGTCGACGACCACGAAAGCCAGGAAGAGATGCTGATCGAGCAGGACGAGCTGGAAAACCGGCGCGGCATGCTGTCCGGCGCTCTTGCCGTGCTCAACGACCGTGAACGTCGCATCTTCGAGGCGCGCCGCCTCGCCGATGAGCCGTTGACGCTGGAAGAGCTGTCGGCCGAGTTCGATATCAGCCGCGAGCGGGTGCGGCAGATCGAGGTGCGCGCCTTCGAGAAGGTGCAGGACGCGGTCAAGGCCGCGGCCAAGCGCCAGACGCAGGCGTTGCGCACGATTGAGGCGCAGCCGGCTGCGTAGGCCTCCAAGAGAACCAAAAAACGGCGGCGTCAGGTAACTGGCGCCGCCGTTTTTCTAAAGCGCGTCGCGTTCGACCGGCCTTGTGCGATGCGCTTAGATCCTTGTTTATGAATGTCGTTATCGCAACACCGCTGCACGCGGATGTCCGATCCGCCGCCGTAACTGCCGTAGCCTCGCTATGGCGTCCGCAGACGATCGCATTGATAACGGCATTACAGCAATTTTCCCCAAGCCCTGAAGACCGTAACGCTGCAAGCTGTGGCGTCGATATTCCGGCGCCGACCGGCGCATTCCACAACCCGGCGCTCGCTGCAAGTGGCGCGATAACGGGCCGCCGATAACGGGCCGCTGGGGCTGCCTCAGGCAGTTGGAGCTCGTCTGTTGGAAACGAAAGGCAGTATGACGATGACGATTTCCCCGTTTCTGACCGCTCTTGGATCCGAAGGTCCCCCAGCCGATCGGGCGAAAGACATGGCCCTCTATGGATGGCTAATTGGAAGCTGGGAAATGGACTCGGTCCGCTATCTCGACGACGGCACAATCCAGAAATGGGATGGCGAATGCCATTTTGGCTGGGTGCTCGAAGGCCGCGCGATTCAGGACGTTTGGATCAGGCCCAAGCGCCCTGCGCCGTCCACGATGTACGGCACGACCCTGCGCATCTTCGACCCTGGGATCGATGGCTGGCACATCATATGGAACGACCCGCTCAACCGGGATCACTCGCGCCAGATCGGCCGAGCCGAGGGTAAGGACATTGTCCAGCTCGGCGATGACTCGCGCGGTCTGAAAACTCGTTGGCGTTTCACAGAGATCACTGCCAACAACTTCCATTGGATCGGCGAGGAAAGATCTTCCGAGGGCGACCCTTGGCAAATCACGTATGAACATTTAGCCTGCCGAACAAAACCCTGACGCTGAGTAAACACCTAGCTGGCGTTCTGCGCCGCTCCTCATCCGGCTGCCGCCACCGCCTTCCCGCATGGACCTATCGGATTCAAACATCGCAAAAATCGAATCAGGATCAATAACGATCAATAACTTGGATGACCGTCGCAGAACGATGAGGGCGGCGCCAAGTTTGGATGGCACTGTAGTGCCAGCGACCCATCTCCTCACAGGCAATCGAGCGGAAACTTCAGATAGCGCCGCCCGTTGGATTCCGGTTCCGGCAGGCGTCCGCCGTTCATGTTCACCTGCAGCGCGTGCAGGATAAGCCGCGGCATCGGCAACGTCCTGTCGCGGGCTTGGCGGAGCGCGACGAAGTCGGCTTCCGTCTTGCCGCCGGCAACATGGATGTTGCCGGCTTTCTGCTCCGCGACCGTGCTTTCCCACCGCGCTTCGCGACCGCCCGGCTGGTAGTCGTGACCGACGAACAGACGTGTCTCGTCCGGCAGCGCCAGGATGTCCTCGATCGAACGCCAGAGCCGCTCGGCACTGCCGCCCGGAAAGTCTGTCCTGGCGGTGCCGCTATCCGGCATGAACAACGTGTCGTGGATGAAGGCGGCGTCGCCAATGACGTAAGTGATCGAGGCCAGTGTGTGGCCCGGCGAGAACAGCACTCTCGCCGGAAGGCCGCCGACCGAAAAAGTTGCGCCGTCGGCGAATAGCCTATCCCATTGCGAACCGTCGGCGGAGAATTCCGGCCAGTTGTAGATCACCTTCCACAATTTCTGGACGTCGATGACCTTTTCGCCGATTGCCGTCGGCGCTCCGGTTCTCCCCCTCAAATAATGGGCGGCGGAGAAATGATCGGCATGCGGATGCGTGTCGAGGATCCACTCGAGCTCCAGCCCGCTTTCCCTGACGAAGTCGAGCAGGGCGTCGGCGTTCTTCGTTGCCGTTGCACCGGACCTTTCGTCGAAGTCGAGCACCGGATCGATGATGGCGCATTTGCGGGTCGCCATGTCGGCGACCACATATTGGACGGACCCGCTCGGCTCGTCATAGAAGCCGGTGACCTGCGACCTGGCCGATAATGCGTCCAATCCCAGCCTCCTTCGCCCCTCACCACGGCAGGAAGGATTTTCTCTGCCACGGCAAATGAAAGGCATGGTTGTCCGTCAACCAGGCGCCGTCAAGCACCCCATGCTCATAGGATCAGGAAAACCGAAAATTTCTCCGTGCCGCCCCTGCCTGCTCAGGCGGAAGGCTGCTTGGTCTTCCTGAGATATGGCAGGATCGTCTCGTAGGCACCGAAGCGCTTGATGGCATCCTCATTGGAGACGGCAGCGGTGATGATGACGTCCTCGCCCTGCTTCCAGTTCGCCGGCGTTGCCACCTGGTGCTTGGCGGTCAGCTGCATGGAATCGATGGCGCGCAGGATTTCGTCGAAGTTGCGGCCCGTCGTCATCGGATAGGTGAGAACCAGCTTGATCTTCTTGTCGGGCCCGATGACGTAGACCGAACGCACCGTGGCATTGTCCGCCGGCGTGCGGCCTTCCGAGCTCTCGCCGGCACCCGCCGGCAGCATCTCGTAAAGCTTGGCGACCTTGAGATCCTTGTCGCCGATCAGCGGGTAGTTCAGCGAATGGCCGGTCGCGATCTTGATATCGTTCTGCCACTTTTCGTGGCTTTCGACGGGATCGACCGAGATGCCGATGATCTTGACGTTGCGCTTCCTGAACTCGCCTTCGAGCCCGGCCATCGTGCCGAGTTCGGTCGTGCAAACCGGCGTAAAGTTCTTCGGATGGCTGAACAATACCGCCCAGCCGTCGCCGATCCATTCATGGAAGCTGATCGGTCCTTGCGTGGTCTCCGCGGTGAAGTCCGGTGCGATGTCGTTGATGCGAAGGCTCATGGCGTGTCCCTACCTGTTTGGCTTGCCGCTGGCATTGAACGCCCCACCGGCGTTGCTTGCATTTCTAACACTGCGGCGTCATCCTTCAAGTGGCTGTTGACGCTAGGATAGTGGCCGGCCTCAAAAAAATTTTTGTCACTTAGGCGGGAAATACAGCAGTGATTTCCGCGCTGGCGAAAAAGCACCGGAGGTTGGTTAAACGTGCAGGCATTTCCGCCGATTGTTCGGCTCATATGTTGCCCATTCCGCCGTTAAGTGGCGTCGGGTCGATGAGGCGACGCGACGCGCTACGCCTTGTTCACTGCCAGCGTCGTCGCCAGGTCTTCCATGCGCTGGGCCAGCGCGCCGAGCGCTCCGGTCAGCACGGAATCGTTCTTATCGGCCTTGGTCAGTGCATCGTCGCGCGTCTTGCGCAGCGTCAGCACTTCGCTTTCCATGCCCTTGACGCGCTTTTGCAGTTCCGAAAGCTCGTCCATGACCATGATGCCGGCCATCACGGTCAGCCGCTGGTCGCCGATCTCGCCAAAAGAATCCTTCAGATGCGAGACATAGCGGTCGAAGCGCTCGGCAAGATCGATCAGATGCTCTTCCTGGCCCTCGTCGCAGGCCATCCGATATTGCTTGCCGTCGATGGAAACCGTGACTTGTGCCATTAGCCTACCTGTCCAGTACCGCGCGGATGGTCTCCATGGCTGTCACCAGCCTTCGCGACACTTCTTTGTTGGCATCTTCCAGCCGTTCGGCGCGAGCTTCGGAATTGTCGAGCTCCTGCGCCAGCCGCGAGCGGTCGGCGTTCATCCGCTGCACTTCGGCCTCGGCTTCCGAATAGTCCCGCTCGTGCTCGAGCTTGGCCGCGACGGCGTTTTCCAGCCCTTCGATGGCCTTACCCAGCCTGGCAATGACTTCCTTGAGGGTCGTTTCCCCGGTCATGGCTTTCGTCCTGCGCCCTGCCCATCACCGAATCATCCACGTTCAGAACGCGTTATCCCTGAAACATTACCCGTCGTGTGAACCGCACGTCAATAAAGCTGTCGCGACTGTCCCCTGCTAACGCTAATGTAAGTCGCGCATGGCCATCACAAGACCGGCAAAAGCACACCGATTTGTTGACTAAAAGGCCGCGCCTGCTATGTGTCGCGCACCCTTTTCAAGGGCTTTCCCAAGGCCCAAACCCCCATTTTGGAGGAAGTATGACCTCGCGCGAACAACATGACCGGATGGCCAATGCGATCCGTTTTCTCGCCATGGACGCCGTCGAGAAGGCAAATTCCGGCCACCCCGGACTGCCCATGGGCTGCGCCGACATCGCCACGGTGCTGTTCACCCGCTTTCTCAAATACGATCCGAAAAACCCGCATTGGCCGGACCGCGACCGCTTTATCCTGTCGGCCGGCCACGGCTCGATGCTGCTTTACTCGCTGCTCTATCTGACCGGCTACGAAGACATCACCATCGACCAGATCAAGCAGTTCCGCCAATTGGGGTCGAGGACGGCGGGCCACCCGGAATACGGCCATGCCGCCGGCATCGAGACGACGACCGGCCCACTCGGCCAGGGCCTTGCCAATTCGGTCGGCTTCGCGCTCGGCGAGCGCATCATGAATGCCGCTTTCGGCAAAGATCTCGTCGACCACTACACCTATGTGCTGGCCGGCGACGGCTGCCTGATGGAAGGCGTATCCCAGGAAGCCATCGCGCTTGCCGGGCATCTGAAGCTGAACAAGCTGATCGTCTTCTGGGACAACAACAACATCTCGATCGATGGCCCGGTGTCGCTCGCCGATAACACCGATCAGGTCGCCCGCTTCCAGGCGTCCGGCTGGAATGCCAGCCATATCGACGGCCAGGACCCGGAAGCGATCGCCTATGCCATCGAAGCGGCCCGCCACTCCGACAAGCCGACGATGATCGCCTGCAAGACGACGATCGGCTTCGGCGCGCCGACCAAGGCCGGCACCAACAAGGCGCATGGCTCGCCGCTCGGCGCCGAGGAAATCGCCGGCGCCAGAAAATTCTTCGGCTGGGATTATCCGCCCTTCGAGGTTCCGGCCGATATCCTCGACGCATGGCGTACCGCCGGGCGGACCGGCGTCAAGGCGCGCACCGACTGGGAAAGCCGGCTTGCCAAGGCCGACGCCAAATTGCGCGCAGAGTTCGAACGCCGCATCAGTGGCACGCTGCCGGCCAACTTCGACGCCGTCATTGGCGATTACAAGAAGAAGCTCGCCGCCGACAAGCCGAAGGTCGCCACCCGTAAGTCATCGGAAATGGCGCTGGAGGTCATCAACGGCGCCGTGCCCGAAACCATCGGCGGCTCGGCTGATTTGACCGGCTCCAACAACACCAAGACCAGCCAGACCAAGAACATCACCGCCGACGATTATGGCCAGCGCTATGTCCACTACGGCATTCGTGAGCACGGCATGGCGGCAGCGCTCAACGGGCTGACGCTGCATGGCGGCATTATCGCCTATGGCGGCACTTTCATGTGCTTTTCCGATTATGCCCGTCCGGCGATGCGGCTTGCTTCGCTGATGGGCATCCGCTCGATCTTCGTCATGACCCATGATTCGATCGGCCTTGGCGAAGACGGCCCGACCCATCAGCCGGTCGAGCATCTGGCAGCACTTCGCGCCATCCCGAACCACAATGTCTTCCGCCCGGCCGACCCGGTCGAAACCGCGGAATGCTGGCAGTTGGCCATTGAGTCGGAAAAGACGCCTTCGACATTGGCGCTGACCCGGCAAAACCTGCCGACGGTACGCAACGACTTCGTTGCGGAAAACCTCAGCAGCCGCGGCGCCTATGAACTTGCCGCCGCCAGCGGTGAAGCCGCGGTGACGATCTTCGCTTCGGGCTCCGAGGTCGAGATCGCGCTGGCCGCCCGCGAGGCGTTGGAAAAGCACGGCCACGCGACCCGCGTCGTCTCGGTGCCGTGCTTCGAATTGTTCGATAAGCAGAGCGCCGACTATCGCAGCAGAACGATCGGCAATGCGCCGCTCAAGATTGCCATCGAAGCCGGCATCCGCCAGGGCTGGGATCACTTCATCGGCACCGACGGCATCTTCATCGGCATGACCGGCTTCGGCGCCTCCGGCACTATCGAACAGCTCTACCCGCATTTCGGCATCACCGCCGAAGCAACGGTGAAGGCGGCGGAAGCCCGTCTGCACGGCAAATGAAGGTGAGCCCCGACCGGCAAAGGCTGGCATAGCGGTTTTGCCGGGCGGTGGAGCATTAATCGATTTAAATCCAAGCCTCGGCGGCTGGATTCTTTGCCCGTCCGCCGTTATGAAGCTGCGGACTTGATCTTCGGCCTCCAACTCCCAGGGAGAGAACAATGACCGTCAGAGTTGCCATCAACGGATTCGGCCGCATCGGCCGAAACATTCTGCGCGCCATCCATGAATCCGGCCGCAAGGATATCGATGTCGTCGCGGTCAACGATCTCGGCCCGGTCGAGACCAACGCGCATCTGCTGCGCTTCGACAGCGTGCATGGCCGCTTTCCGCATGAGGTGACGGTTGACGGCGACCAGATCATCGTCGGCAAGGAAAAATTCAAGGTCACCGCGATCAAGGATCCGACGCAACTGCCCTGGAAGGAGCTCGGCATCGACATCGCGCTCGAATGCACCGGCATCTTCACCGCCCGCGACAAGGCCGTCGCCCATCTGACCGCCGGTGCCAAGCGCGTTCTCGTCTCCGCTCCGGCAGAGGGCGCCGACCTCACCGTCGTCTATGGCATCAACCACGACAAGCTGACCAAGGATCACATCGTCATCTCGAACGCCTCCTGCACCACCAACTGCCTGGCGCCGCTGGCGGCCGTGCTGAATGAGGCGGTCGGCATCGAAAAGGGCATGATGACGACGATCCATTCCTACACCGGCGATCAGCCGACGCTGGACACCATGCACAAGGACCTCTACCGCGCCCGTGCTGCCGCGCTGTCGCAGATTCCGACATCGACCGGTGCCGCCAAGGCCATCGGCTTGGTACTGCCCGAGCTCAAGGGCAAGCTCGACGGCATCTCCATCCGCGTGCCGACGCCGAACGTTTCGCTCGTCGATTTCAAGTTTATCGCCAAGCGGCCGACCACCGTCCAGGAGATCAATGACGTGGTGATCGCCGCTTCAAACGGCAAGCTGAAGGGCATCCTCGCCGTTACCCGTCACCCCAATGTTTCGATCGACTTCAACCACGATCCGCATTCTTCGATCGTGGCGCTCGACCAGACCAAGGTCATGGACGGCAACTTCGTTTCGGTGCTGTCGTGGTACGACAATGAGTGGGGCTTCTCGAACCGCATGGGCGATACCGCCGTCGCCTTCGGCAAGACCATCGCCTGATCGCAGAACCATCTTCTCGACCTGGAAGACGCCCGGCTCAGTCCGGGCGTTTTTCGTTGCAGCACGAACCGCCAACGCACGCTCTGCTGCTCGGGGATGCCAAAACTTTCGACGATCGGCAGCGTGGGGCAAAAAGCCACGCTGCTGCCTTGCAGCGGCCATGTCTTCGCCCCACTCTCCCGTGATGCCGGAGCATATCGACTAGGGGCGACCAACGAATGGAGCATGGTATCTATCTGGTGACGCTTGTTGGAGCAGCACTTGTCGTTGCCGCCGCGTTTTCGAGCTTGATCGCCTTCCGTTTCGGCGCCCCTCTCCTGCTGCTGTTTCTCTGCATCGGCCTCGCTACCGGAACCGACGGTCTCGGCATCCACTTCGACAACGCCCGAGTTGCTTATTTTGCCGGCTCGTTGGCGCTGGCGGTCATCCTTTTCGATTCCGGCTTCGGTACGCCGCTCAACGCCTTGCGGCAGGCGGCCGGGCCGGCGCTGTCGCTGGCGACATTCGGCGTCCTTTTGACCACCGGACTGTTCGGCGCCGCCGCCTATTATCTGCTCGACCTGACCTGGTTGGAATCCTTCCTGCTCGGTGCCGCCGTCGCCTCGACCGACGCCGCGGCGGTGTTCTTCCTGCTGCGCGCCGGCGAGATCAATTTGCGCGAGCGCGTGCGGTCCACGCTCGAGGTGGAATCCGGCACCAATGACCCGATCGCCATCTTCCTCACCATCACGCTGGTCGAGGTCATCGCCGCCAACGCCCACCCCGAGGCAAAGGTGCTGGTTACCGATCTTGCCGTCGGTTTCCTGGTCAACATGGGCCTCGGTGCGGTCATCGGCATTCTCGGCGGCATGGCCATTGTGCGTCTTGTCGATCGCCTCAATCTCGATCACGGCCTGTTGCCGATCTTCGTGCTGACGCTGTCGCTGATGGTGTTTGCTGCCGCCGGCGCCGTCGGCGGCTCCGGCTTCCTGGCGGTCTATCTCGCAGGCCTGATTGCCGGCAATTCCGATATCCGGGCCGTCACCATCCTCAAGCGCTTCCAGGACGGCATGTCGTGGCTGGCGCAGATCATCATGTTCCTGATCCTCGGCCTGTTCGCGACGCCTTCGCAGTTTCCGGCGATCTTGGTGCCGGCAGTGCTGCTCGGCCTGTTCCTGATATTTGTGGCACGGCCAATCGCGGTCTGGCTGTGCCTGGTGCCGTTCCGCCTGCCACGCCCGGAAGTCGCCTTTGTCTCATGGGTTGGCCTGCGTGGCGCCGTGTCGATACTGCTTGCCATCACGCCGCTGCTCGGCGGCCTGGAGAACGGCCGCCTCATCTTCAACACCGCCTTCATCATCGTGCTGGTCTCGCTGATCATCCAGGGATGGACCGTCGGGCCGCTGGCGCGCCGCCTCGGCCTTATCGTGCCGGCCCGCCTGGGACCGCTCGACAAGGTCGAATTGGAACTGCCGGGCTCCGCCCATCATGAGCTTCTCGCCTACCGCGTGGCACCCGGCAGCCCGGTGGCGCGCGGCGAACGCATTCCGCGCTGGGCGCGGCCATCGCTTGTGTTGCGCGACGGACGCTCAATGCGCTTCCAGGATATGGGCCGGCTGGCGGCCGGCGACCACGTCTACATCTTTGTGCCGGACCGCTATCCGCGCCTGCTCGACAAGCTGTTCGCCAGCCGTGCCGTGGTCGATCCCGAGGATGCCGACTTCTTCGGCGCCTTCGCTGTCGATCCGTCACGCTCCGCCGAGGAACTGGAGACCGCCTATGCACCGGGCCTGACCGAAGCGGAACGCAAGCTCAGCATCGGCGACCTGGTCACTACGCGGCTCGGCGGCCACGCCGAATACGCCGACCGCGTGCTGCTCGGTCCGATCGAGTTGATCGTGCGCGACGTCGACGACAAGGGCAGGATCACCGGCCTTGGCCTGTCCTTCGAGCCGACCGCGCCGGTGGCGCGCGTTCCGGTGTTCCTCAGCGCCGGCGAAATCCGCGACCGCCTCGCCGCCTTCATCCGCAACCGGCGCAAGCCGGCCGAAGCGCAGCCGGCGGCAGCCGAGCTGGAACCGGTTCCGCAGCCCGTGGCGGAAAAGGCAACTGGCGAAGGCTGACCGCTGTCGACGCTAGCCGCGGAACCCTGCCGCCGAGGGCTGAAGAATGGCCCGGCAACTGGCGTGGCGAGCCATATGGTCCGACATCGCCGGAGTCGCGATCGACTGCTCCAAGGCATCTGGCCGAACAGTCGGCAATTCTCCGTGACTGTACGGCGCCATGGGGGCGCTTTTAATTGTTGCGGGCCGCTACGAACTGCGCCGCTTGTTTCAGAAGCGCGGCTTGTGCGCCAAAAGGCTCGAGCAGCGCATGAGCCTGGTCGACGAGGCCCTGGAGCTGGTCCCGCGCCCAGCCCGGTCCGTGCAGCGCGACCAGCGTCGCCTTGCCGGCCGCGGCATCCTTGCCCGTGGCCTTGCCCATCTGATGCGCGTCGGCGGTCAGGTCGAGCAGATCGTCGGCAAGTTGAAAGGCAAGCCCGATCGCCGAACCAAATTCGGCCAGCCTTTCGCGGTCGCCCGACGGCGCGCCGGCAAGGATGGCTCCCGCTTCGCAGGCAAAGCGGATCAGCGCACCGGTTTTCATCGCCTGAAGCCGGATGATGCCGGCCTCGTCCGGCCGGCTTTGTTCGGCCTCGAGATCGAGCATCTGGCCGCCGACCATGCTTCCCGCCCCGGCGGCACGGGCCAGTGCCAGCACCAGCGCTGCCCTGCGCTCGGCCGGCAGCATTGTCGCCTCGTCGGCAAGGATGTCGAAGGCAAGCGTCAGCAGGGCGTCGCCCGCAAGAATGGCGGTCGCCTCATCGAAAGCCCTGTGCACGGTCGGCTGCCCGCGGCGCAAATCGTCGTCGTCCATGGCCGGCAGATCGTCATGGATGAGCGAATAGCAGTGCACGCATTCGAGCGCCGCCGCCACGCGCAGCGCCGCCTCGCCATCGGCTGAAAACAGTGCAGCACTTTCCATAACCAGGAAGGGACGCAGTCGTTTGCCGCCGTTCAGCACGCCATGTCGCATTGCCGCCATCAGGCGTTCGGGCCGCGCGACCTCGCCCAAAAGCGTGCGTCCATCGAGCAACCGTCTCAGCAGCGCCTCAAGTGGAACTGCCCGGGCAATAAGTGCGGCTTCGAACGCCATTTGGTCGTCTTTCGTCATGGTCGGGAGCGGTAGCCGACACTCAGACGTTGCGCAAGAAGCCAAGCGCCATTATGCCGGGGGCAGGGAGTAGCGCGGACTGGATGGCTTGGCGGAACCGATCGTCGATCACGAAACCGAAGGGTTGGACATGGCAAGACCGAGACGCGGCAGCCGCATCGGTCTTCAACGCTGGGTCCGGCGCGGCATCGCCGTCGCCGTCGTGCTGGCGCTGGTGCCGGTGGTGCTGACCTTCCTGTACCTGCCGTCATTCGTGCATCCGGTGTCGACATTGATGCTGAAGGACCTGGCGACGTTTTCCGGCTACGATCGGCGCTGGGTTTCCATCGACGAGGTCGCGCCGGTGCTGGCATATTCGGTCATCATGTCGGAGGACGGGCAGTTCTGTTTCCATCGCGGCGTCGATCTGGGCGAGCTGCGCGGCGTCGTCGACGATGCGCTCGCAGGCGAGATGACACGTGGCGCCTCGACCATCACCATGCAGACGGTAAAGAACCTTTATCTATGGTCGCGGCCGTTGGGCTCGGTCCGTAAGGTCGTCGAACTGCCGCTGGCCGTCTATTTCGATGCGGTGCTGTCGAAACGGCGGATCATGGAGATCTACCTCAACATCGCCGAATGGGGACCGGGCGTCTACGGCATCGAGGCCGCCGCCCAGCATCATTTCGGCGTCTCGGCAAAACAGCTGTCGCGCCGGCAGGCAGCGCTGCTTGCCGTCACCTTGCCGAACCCGATCGTGCGCAATCCAGCGAAGCCCGGGCCAGGACTGAGGCGGCTTGCCGCGTTGATCGAGCGGCGCGCGGGCCGCGCCGGCGCCTATGTCGGTTGCCTGCGATAGTGTCAAAAAAAAACACGGCGACGCTGGCCAAAACGCCATCGGGCGTGTATAGGCAGCCGACTTTCTCAGATTCCGGCCCCTGATGTGGCCCTTTCACGAGGGCCTCCGGGGCGTTTTGACCATGTAGTGGAGCATATCCATGGCCGTTCCGAAACGAAAAACCTCTCCGTCGAAGCGCGGCATGCGCCGTTCCGCCGACGCACTGAAGGCCCCGACCTATGTCGAGGACAAGAACTCCGGCGAGATGCGCCGTCCGCACCATATCGACCTGAAGACCGGCATGTATCGCGGTCGCCAGGTTCTGGAGCCGAAGGAAAGCTGAGAGAGCTTTCGACGGTTTATGGGTTGCGAAACGACCGGCCATTGGCCGGTCTTTTTGCGTTTGCGACAACTGATCGTATCAGCCGGGCCTGACATTGTTGTTTCACGCCGTCTTTGTCCGTGTTTATCGGTCGCACGAAAATTCTTGACGGCGAACGCCGGGCGCACTCTACAAAGATCAGTCCAACCGGAGCCGCCACATGTTCGGTGCCATCCCGCTGCTGATCGTGCCTTTCATCCTCTACAATCTCGGGCTTCTAGGAATATTCGGCAGCGGCGACGATCCGTGGGCGACCGAAATGTTTTCGGTCCGGATGATGTCGGGTGGCGTGTTCTCGATGACCCTCGGCGATCTCATCGTGCTGATCGCACTGATCTTCTTGTTCGTCGAAGTGGTGAAGTCGACGCGTACGACAAATGCCTCGATCATGGACCACCTTTTGTCGACCTTCGTCTTTGTGGCCTATCTAGTCGAGTTCCTGCTGGTGAAGGGCGCCGCCCATTCTGTTTTCTTCACACTGATGGTCATAGCGCTGATCGACGTGCTGGCCGGCTTTTCGGTGTCGATGCGGTCGGCCAGCCGCGACATCAATATGAATTAAGGATCCCGGCTCAGCCCGGGTCGGCGCTAAAGCCAGCCGCCTCGATGCCGGCGATGGCTGCCGTTTCGTCATTGTCGGACGTGTCGCCGGAAATGCCGACGGCGCCGATGATCGTGCCGGCCTCGTCGCGGATCAGCACGCCGCCGACGACCGGCAGGACGCGCCCGCCCGACACGTCGGAGACGCCGGCGATCAGATGCGGGCGCTCCTTGGCGAAGGCTTCCACCCGGCGCGAGCCCATGCCGATAGCGAGCGCGCCATAGGCCTTGCCGGCCGACATTTGCGGACGCAGGAACGACGCGCCGTCCTGACGCTGGAACGCGACCAGATGGGCGCCGGCGTCGAGCACCGAGACGCCAAGCGGCCTGAGCTTGAGCTCGGCACCCTTGGCAAAGGCGGCGGCGATGATTTCAAGGGCTTTGTCGAGCGTCAGTGCGGTCATGGCCGTCTCCTAAACGCCAGTTATCAACCGGCAGAACAGATCGCGGTGAAACTGTTTCGCGTACGAAAGGAAGCAGTGGGATCCAGGGAGCGCCGGCTTATTTCTTCTTGGCGCGAGGCTTCTTCACCGGCACCGGAGGCGCATTGGCCAGGTCTTCCGCTTCCTTGGCGAGGCGCAGCGCCCGCAGCTTGTTGGTTTTGGCTTGGCGCGCGTCGCTCTCGGCGACATATTCCGCCATCGCCTTCTGGCGCACCGTGGCTGCCTCTTCCTGTTTCTTGAAACGCAAATCGGCCCGCGCACGGGCAGTGTCCTTAGAGTTCTCGACCAAGAGCGTTATCCCATCCCGTAAATTATCTTCAGTCCTTTGATAGCAGAGCCAGCCCGCAATTGGGAAAATAAGTTGGTCATGGCGCTGGATCGCAGCCGACTCGCTCCGCCTTGCGGGCGATCACCGCATCGTATCCGGCCTGCAAGATCGCGCGGACAGTGGGTCCAGTTGGCGCGGGAGATGTGCCCAGATGCTCGTAGCGCAACTCGTTCATGAACTGCTCCCACATCGGCGGGCCGCCTTTTTCCAGAAGCTCGGCACGGATCGAGAGCTCGTCGCTGACCGGCAGCCAGACGCGGCCCCAGGCGCCGAGATGGGCCAAGATCGGCACCAGCGTAATCGCCATTTCGGTCAGGCTGTAGATCGCCTTTTGCTTGTGGGAGGGATCGCCCGTCTTGGTCAGCATGCCGAGCTCCATCAGCCGCTTCAGCCGGTCGGCGAGGATGTTGGAAGCGATGCCCTCCATCGAGCCGTTGAGCAGTTCGCGAAAGTGGCGTCTGCCGCCGAAGATGATGTCGCGAAGGATGATCAGGCTCCACCGGTCGCCGAACACTTCGAGCGACAGGTTGATGGGGCATCCGGACCGGCGATCGATGTTCATGCGAATCTCCAAAACCGGTTGCATTATTGTATCGGTTTTAATATCGTGCAACTGATTGTAAATTGCAACCAGATTGGAAGCCCACGGAGGAGAGCCATGAAAAGCGCCGGACACCCCGAAATCGTATCCCAGACCTTCGGCGACCCGGCCCATCCGGCGGTGTTGTTGATCACGGGCGCGATGGCTTCCATGCTTTGGTGGCCCGAAGCGTTTTGCCGGAAGCTGGCCGGCGAGGGTCGCTTCGTGATCCGCTACGACAATCGCGATACCGGCCGTTCGACCAAATACGCGCCGGGCGAGCCGCCTTATACATTCGACGACATGGCGGAGGATGCTATCCGCGTCCTTGACGACCATGGAATGCGAAAGGCGCATATGGTCGGCATGTCGATGGGCGGCATGATCGCGCAGCTCGTGGCGTTGAAATACCCGTCGTGTGTCACTTCGCTGACGGTGATCAGCAGCTCGCCCTTGGGCATCGATACGTCGCATCTGCCCGGAACCACCGAGGCCTATAGGAGACATTCGGCCGAAGGCGCGAAGGTCGACTGGGCGAACCGGGGCCAAGTGGTCGATTTCATCGTTAAGGACGCGCATGCGCTCACCGGTGCGGCGCACTCTTTCGACGAGCAGCGAACACGGGCTTTCGTCGAAGAAGATTATGACCGGTCCGGCGGTTTTCTAAGTGCGACCAATCATTTCATGCTCAAGAGTGGCGAAGATGGGAGCGGCGAGGACTGGACCGGTCGGCTGCGCGACATGAAAATCCCGCTCCTTGTTATCCACGGCACCGACGATCCCATCTTTCCAGTCGAGCATGGCGCCGCTCTTGCCGACGCGGTCGCCGGTGCAAGGCTGCTCCGGATCGAGGGCGGCGGCCACGAGCTGCATCCCGACGACTGGGCCGCGATCATCGATGCCATCGTCGCCCACAGCCAGGCCAGATAGTTATCCGACCCCGACGCCGCGAGACAAACAACCCAAGGAACGACAAACAATGTCCCTGATTATGCACCTTCATCCACTGGCCTCCTTCTGCTGGAAACCGCTGATCGCGCTCTATGAGAACGGCACGCCATTCACATCCGTCGTTGTCGATCTCGGCAATGAACAGTCGCGCGCGGCGTTTCTGAAATTGTGGCCGCTCGGCAAGATGCCGGTGCTGCGCGATGAAGCGCTGGACCGGACCGTACCGGAATCGACGATCGTCATCGAATATCTCAACGCGTATTATCCTGGGCCAGTCGAACTGATCCCCGCCGATTTCGATCTCGCTCGCCAGACCCGGCTCGCCGACCGCTTCTATGACTTCTACGTCCAGGAACCGATGCAGAAGATCGTTGGCGACCGGCTGCGGCCGGAGGGCAAGACCGATCCGTTCGGCGTCGAGCAGGCCCGCGCCCAGCTGCGCAGCTCCTACGCCATCATTGAACAGGACATGCAGTCGAGGACATGGGCGGTGGGCGCGAGCTTCACCATGGCCGACTGCGCTGCCGCCCCCGCGCTGTTCTACGCCAACAAGGTCGAGCCGTTCGGAGACGAATATCCTGCGGTCAGGCGCTATCACGACCGGTTGCTGCAACGCCCCTCGGTTGCCCGTGTGATCGAGGAAGCGCAGCCTTATTTCAAGCTCTTCCCCTACAACAATGGCTAGAGTGGTTCATCGTTTCACGGAAACGCCGGACCGCTCTATCTCTTTTGTTTTTGCGCAACTCCGGACGGAAAACCGTTTCACACTTTTTCCTGGATTGCTTTAGGCCTGAAGCTGCATAGTTGCCGACGTGCTGACGACGCCCTTCAGCTTCCGGATGAACCGAGCTGCTCCGCATCCCAGAACTGGTCGAGCCAGATGTTGAGCTTCAGGAAGCCGGCGTTGCTGACCGTATAGACGCGTCTGGTGCCTTCCGGCTTGGCGTTGACCAGTCCGGCATCAAGCAGCACCTTCAGGTGCTGCGAAACGGCCGGGCGGGACACCGGCAAGCCGGATGCCAATTCGTTGACGGTCTTCGGTCCGCGCCGGAGCTCTTCCAAGAGATGGCGCCGGTTGGGATCGGCAATCGCCATGAAGGCGTCGGAAAGCATCATGCCTTATTTGTGGGGCAAAGCGCCTCGAATCTCAACCGTCGGTTTCAGCTTTTCTGCGCGGGTCGAGCCGCAACGCTTCCGGCGTTACCGAGCGATCGGCCGGCTGGGTCTTGAAGGCATCGCGGCCTTCGATCGGCACCGGCGCGCGACGGCTGATGCGCAGCAGCGTGTAGCCGGCCAGGCAGAGATGCGCGAGCGCAGTGGCCAGGAACAGCCCCTCGGGGCGCATCCAGCCCATCAGGCCGGCGGCCAGCAGCGGACCGATCATCGTGCCGAAGCCATAAAGCAGCAGCAGGCCGCCCGACACTTTGACGAAGTCCTCCGATCGCGCATGGTCATTGGCATGCGCCACCGCGATCGAATAGAGCGTGTAGGCGAAGGCGCCGTAGGCGGCGGTGCAGACGATGACGAAGACGCCTGAGCGCGGTTCGAACAGGAAGATGGCGATGGCGAACAGCGCAGCGCCGAAAGCCGCGCCCGCCAGCACGAAACGACGGTCCGTCGTGTCGGAGAGCCGCCCGGCCGGAAGCTGCATGGCGGCGCCGGCGATGACCACCAGGCTCATCATCAGCGCGATCTCGGCCGTCGAGATGCCGATGCGCGCTCCATAAACGGCACCAAGCGTGCCCCAGGCGCCGTTGGCAATGCCGATCAGCACGCAGGCGATCGCCGATACCGGCGAATTGACATAGAGCCCTTTGACGTCAAGCGACACGTCCTGCAGCGGCTTGGGGTGCGACGCCGTCGAGACCGCCGTCGGGATCAGCGACAGGCAAAACAGAATGCCGGTGATCATGAACAGCGACGCCGATTTCACATCGCCGCCGGCCACGATCATTTGACCGCCCATGATCGAGGCATAGGTGACCATCATGTAGAGGCCGAAGACGGTGCCGCGGTTTTCGTTGGTGGCCTTCTCGTTCAGCCAGCTCTCGATCACCATGAAGGCGCCGGCCATGGTGAAGCCGGTGAAGGCGCGCAGCAGGATCCAGGTATATTCGTCGATGATCAGGCCGGTGAGGAGTGCGACGATCGCCCCAGATGCGGCAAAGGCGCCGAAAGCCCTGACATGACCGGCGCGGCGCACGATGCGTGGCGCAAAGAAGCAGCCGGTGACGAAGCCGCCGGCCCAAGCCGTGCCCATCAGGCCGAGCGATGCTGTCGAGAAGCCCTCCACCTGGCCGCGCAGCGGCAACAGCAGCCCGTGCAGCCCGGATGCCGCCAGCAGGAACGCGGTGCCGCGCAGCAGCGAGAGAATCGGTCTGTAGCTTGCGAACATTTTTCAATCCGGCTGGGGTTTAAGGCACAAGTCTGGAGACAGCGGCATTCGGGCTTTTCGGCGGCGTGCCCGAGCTTTTGGAATTACCCGCCGCACTATCCGCGGCGAAACAGCGCCTCTGCCGCCGACTTGGTGGAGTCCTTGGTCTTGAGCTCGGCTTCCAGCCGGGCGATCTCGTCGCGCAGGATGCCGATCCGCTCGGACAATTCATCGACGGAAAGCAGCGACAGATCCTGCCCGATCTCGTGCGGGCGCGCTTTCTTCTTGGGTTCGTCGTCGAAGATCGCCATCGTCGCTCCTCCGTGATTGCCCATTTGCCTGATTTGCCAATGAGCATACATAGGGCAGGGGTATGGATGCAAATGGCCGGCAACAGCTGGCACGAGAAACCGGCGAAGCACGACGGGAAAATTCATGGCGAACGCACAGAAAATTCCGGCGAAGATGATGGCGATCGCCATATCGGAACCGGGCGGGCCGCGGGTGCTGAAACCGGAAACCCGCGACGTACCGGTTGCCGGTTCCGGTGAGATCCTGATCCGGGTGCGGGCCGCCGGCGTCAACCGGCCGGACGTGCAGCAGCGCAAGGGCGCCTATCCGCCACCGCCGGGAGCGTCAGATCTGCCGGGCCTGGAAGCAGCAGGCGAAGTCGCTGCCCTTGGTGACGAGATATCGCGCTGGCGCGTCGGCGACCGGGTGTGTGCGCTGACGGCGGGCGGCGGCTATGCCGAATATGTCAGAGTGCACGCCGGCAGCGTGCTGCCGCTGCCCGCCGGCTTTACCTACACCGAAGCGGCGGCGCTGCCGGAAAACTACTTCACCGTTTGGCACAATGTCTTCGAGCGCGGCAGCCTGAAGAGCGGCGAGACGCTGCTCGTGCATGGAGGCTCGTCGGGTATCGGCACGACGGCGATCCAGCTTGCTGCCGCTTTCGGCGCCTATGTCATCACCACCGCCGGGAGCAAGGAGAAATGCGACGCCTGCCTCAAGCTCGGCGCCGACCGGGCGATCAACTACCGCGAGGAGGACTTCGTCGCCGCAGTCAAGGAGGCAACCGGCGGCAAGGGCGCCAATGTCATCCTCGACATGGTCGGCGGCGACTATGTGGCGCGGAACTATGAGGCTGCAGCCATAGAAGGCCGCATCGTCCAGATCGCGACGCAGGGCGGAGCGGTGGCGAGCGCCGATTTCTTCAAGATCATGGCAAAGCGGCTCGTGCACACGGGATCGCTGCTCAGGCCACGCACCGTGGAGTTCAAGGGGGCAGTCGCGGCGGCACTGGAGGCGCAGGTTTGGCCGCTGCTCGGCACGCGCAAGGTTGCGCCGGTGATGGACACGATCTTCCCGCTCAAGGAAGCCTGGCGGGCGCATGAGCGGATGGAGGAGGGTGAGCACATCGGCAAGATTGTGCTCGATGTCGCCTGACGACCGGCAAACAGGCTGAACGAAAGCTTAATGGTGCAATGCAACAAACGCATTGCGGCCATGCAAAAGCGTCTGTTCAATTTTTCATCGCCGATGCCTACTTACGCGGCATCGAAACGATGGAGGACTACCATGAACCCGATCCGCGCTTTCCGTAACTGGCGCATGTACAACGAAACCGTGCGCGAACTGAACCGGCTGAACGCTCGTCAGCTCAACGACCTCGGCATCAACCGCGGCGACATCGAGAGAATCGCCCGCCAAGGGCTTTGATCTCGAGCACGATCCCGCCCGAAGACCGGGCGTTGCTTTTCCGTAACGCCGACCCGCGGTTCGGGATCAAGCCTTAGAAGCCAGAGCCGCAGCAGACGGATTTCCGTCGCCGGTTCCGAGCCCGCCCGACCTTGGTCTGGCGGGCTTTGTCTTTTTGAAGCTTTCGACTGCATGGCGTCATCTGCCGATCCCGTCGCGGTCTGCCGGCCGTCCTTGACACGCGCCTCCCAAAAACATTGCGAAACGGCGAGCGAGCGGTTATATAGACCGCGATTTTCCCATTTTGGTGGCTCTAAACCACCGCCCGCGCGGGAACGCGGGCGAACGAGAAGGATTTTTGTGATGGCCAATACGCTGCTGATGCCAAAGGCGACCGCCGTCTGGCTGGTTGACAACACAGCGCTCTCCTTCGAGCAGATCGCGCAGTTCTGCGGACTGCATCCGCTTGAGGTCAAGGCGATCGCCGACGGCGAGTCGGCGCAAGGCATCAAGGGCATGGACCCGATCATGACCGGCCAGCTAACTCGCGACGAGATTGCGCGCGCCGAGAAGGACCCGAACCACCGACTGAAGCTCTCCGATCCCAAGGTGCGTGTGCCGGAATCCAAGCGCAAGGGTCCGCGCTACACGCCGCTGTCGAAGCGCCAGGACCGGCCCAACGCCATCCTCTGGCTGGTGCGCAACCATCCCGAGCTCAAGGATGCGCAGATTGCCCGCCTTGTCGGCACGACGAAGTCGACGATCGACCAGATCCGCGACAGAAAGCACTGGAACTCCGCCAATCTCCAGCCGATGGATCCAGTGACGCTCGGCCTGACGTCGCAGATCGACCTCGATATGGAAATCAACCGCGCCTCGCGCGGCCGTGAGCAGGCGCAGCCGGTCGGCGATACGCTGCTGCCGGCCGCCTTGACCGAACGACTGGTGCCGGCGCCGGAAAAGCCGAAAGACGAGGACCAGGAACTCGACGCCAACGCCGTCTTCGCCAAGCTTTCGGCGCTAAAGTCGAAGGACAAGGATGCCGACGAAGAGGAGTAGGCATCTCGCATCCAAAACAAAACGCCCGCTTTCAAGCCGGCCGAATCGGCGGGGTTTGTCAGCGGTCTGAGACCGCTTTCAAGCGGGCTTTTTTGTGATCTTCCGTGTCAGCTCCGCGCCGCCCGGTCCGGCGCCATGCCGTAATCCTCGCTGCGCTCCACCGCGCGATAGAAATCGGCGAGCTGCTTGCCGCGCTCCGGCTTGAAGGTGCGGCCGGCGATGACCACCGAGGCGATGCGGTCAATGCGGAAAGCGCGGAAATCGCTGCGCATCTCGCACCAGGCGACCAAGGTCCACACCTTGCCCCAGAACCACAGGCCGAGCGGGCGGATGTCGCGCGCGGTGCTGCGGCCGGCCTCATCCGAATAGTCGATGGTCAGCACCTGACGTTTCTCGATGGACCGCTCGATCAGGTCGATGGCTTCGCGGGCGGCATCGCTTACCACCCACATCGGCGTGTGGATCTCGGTACGGGCGATGCGGTCCTTTTCGGCGTCGGGCAACACGGCGCCTATCTTGACCAGCGCCTCGTCGGCGGCTCGTGCCATGGCCGCGCCGCCAAAAGCGCGCACCATGCGGGCGCCGGCGACCAGCGCGACGATCTCGTCACGCGTGAACATCAGCGGCGGAAGGTCGAAACCCTCCCTCATCATGTAGCCGACACCGGCCTCGCCGTCGATCGGCACGCCGGTCGACTGCAGGTCGGCGATGTCGCGATAGATCGTCCGCTCGGAAACCTCGAGCCACGTGCCCAGCTTCTGGGCAGTGACCAGACGGCCACCACGCAGATGCTGCACGATCTGGAAGAGCCTGTCGGCGCGGCGCATCGTATGGACCCTCGGCGTCTATCGTTCCAGCCCTTCGCGCTTGCGCTGCGCGGCGACGAAGGCCGCGCCGAAGGACAGTTTCCTCGTTGTCGGCAAGCTTGCGTCGAGCACCCGCCAGAACGGCGCAATGTCGCTCAGCGCCATGCCACGCTCAAGATCCTCGTTGGCGGCCTCGGCGACAGTGCGCAGATGATAGCCGATGGTGACCGGACATGTCACCTCGGCACCGTGCTCGATGGCGAGAACGGTGCGCAAAGCGCGGATATCCATGCCTCCGGGGATGGAGCGGATGAATGCATCGACCTGGCGAGCTGTAGGAACCAGCATCGGCTGCCCTTCGACGACGTCGCCGATGGTGCGTGGCGACGGTTTTATGCCGTTGATGCCAGGCATGTTCAGCCTGTCGCTCCAGCTTTTCATCGATCGTCCTCTCAGCCATCCGTCTCCGGCGGCCATCGCACTATGGCACGAGCCTCCTGACACCATACTGTCAGGAGGCTTCAGCATGCTCATTTCAGCTCGTCGCCAGGTTGCATCCAAACGCCACCCAGAAAGCTTGCCTTAATTGCCGCCATTGCGGCGGTCGCCATACATGTCCGGCCAACCAATATCCTTGCGGATGTCCGCCGGCAGGGTATTCATGAACCGCTGGGTGCGGATCTCATTGCGCATCGTCCGGATCTTGCCGACATAGTGCTGCACGCTACGCAGAATGGTAAAACCGTTCATGGCTGGTCTCCTCTCTTTCGATGCAGGCACTATCGCACACCCCTGCTGACAGCAGTCTGTCAGGAGGGTGCGTCTCTCCTGACCGGCGTTTTGATTTGTCGACCGAAGTGATCAGGCAGTGCTGAAAAGAGGCCTGCCACACTGGAAAGACGGCGATCGCGGAGCCGCTTTGACAGCCAGCCGCGATGCTGATCAAAGGCGGCATGTCGAAACTTCTCGCGCTCGTCATCATCGCCATGATGGTCATCCAGCTCATCAAGCCGCTCGGCTGGCCCGGGCTGAAGCGGCGCAGCGATTTCTGGAAGCTGGCGCTGCTGGCGATGGCGGCGATTTCGATTACGGCGGTGCTCGGGCACTGGACGTGATGCATGTCGCGCAAAGTGTGCAGCGGTTTTGCGACAACGACATGCATAGAAACAGGACCTGAAGCACGTCGGATGAGGCCAGTCGAACGCGACGCGCTTTGGTGCCGGCGGCCGCTACGCGACGCCCGGTTCGTTGCCGAGCACCAGGCTGACCAGATGTTCCGCCCAGGCTCGATAGCCGGCTTCCGAAGCATGAAAGCCATCCGATGCGAAGCCGGCATCAGCATCGGTGATCGGCAGGCGGGGCGCCGGTATGGCGCCACGCTCGAGGCAAAGGCGCGCGCCCATCCGGTTCATTTCGACGGCACGGATTTCGAGAATCTTGCCGAGCAGCGGCGGCATTGCCGGCGCCCGGGTGAACTCAAGCACCGGCGACCACACGACGCGCGCCTCCGGCCATTTGGCGCGCAGCGCGTAAAGCAGGCCGCCAAACTCGCGCTTGAACCGCGGTACCGAATGAAAATTCTTGGTGTCGTTGGTGCCGATCGCCAGCACGATATGCGTCCACGGATCGGCCGATAGGTTGGGCAGCACATGATCGCGGATCTGGCCGGAGGTTGCCGAGTTGAAGCCGGCTGCCCGCCAGCGCACGATGCGGCCGGTGCGTTGCGCAATCAGAACGGCCAGTTGCGCGGCCAATCCGTTTTCGGAATTGCCGATGCCTACCGAGGCGGCGGAGGAATCGCCAAGCACCAGAACCGAGATTGCTGGCGTCAGGCCAGATATCTCGTGCATGACCGGACCTTGTGCCGGCAGCATGCGGGTGGTGCGGCGACGCACGCCAAGTCCTTGCCAGACATAGACCGGAAAGGCGAACCAGGTGAGAAGGGTCGGAAAGCGCCGCATGGCAAGTCCCTTTTAGGGCATAGCGAACAGCACTTAGCGCATGTTGCATTGGAGGTGAACGACCTTACAGTGACACCCTTGTCGCCTCAATGGCAGCAGTCATGTGTCCCGGATTGATCTTCGTACTCGTCATGCAGCCGCACCCAGTCGACGAGGCTATGATGCGGGCCGGTTTCGTTGCGACCCTTCGGCGTCAGGTCGAGATAATGATAGGCGCCGATCAGCGGATCGCCGCCTCGGGAGCGCAAGACGAAGGTCAGGAAGATGTCGCCCTTCTCGTCGCGATAGAACACGCTGGCGCCGGGAAGGTCTTTCGAGTTTCGCGCACGCCGCTCGAAATTGTAGGTCGTATCGCCGGCCGCGATCTGCTTGTCCGTGAATGACACCTGCATATCGAAGTTGAAGTCCGAGGCGTAGGACGACACCCAGTCGAATTTCCAGCCCATACGCTGCTTGTAGGGCAGCAATTCGGCCAATGGCGCCCGCGCTACCACGACAAGTGAGACATCGTGGTGCCTGAGATGCTGGTTGGCGCCGTCGATATGATCGGCAAGGAATGAGCAGCCTTCGCAGCGATAATCGGCGCCCGGCCCGAACATGAAATGGTAGACGATCAGCTGGCTGTTGCCGCCAAACAGGTCGGGCAGTTTCTTTGGCCCTTGCTCGGTCTCGAAGACGTAGTCCTTGCGGATCTTCAGCCACGGCAATTCGCGGCGTTCGGCGGCGACACGATCGCGAAAGCGCGTCAATTCCTTTTCGCGCGCCAGATGCGCCTTGTGCGCCTGAAACCAGTCTTCCTGCGAAACGATCTTGTTGTTTGGCATAGGTCTGCTCCTCTTTTCACGGAGGACGTTCGGCAGCGAGCAATACCGACACCCGGCTGCATTTCAGTTGCAAGAAATTGCAGCCCTTGCTGCTTTCAAACAAAAACCCGGGCACGTGGCCCGGGTCGGGAGAAACGCAAGATGTCTTCGGTCAGGCGGCTTGCTCAAGCTTCGGCTGCCATTGTCCAAGCGCCGCCAGATGGTTCATGTGGGCGCGATGGGCGAAGGCGGCCTGCGCGGCGGCGACGTTCGCTGCCTTGCCGCCCCAGGCCTTCTGCGGAGCGGCCTGCAAGGCGCGGCCATAGGAGAAGGTCAGCTTCCACGGATGCGGGCCGACGGCGTTGATGGCATTGAGGTTGGCGGTCGCCTCCTCGTCCGATTGTCCGCCCGAAAGGAAGGCGATGCCTCCAATCGCCGCCGGCACCGTCTCGCGGAACAGTTTTATGGTCCTTTCGGCAACTTCCTCGGGGCTGCTGACCTTGCCCGATTTCTTGCCGGCAAGGACCATGTTCGGTTTCAGGATGGTGCCTTCGAGCGCGACGCGGGCCGCATAGAGCTCGGTGTACAACTTTGTCAGTGTCGCCTTGCTGATCTCGTAGCACGTGTCGATGTCGTGGGCGCCGTCCATCAGCACCTCCGGCTCGACGATTGGCACGATGCCGGCTTCCTGGCAAAGCGCGGCGTAACGGGCGAGCGCATGGGCGTTCGAGCCGATCGAGGTGGCGGAAGGCACGCCCTTGGAGACATCGATGTCGATCACCGCGCGCCATTTGGCAAAGCGGGCGCCGAGCTTGTAATAGTCGGCGAGGCGTTCGCGCAGGCCGTCCAGGCCTTCGGTGATGGTATCGCCGGGAAAGCCGGCCAGGGGCTTGGCACCGGCGTCGACCTTGATGCCGGGGATGGCGCCTGATGCCTTGATGATGTCGACCAGCGGCGTGCCGTCGGCCGCCTTCTGGTGGATGGTCTCGTCATAGAGGATGACGCCGGAAATGTATTTGGTCATTGCCTCGCTGGCGCGGAACATCATCTCGCGATAGTCGCGCCGGCTGTCGGCGGTCGACTCGACGCCGATGACGTCGAAGCGTTTCTTGATGGTGCCGGAGCTTTCGTCGGCCGCCAGCAAGCCTTTGCCATCGGCCACCATCGCGGCGGCAATGTCCTCGAGACGTTCGCTCATCGTGCTTCTCCTGAAAGAATTGATCCGTGCCCAGCAGACCACCAGAGCAACGCAGGTTCAAGTCGAACCATTTCGTCAAACGAGCGCGAATCGATTGAAAGTCGCGGGCGCACTCTTTCGCGCTGCTCTTGCGGTCGCGCTCAGCGCTTCAAGACGTCGACGCCGGGCAACGGCTTGCCTTCCATCCATTCGAGGAAAGCGCCGCCGGCCGTCGATACATAAGTAAAATCATCGCTGACGCCGGCATGGTTGAGCGCCGCCACCGTGTCGCCGCCGCCAGCGACCGAGACCAGTCTGCCGGCCTTGGTGCGCGCTGCCGCGTGCTTGGCCGTCGCCACCGTTGCGTGGTCGAATGGCTCGATTTCGAAAGCGCCGAGCGGCCCGTTCCAGACCAGCGTCGCGGCGCGGTCGATCCATTCGGCAATGGTCTTCACGGTTTTCGCGCCGACATCGAGGATCATGCCGTCGGCCGGCACGTCTGCTATGGCGACGGTCTCGTTGGCGGCGCCGGCCCTGAACTCCCTGGCGACGACGCCGTCGGCGGGCAGGATGATGGCGCAGCCGGCCTCGGCCGCCTCGATCATGATCTGCTTGGCGGTGGTCGCGAGATCATGCTCGCACAAGGATTTCCCGACGTCGGTGCCGCGCGCCGCTAGAAACGTATTGGCCATGCCGCCGCCGATGACCAGCGCGTCGACCTTCTTCACCAGGTTCATCAACAGGTCGATCTTGGTCGAGACTTTGGCGCCGCCGACGATGGCGACAACCGGACGGACTGGATTGCCAAGCCCCTTTTCCAGCGCATCGAGTTCGGCCTGCATGGTGCGCCCAGCGAAGGCCGGCAGCACATGCGCCAACCCTTCTGTCGACGAATGGGCACGGTGCGCAGCAGAGAAGGCGTCGTTCACGAAGATGTCGCCGTTAGCGGCGAGCTTTTCGGTGAAGGCCGGGTCGTTCTTCTCCTCGCCCTTGTGGAAGCGGGTGTTCTCGAGCAGCAGCACGTCGCCGCCGTTCATGGCAGCAACGGCATTTGCGGCCTTGTCGCCGATGCAGTCGGCGGCAAAGCCGACGGGGCGGCTGAGCACGTCCGCCGTCGCCCTGGCAATCGGCTCGAGCGAGAATTCGGGCACCGGTCCATCCTTGGGCCGGCCGAAATGGGCAAGCAGGATGACCTTGGCGCCCTTGCCGGAAAGCTCGGCGATGGTCGGTGCAATGCGCTCGATACGGGTGGTGTCGGTGACCTTGCCCTGGGTGACGGGGACGTTGAGGTCGACACGCACCAGCACACGCTTGCCGCTGATATTGCCGATGTCGTCCAGTGTCTTGAAGCCGGCCATGCTGATCCCTTTCGCGAAAAATCGCGGGGACCTTACCCCGCATCGACGACGATGCAAGACCTGGTTAACGGTTCACCAAAAATATGATTCACGTGTCGAGGACGAAGTGCCCACGGGGAGCAAGATGGCAGCAATGGCGCGAAAACGCACCGACATATGGCTTACCGATTGCGCACCACGATGCATGCGCCGCCCACGCTGTGCAGTTTCTGGCAAATATCGTCGGCCTTGGCTTTGGTGTCGGCGCCGATCCGCACCGCATAGATGCCGCGCCTGCCGATCGGTGTGCGCACCCGGCTGACCACCGGATCGCGACCGCTGAGCAAGGCTGGAAACCTGCGCTTGACGTTGCTCCACTGATTGAGCGCCGCGGCGCGACGGAAATTGCCGGCCACCTGCACGCCCCACGGCTCGATGTTGATCGACGACATCGGCACGGTTCTGGACATGATCACCGGCAGCTCGCGGCAAGCGGCAGCGAAAGTCGCCTTCTTGTCGAGCGGCCGGATGACGCCGGCGTAGGCGGCATCGGTGAACCTGTCGGCCGGCTCGCCCATGACGTCCAGGACGTAGCTTTCGGTCTCCATCGGGAGGAATCCGCCGGAATTCAGCCAGCGCGTCACCCGGCTCTCGCCGGCATTGTATGCAGCTGCGGCGAGGCCCAGATTGCCAAAGCCGGTCTTCATTTCGGCGAGATATTTTGCCGAGGCCGGGATAGCCTGCTCGATATCGAACGAATTGGCGAGCCCGCGCATCTTGGCGGTACCCGGCATGAATTGGGCGATACCCTCCGCGCCGACGGGGCTGACCGCGTTGGGATCGAAACGACTCTCCTTCCAGATCAGCCGGGCAAAGAAATCCCGGGGCAGGCCGTTCTGGTCGGCATGCGTCTCGATAAGATCGCAAACTCGATCGATCAGCTTCTGCTTGGCGGGCCGCGGCGGATCGGCCTGGACGGCCGCCGCCCAGCCCAGCCCGGAAATGACAACCAGCGTCGCCCCAAGCAAACGCCGCATCGAACTACTCCGCCGCGGCTTTGCCGTGTTGCCCAAACCGCCGTTCGATGTAGTCGGAAACCATTTTCTCGAAATCCGCGGCGATCGACGGGCCGCGCAGGGTCGCCGCCTTCTTGCCGTCGACGAACACCGGGGCGGTCGGCGTCTCACCGGTGCCGGGCAGCGAAATGCCGATATCGGCGTGTTTGGATTCGCCCGGACCGTTGACGATGCAACCCATCACCGCGACCTTGAGGTTCTCGACGCCGGGATATTGTTCGCGCCACACCGGCATGTTCTTGCGCAGGTCGGCCTGGATGTTCTGGGCAAGCTCCTGGAACACGGTCGAGGTTGTGCGCCCGCAGCCCGGGCAGGCGGCAACGATCGGCACGAACTGCCGGAAGCCCATGGTCTGCAACAGCTCCTGCGACACCTGCACCTCGCGCGTGCGGTCGCCGTTTGGCTCCGGCGTCAGCGAGATGCGGATGGTGTCGCCAATGCCCTGCTGAAGCAGGATGCCCATGGCCGCGGACGAGGCGACGATGCCTTTCGAGCCCATGCCCGCCTCCGTCAGGCCGAGGTGCAGCGCATGGTCGGAACGGGTGGCAAGCTCGGTGTAGACGGCGATCAGATCCTGCACGCCGCTGACCTTGGCCGACAGGATGATTTTCTCGCGGGCAAGGCCGATCTCTTCAGCCATTTCGGCCGACAGGATTGCCGACCGCACGATTGCCTCGCGCGTCACTTCCTGGGCGGTCAGCGGAAAGCCCTGGGCCTGGTTGTCGTCCATCAGCCGGGTCAGCAGCTCCTGGTCGAGCGAACCCCAATTGACGCCGATGCGTACCGGTTTGTCGTATCGGATCGCCATCTCGACGATCGCGGCGAACTGCCGGTCTTTCTTGTCCTTGAAGCCGACATTGCCGGGATTGATGCGGTATTTGGCCAGTGCCTCGGCGCAGGCCGGGTGGTCGGCCAGGAGCTTGTGGCCGATATAGTGGAAATCGCCGACCAGCGGCACGTCGATGCCGAGTCGTTCCAGCCGCTCGCGGATGGCCGGCACGGCGGCAGCGCTTTCGTCGCGATCGACGGTTATGCGCACGATCTCGGAGCCGGCGCGATGCAGCGCCGCCACCTGTGCGACCGTCTGATCGACATCGGCCGTGTCGGTGTTGGTCATTGACTGGACGACGACCGGCGCGCCGCCGCCGACAATCACGCCGCCGACATCGACACCGATCGACCTGCGGCGTGGGAAGGGTGAGGAAAAATACCCGGTCATGCCGGCTGCCTTTAATCTTGAAGGTCCGGGCATGAGGTGGAGGAGCAAAGATGGCTTGTCAATGGCGACTGGCGCGCAGGCCTAGCAAATCGGAAATGACAAGACGGCAGCTTGCCGCAAATCCACATGCATTTCCGGCAGCATAGCGATATGCCACCGGAAAGAGACGCGCGCCGGGCGGCGCGCGCTTCTAGTCCTGGAAGGGCTTCAGTGCGTCGTCGGTTTCGCCTTCAGTTTTTCAATCTCGTCCTTGAGCGCCAGCTTGCGCCGCTTGAGATTCACGATTTCGAGGTCGTCTACCGATGGATGCGCCATCGCATCGTCGATTTCCCGTTCGATGTCGCCGTGTTTCCGCTGCAGCTCATCAAGATGGGATGCAAGAGACATGATTGGTTCTCCCTTTCATGGTTTCCTCGATTGCAGCCGCCAAGGCACGTCCACCGCAGGCTCGCTTCTGTGACGGCATAATGACAGTGTGCCACCATCGAGCACCGATGTCGAATGCTGCGTGGTAGCATTCCACGACAATGTGAAATGTGGTATGGGCTGCGCGCCGGTGCAAGAAGGCCCCGGTCCCGCCCAATCAGGCCCAGTGTTTGGGCGCCGCAGACGTGCAGACGGTAAAAATGTCCGATCAGGAACAGGCGGATATCCGCCTCGAATATTCCCGGCTGAAGCAGGAACACGCCGATTTCGACGCGGCCATCAATGCGATGATCGCCATGAATTGCGACCCGCTGCAGATCCAGCGCATGAAGAAAAAGAAGCTTTTCCTGAAGGACAGGCTGATGGCGCTGGAAGACAAGATCATTCCAGACATTATTGCTTGAACGAACGCCGGCGCCGGCCTGCTGGAAAAGCGCTATGCCGCGATCGAAAGCCGTGCGGCGCGCTCGCGCAACAGCGCTATCAGGTCATCGGTCTTTTCGGTCGAGGTATCGATGGGAACCACCAGGCACATCGTCGCCTCGACCCTGCCCGGCGCGGAAAAGACCGGCGCGGCCAGGCATTTCGTGTAGGCATCGACAAGGCCGGAGGTGACGCAGTAGCCGGCCGACTTGGCGACGGCGATGTCGGCTATGAAATCGTCGAGCCGCAACCTGCGGCCGTCCGGCAGCACGAGATCGTCTTCCGAGACCATATCCTCGATCGCCGCCCTGTCGAACCCGGCGAGGAGCAGCCGCCCGGAAGCTGTCCAGGGAAGCGGTATTTGCAGACCCGTCGCCGAACTGATCCTGAATGGCCTCGTTCCCGGACTTGAATGGACGATGGTGTAGCGGCCGCTTTGCAGCATGCACAGCTCCGAGGTCTCGCCGGTCTCGCGCGACAGATGGTCGACTTCCTGGCGCCCTCGCCTGAGCAGGTCGTTGCCCCGCACATAGTCCATTCCGTAGAGATAAAGCTTCTTTCCGAAATAGACCCGATTGCCGTCTCCAGCCATCTCAAGCAGGCCTGCGTCGACCAGCGAGCGCACCAGCGTATAAGTCGTCGAACGCGGCGCGTTCACTCCTTTGGCAAGATCGCCAACGCCGATCGCGCGCTGGTTAGTGTGGAGAAACTCCAAAATCTGGAGAACCCGGTTGAGACCCTTCTCCCGAGAGCCTGAGGTCTTGTCTTCGTCCAGTCCGACGTCCGGTCGAGCGGCCAATGCATTGCCATCTTGCATTATCGATCCCTGATGTTAATCTGTCTTGTACAGAGTACAGGCGTCTCTTGTAAGAGACAATTACATCAGTTGCAACCGATGCCTGTATCGCTGGTCCAAAGGGGAACACAACACGAAAGGAGGTCGCCGTGAACGACACATCCAAAAGGCGTGAATTTCTGAAACTGGGAATGGCCGGGCTTGCAACGGCCGGAGTTATGAGCGCCGCTACCGCGGTCGACGTTCAGAAAGCGGCGGCCCAGGCAGCGCCGGACAGCCTGCTGCGCACCGTCCTCGAGCGCGGCAAGGTGATCGTCGGCACCGGCAGTACCAATGCGCCCTGGCATTTCGAGAACGACGCCGGCGAACTGGTGGGCATGGACATCACCATGGGTCGCATTCTCGCCAAGGGGCTTTTCGACGACCCGACCAAAGTCGAATTCGTCATGCAGGATCCGGCTCAGCGCATTCCGAACGTGACCACCAACAAGGTCGACATCACCATCCAGTTCATGACCATGACCGCCCAGCGCTCGCAGCTGATCCACTTCTCCAGACCCTACTACGTCGAAGGCATCGCCTTGCTGACCCTTCCGAACGCCGAAAACAAGACCTTCGACAAGCTGCTTGCCGCCGGTTCGGCGACCCGGATTTCCATCCTGCAAAACGTCGATGCCGAGGCAAATGTGCATATCGTCCTGCCGGAGTCGCAGGTGATGCAGATAGACACGCAGGCCAACGTGCTGCAGGCCCTGGAATCGAAGCGCGTCGACGCTGCCGCGGTCGATCTGTCAACGGTCCGCTGGCTCGCCTCGCGCAATCCGGACAAATACTTCGATGCCGGCAAGAGCTGGTTCTCGATGCTTTATGGCGCCGCACTGCGGCAGGGCGACCTCGACTGGCTGACCTTCGTCAACCAGACCTTCACCATCGCCATGTTCGGCCATGAAACGGCACTCTACGACGCTGCGTTCAAGGATTATTTCGGACAGGAGCCGCCGGCCCGCCATCCCGGTTTCCCGGTCATCTGATGCAAGCAGGCGGAAGGACAAACGTGCTTCCGCCCCCCTCTCATCACAGCCCTCTATGACGGGGATGCATGGGTTATACCCTCAACTTCAACCTGATCTGGCGGCATTTCGACAAGCTCTGGGGCGGACTGCTGTTAAGCCTCGAACTGGCCGTCATCTCGATCGCGATCGGCATCGTCATCGGGCTCGTTCTGGCGGTCTGGTACGTATCGGCCGGACGTGCGGTGCGGACCATCATCGCGGGCTATGTCGAGTTCATCCGCAACGTGCCGCTGATCCTGCTCGTCTATCTGGTCTTCTACGGCCTGCCGACGGTGGTCGACATTGCCTACAGTGCGCAAACCTCATTTATTGCCACGCTATCGCTCTACAGCGGCGCCTACCTGGTCGAGGTGTTTCGCTCGGGGCTCGAGGCGGTGCCGCGCGGACAGCTCGACGCCGGCAAGGCAATCGGCCTGACGCCATGGCAAAGGCTGCTCCACGTGCGCCTGCCGACGATGCTGCGCATAACCCTGCCGGCGCTTTCCAACACATTCATATCGCTCTTCAAGGACACGTCCGTGGCATCGGTCATCTCGGTACCCGAGCTCACCTACGGCGCCCAGTGGATCAACTTCAACACGTTCCGCATTGTCGAGGTCTATCTGGTGGTGACGGCGATGTACCTGTTGACCGGCTATGCACTGCTTTTCGCGTTGCGGCTGGTCGAGCGCCGGTTCAAGGCGGCGCGCTGAGATGCTGAGCCAGATCATTTACGCCTTGCCGTTCCTCGCCGAAGGCTTTGCCGTGACCTTGTGGGTGTCGCTGCTGGTCGTGGTGCTATCGCTCATCGCCGGCGTGCTGATGGGCGTCGGCCTTGTCTACGGTCCGGCTCCGCTGCGCTGGGCAGTGCGCATCTTCAGCGACACCATACGCGGCATTCCGATCCTGGTGCTGATCTTCTTCGTCTATTACGGCCTGCCCGCGGTGGGGCTGCATCTGGAATCCTTTTGGGCGGCCGTACTCGCCCTCACCCTGTTCAAGACCGCACAGGTGGTCGAATATCTGAGGGGCGCCGTCGGCTCGATTCCCAAGGGTCAGTCCGAGGCGGCGATGGCGATCGGACTGACCTTTCGCCAGCGGCTGGCCTACGTCATTTTTCCGCAGGCGTTCAGACGCTTCCTGCCACCCTGGATAAATGGCGTGACCGACGCGGTGAAGGGCAGCGCGCTGGTCTCGCTGCTCGGCATCACCGACCTGATGCAGGCAATCAACCAGGTCATCGGCCGCACCTATGAGGCGATGCCGCTCTACATTCTCGGTGCGCTCGTCTACTTCGCCGTCAACTACGCCCTCTCCTTGGCCAGCCGGCGGCTGGAGCAGCGTTTCTCATTCATCCGGGAATAGCAAGATGTCCAATGCCCCGCACCAGAATCCGGCACTTCTCGATGTCTCCGAGGTTTCCAAAGCCTTTGGATCCGTCGAGGTCCTGCGCTCCGTCAGTCTCAAGGTGACACGCGGCGAGGTGGTGACTGTCATCGGCCCTTCCGGCAGCGGCAAGACCACGCTGCTGCGCTGCGTCAACTTCCTAGAGAGCTACGACAGCGGCTCGATCCGTATCGATGGCAAGGAGGTCGGCTATCGCGAGACGGGAACACGCCAGCGACGCAGCGAGCGCGACCTGGCGGCGATGCGAGCCGAGACCGGAATGGTGTTCCAGAGCTTCAATCTGTTTCCGCATTTGACTGCCGCCGGCAACATCATGCTTGGCCTGCGCAAGGTGCGCGGCAAGAGCAATGCCGAGGCCCGCACCATTGCCGAGCACTGGCTCGGCCGGGTCGGCCTCGCCCACAAGGCCGATAGCCTGCCGGCCGAGTTGTCCGGCGGCCAGCAGCAGCGCGTCGGCATCGCCCGCGCCGTGGCGATGGAGCCGAAGATACTGCTTCTCGACGAGATAACTTCGGCGCTCGACCCCGAACTGGTTGGCGAGGTGCTCGAGGTCGTTCGCAGCCTTGCCGAAGACGGCATGACGATGCTGATGGTCACGCATGAAATGGCTTTTGCACGCGATGCATCGAGCCGCATCGTTTTCATGGCGGACGGCGGCGTCAGCGCCGTCGGACCACCCGCCGAGATTCTGGCGGCGGGGTTCGACAATGAACGCCTTCGCAGCTTCCTGGCGCGATTTCGCGCCTCGCATTTTTGACATCGGACGGCGAAAGCTGTCGCAAGGAGCTTTTATGACGCCTTACATCCGGCTCGCGGAATTGGGCCTGACACTGCCCGAGCCGCCGAAGCCCATCGCCAACTTCGTCACCTATGCCGAGAGCGGACGGCTGATCTTCCTCTCCGGCCAGGGGCCGTTGCGCGCCGACGGCGCGCTCTGCACCGGCAAGGTCGGCGACGACGTCAGCGTTGAAGAGGCCTATGGGCATGCGCGTCTGACCGGCCTGAACCTGCTCGCGGTCATGCATGCGGCGGCCGGCGACCTCGGCCGCATCGTGCGCGTCGTCAAGCTGCTTGGCTTTGTCAATGCGACGCCGACATTCAGCGAGCACCCCAAGGTGGTGAATGGCTGTTCCGATCTTTTCGCCGCCGTCTTTGATAAGATCGGCGGACATGCCCGCTCGGCAATCGGTGTCGGCTCGCTGCCGGGCAACATCACAGTTGAAATCGAGGCGGTCGTCGAGATCGCCTGAAATCGTTCGAAACAGGATCTGCAGAGATGACGACCTATGCCGCTGACCGTTCCAACACGACAATCCGCGAACGGCTTGGCCTTCGCCCGATCATCAACGTTTCCGGTACGATGACGGCGCTCGGCGCTTCGATTATCGTGCCAGAAGCGATTGCCGCAATGTCGGAAATCGCCTCGCAATGGGTCGAGATGGACGATCTGCAGCGCGCCGCAAGTACTGTGATTGCACGCCTGACCGGCGGCGAGGCCGGCTTCATCACCGCGTGCTGCGCCAGCGGCATAACCATGGCGATTGCCGGCGCGATGACCGGAACCAGCCTTCTTGCGATCGAGCGGCTGCCGGACGACATTGAGGGCGTCAAGTCGGAGGTCATCGTCCAGCTCGGTCACATCGTCAATTACGGCGCGCCGATCGACCAGTCGATCCGGTTGGCCGGGGCGAAGACAATACCCGCCGGCACGGTCAGCGTGACGCAGGATTATCATGTGCGCGACGCGATCCGCGACCGCACCGCGGCCGGCCTCTACGTGGTTGCGCATCACACGGTGCAATACGGCATGCTTTCGCTCGAGGAGTTCTGCGAGATCTGCCACGCCAAGGGCGTGCCGGTGATCGTCGACGCCGCCTCCGAATACGACCTGCGCGGCTTTCTCGCACGCGGCGCCGACATCGTCGTCTATAGCGGGCACAAGTTCCTCAGCGGACCGACAAGCGGCATCGTGACGGGGCGCAAGGATCTGGTGCGGGCCGCCTATCTCCAGAATCGTGGCGTTGCGCGGGCGATGAAGGTCGGCAAGGAAAGCATTGCCGGCACCATGGCGGCCCTGGAAGCCTGGGAGCGGCGCGACCATGCCGGCATTCGCAAGCGGGAGGAAGCGGCTTTGCGTCTGTGGAAAGACGCATTGGATGGACTGCCCGGTATCGCCTCGCATATCATTCCCGATCCGACTGCCAATCCGCTCGACCGCCTGCAGGTGTTTGTTACGCCTGAAAGCAGGTTCACCGCCGCCGGCCTTGCCTCGGCGCTGGCCGCGGGCTCGCCCCCTATCATCGTGCGCAACCACGAGGTCGAGCGCGGTCACTTCTTCCTCGACCCATGCAATCTTCATCCCGGCGAGGCGGAGATCGTCGCCGAAAGCCTGCGGGCGGTGCTGAGTGCTGCCGATCGGCCCGCGGATGCGATGAAACCCGCTCGCAAGCAGTCCGCCGGGGCCTTGCGCTGGCCGGACTAGACATCGCCAGAACGTGGTCGAGCCAGTGCCTTCCAGCGCCGGCTTGGCATCGGGCCATTACGCCATCACGGCACTGTGAATGACTTTTTGGTCGTCGGGCGGAATAAACCACCCCGCCCATTGGTCTCCCAAGCAGACGCCATTTCCGGCGTTGCAGGAGACCGGTATGACCCACCACCACGACAATGAAGCTGACGGCATCAGCCGCCGTCATGCACTGGAATGCATGATCTGGGCCGGCACGGGAGTGCTGTGGACGATTTCGGCCGGCGTGCCGGTTTCGCTCAGCCTGCTCGGCGCGGCGCAAGCCGCAGAAGCCTTGGCCACCGGCTTCACTTTCCTCCAGATCTCCGACAGCCACATCGGCTTCGACAAGGCTGCCAACCCGCACGCCATCGACACGCTGAAGGAGGCCATCGGCAAGATCCAGGCGTTGCCGCAAAAGCCCGCTTTCATGATCCACACCGGCGACATCACCCATTTGTCGAAAGTCGCGCAGTTCGACAACGCTGCCCAGATCATCGGCGGCGCAGGCTTCGACGTACATTATGTGCCCGGTGAGCACGACCTGATCGATGACGGCAATGGCCAGGCCTATCTCGACCGCTACGGCAAAGGCACCAAGGGCGCCGGCTGGTATTCGTTCGACCAGAACGGCGTCCATTTCATCGGGCTGGTCAACGTCGTCAACCTGAAGGCTGGAGGGCTGGGCAATCTCGGCGCCGACCAGTTGGCATGGTTGGCCGATGATCTGAAGGCGGTCACCGCCTCGACGCCAATCGTCGTCTTTGCCCACATCCCGCTATGGGCTGTTTATCCCGAATGGGGCTGGGGCACCGACGACGCGGCGCAGGCCTTGGCCCTGCTCAAGCGCTTCGGCTCTGTCACCGTACTCAACGGCCATATCCACCAGATCATGCAGAAGGTCGAAGGCAACGTTACCTTCCATACCGCGCGCTCGACCGCTTTCCCGCAACCGGCGCCGGGCACCGCAGCCTCACCCGGGCCTATGACGGTACCTGCCGGCCAGTTGCGCAGCCTGCTCGGCACGAGCAGCGTGACGCTCAAGCAAGGCGGGCAGGACCTCGCCATCATCGACAGCACGCTGGCTTGAGGAGAAATGCGATGATCCGCTTCCCATCCCGCGTCTTGGTCGTATCCCCTGTCCCGTTCGGTTTGGCGGCGATCCTGATAATGGTTGCCATGCCACTGAACGCAGCAGACCAGCCAATGGTCAAGATCGAGAACTTTGCCTTCACACCGGCGGTGCTGACGATAAAGCAGGGCACTACCGTGACCTTCGAGAATGACGACGACATCCCGCATCTGGTGGTCGCCAACGATGCCTCGTTTCGCTCCAAGGCGCTTGACACCGGTGACACATATGCCTTCACCTTCACCAAAGTGGGCGACTATGCCTATTTCTGCGGGCTTCACCCGCACATGCAGGGCAGGATCACCGTCGCTCCGTGAGGATTTTCGGAAGGTTCTGCCCGGGATGCCGGGCGATGCGACGGTGTTGAACCAAGAGGCCGCGACCGAGCGCTTTCGCGAGGTGGTTCTGCCCCATCTCGCGGATGCGCTTGCGCTTGCCCGCTGGCTGACGGGCAACGCAGCCGATGCGGAGGATGTGGTGCAGGAGGCCTGTTTGAAGGCGCATGCGGGCATCGCCGGCTATGCCGGCGGCAATGCGCGCGCCTGGCTGCTGGCGATCGTGCGCAACGCCTCTTACTCCTGGCTGGCGCGCAACCGGCCGCGCAGTATCGTCGCCGTCGGCGACCTGAGCGACCTCGATGACATGACGGCTGCATATGGCGCCGGCCTGCCGGATACGGATAATCCTGAGGCAAGCCTGATCGCCAAGGCCGACACGGCCGCGCTCGAGGCGGCGATCGCCGCGCTGCCGCACCAATTTCGCGAGACTGTGGTGCTGCGCGACGTCAACGGCCTCAGCTATCGCGAGATCGCGACGCTGCTTGGCGTGCCGCTAGGCACGGTGATGTCGCGGCTGGCGAGGGCGCGCGGTCTGCTGATATCCCAACTTGGGAGGGCGCTATGAGCGCGCACAACGATGGACTGCCCGATGACCCGGCGGGCGTGGCGCTGATGATCCATGCCTTGGTCGATGGCGAGCTCGACGCAGCAGCAGCATTGGCTGTCGAGCGACGCATCGCGGCCGACCCGGCGCTCGCCGCCGAGCATGCCCGCATCGTTGCGCTGCAGACGGTCGTCAGCGGGCTGCCGAGGCTCGATGTCCGTGAGGATTTCAAGGCTCGCATCGCTGCAATCGGGACAGCCGGTACGGAGAAGGCGCTGCCGGCGCCCGCCGCTCGAGTGCCGCCGGCACACAGAGCCGTGCACCGATTTGGCGCGTTCGACTGGCGCGCGCTGGCGGCGTCGATCGTCGTTACCGCCGTGCTGGCCAGCGGCGCGACGCAATGGATGATGCTGAGCAGGGCGCCCGACAGCTTTGGCGCCGCGGTCGCCAACGGCCACCGCCGCAGCCTGCTGGCAGCCAGCCCGGTGGACGTCGTCTCGTCGGACCGGCACACGGTCAAACCCTGGCTGGATGGCAGGGTCGGCCTGTCACCACCGGCACCTGATCTTGCCAGTGACGGCTTCGCGTTGCTCGGCGGCCGCGTCGAGGTGATCGCCGACCAGCCAGTGCCGGCACTGGTCTACAGGCACCGCGAGCACCTGATCACTCTCGTCGCCGCGCCCGAGGAAACCGGCTCGACAGCCGGACCGGTCGATCTTTCTGCTGGTGGCTTCTCGCTGGTCCACTGGAGCGACAGCGCCTTTTCCTACTGGGCGATTTCCGATACCGAACGGCCTGAACTTGACGACTTCGTCAACCGCTTCCGAGCAGCGGCCGCCCGATGACAGACCGCCCAAGTCCATGTGCGTAGCCACCCAGACGGCACAAGCGGCTTTGCCGTTTCCGGCCATCCTTGCGGCTCCCGTCGATTTCCGCTAATGCGCGCCTTTGCCGCCGGGGAGCAGAAGCTTGGACGATCACCGCGCCGACGTCGCCATCATCATGGGCAGCCAGTCCGACTGGGCGACGATGCGCCACGCCGCCGAAACGCTTGAGGCGCTTGGCATTTCGCACAAGCGGCTGATTGTCTCGGCCCACCGCACGCCCGACCGGCTCTATGAGTTCGCCAAGGGCGCCAAGGCGGCCGGCTACAAGGTGATCATCGCCGGTGCCGGGGGTGCGGCGCATCTGCCCGGCATGACGGCGGCGATGACGCCGCTGCCGGTGCTCGGCGTGCCGGTGGAATCAAAGACGCTGTCGGGCCAGGATTCGCTGCTATCAATCGTGCAGATGCCGGCCGGCATTCCGGTCGGCACTTTGGCCATCGGCAAGGCCGGCGCTGCCAACGCTGCCCTTCTCGCCGCCGCGGTGCTGGCGCTAAGCGACGAAAAGCTCGCCGCCCGGCTGGATAGCTGGCGCGCCGCGCAGACCGCCAAGGTGGCCGCCGAGCCCACGGACGCGCCGTGAGCCTGCCGGCGGGATCGAGCATCGGCATCATCGGCGGCGGCCAGCTCGGCCGCATGCTGGCGATGGCGGCGGCCCGCCTCGGCTATCGCATCGTCGTGCTGGAGCCGCAGCCGGATTGCCCGGCGGCACAGGTCGCCAACCGGCAGATCGTCGCCGCCTACGACGACGCGGCCGCGCTTGGTGAACTGGCTGCGGCCAGTGCCGTCGTTACTTATGAATTCGAGAACGTTCCGGTCGCGGCTGCCGCGGCACTTGCCTCTACGGTGCCGGTCTATCCGCCGGCACGCGCACTGGAAGTGGCGCAGGACCGGCTGGCGGAAAAGAAATTCCTCAACGGTATCGGCATACCGACCGCGGATTTCAGTCCCGTCGACAATGACGAGGAACTGACGGCTGCGCTGAAACAGTTCAACGGCAGCGGCATCTTGAAGACGCGCCGCATGGGCTATGACGGCAAGGGCCAGCGTGTCTTCCGCAACATGGAAACAGGCGGCTTTGCCGGCACTTGCGAGGCGATGGGCAACGTGCCGTTGATCCTGGAATCCTTCGTCACTTTCGAGCGCGAGATTTCGGTGATTGCCGCGCGCGGCAGCGACGGCTCGCTCGCCGCCTACGATCCAGCGTGGAATGTCCATCGCAACGGTATTCTGCACAGCTCGACGCTGCCGGCCGGAGTAAAATCCGAGACGGCTGCTGCGGCTCAAACGGCGGCGGCGGAGATCCTTGCAGCGCTCGACTATGTCGGCGTCATCGGCGTCGAATTCTTTGTCCTTGCCGACGGTTCGCTGTTGGTCAACGAGATAGCGCCGCGCGTCCACAATTCCGGTCACTGGACGGAGGCCGCCTGCACCATCTCGCAATTCGAGCAGCACATCCGCGCCGTCGCCGGCCTGCCGCTGGGAAGTCCCGCCCGGCAGTTCGACTGCGTCATGGAAAACCTGATCGGCGACGACATCCGGCGCGTTGCTGAGCTGCTCGCCGAGCCCGATCTGATGCTGCACCTCTATGGCAAGGCCGAGGCGCGGCCCGGCCGCAAGATGGGCCATTTTACGCGCGTGAGCCGCCGCAGCTAGAGCATGATCCCGAACCGAAGGTCCGCGCTAGCGAAAAGTGGAATCCGGTTCGGAAAAGATCGTGCTCAAACACAAAGTTAGAACCTACGCTTACTGGATGTCGCCGCTCTCGTCCTCGTCGGGGCTGGCGCAGCTCACATCGCCTTCTGCGCAGGTCGAATCGGCGGTGAGCTGCTTGGTGCGATCGTCGGTCAGCCGCGTCAGGCATTCCGATATCAGCATCGGATAGATCGAGCCGCCTTCGCTGTCCGCGGCGGAATAGAGGCATTCCGCGTCGCGAAAAGCGATCCAGGCGCGCTGCGCCGTCTGCAACAGCTTGCTGGCTTTTGCGTCACTTCCGCCGATGAGATCCTGGTAGGCCTTGTTGAGCTTGGCGTCGGCGGATTTGTAGTCCGCGTCGGCGCAGATGTTCATCATCTGCTGGCTGTCGTCATTGCGGTCGCATTCCTGCGCATGGGCAACAGAGCCTGCCGCGAGGACGACAAGACAGGCGGACACAAGAATTCGGCGCATGACGATCTCCAATTCGCAACCGCATCATTCCAGCCGTCGCAAGCCTGCGCAATGCCGCAAGGCGCCAGTGGCGGATATTTGATGATACGAAACGGTCCGTATCGTTTAGGCAACGCGCTTGCGGTTGACACGGGCAACGCTCCTCGTCTATGAGCCACGCACAGTTCAAAGGCGCGTCTGTGGGCGCGCCTTAATAGTTCGGCCCGTGACCGGGCCCAGACCGATGGGCAAGACCATGAAAATCAAGAATTCCCTCAAGGCGTTGAAGGCGCGTCACCGCGACAACCAGCTGGTTCGTCGCAAGGGCCGCATCTACATCATCAACAAGACCGCGCCGCGCTACAAGGCGCGCCAGGGTTGAGTTTTCGACGGAGGCTGCGCGCCTCCGTTCGCATGATACGACTCTCACGCTAAATTCAGTTTGACGATCCGGCGTCGGGGGCTAGATTCCCGCGATGCGGATTCTTTTTGCATTTTTCACGGCTTACCTCGTTTCCGGCGCTGTCTCGCTGCCGGCGTGGGCTGAAGATCCGACCACAACTCCGCCGACAGCACCTCCGGTCGTCAAGACGAAACAGGCGCGGCTCGATCAGCTGTTTGCCGATCTCAAGCGCGAACGCAATGAAAAGGCGGCCGAGCGCATCGCCGGACGCATCGGCAGCGAGTGGTCCCAGTCGGGCAGCGCCTCTATCGACCTGATGATGCAATGGTCGCAGAAGGCAATCGAAAACCAGAAATTCGATGTTGCACTCGATTTCCTTGATCAGGTGGTGACTTTGCAGCCGACCTATGCGGAAGGCTGGAACCGGCGCGCCACTGTTCATTTCATGATGAAGAACTACGGAAAATCGATGGCGGACATCGACCGCACCCTGCAGCTCGAACCACGCCATTTCGGCGCGCTTTCGGGCCTGGCTCAGATCATGGCCGAAACCGGCCACAAGCAGTCGGCACTTGAAGCCTGGCAGCGCGTTCTCGGCATCTACCCGATGATGCGCAGCGCCCAGGACCAGGTCGCCGCACTTTCCGAGGAGCTTGCCGGCGAAGGCATTTGATAGCGGTAAGGGAGTAGGGGAATAGGGGAGTAAGGCAGTATGTGAGTGGTGTAGATTGCACTGTGGAACGCACTCTGGAACACATGCCCCCTACTCCCCTACTCCCCTACTCCCCTACTCCCCTACTCCCCTACTCCCCTACTCCCCTACTCCCCTACTCCCCTACTCCCCTACTCCCCTACTCCCCTAC